>JBKPFQ010000055.1:0-3886 GCA_046728915.1 Actinomycetota bacterium | reverse complement strand
AACAAGGTCTTGTCGATCCTGCCGTTGAAGATCGGGACGCCCATCTCCATGCACTTCGAGATCACCTCGCGCCGCTTCATGTTGACTTCGTCGGCGAGCTCGGTGGGCGTCAGGTGAATTGCCACTCGGTGTCTCCTCCAGTCGATTGCGCCCTTGAGTTTTATCCCATGGAGCGGATGTGTCAATGGGTTTGACCGCAAATTGCGACAACGCCCACGGTGAGGCCGCGACCTCCGGCGCCCTACGATGTGGTCGTGGCTGAGAGCACTCCGCCTGTGGCAGAGGCCGGCTCGTTTCTCGAGTCGCTCATGGACACCGAGCTGTACTCGATCGGCGCCTACTTCTGCGACGAGCATCCCGACCTCGTCGACGAGGTCGTCTCGCGCAGCGAGGAGATCGAGCGGCGCGGCCTGGAGAGCTACTCGACCGATGCGGGCGGCCCGATCGAGGAGAGCTTCGAGACGCTCCTGACGGGGCTCGCCGTCCGCTATTACAAGGCGGTCGCCGGGTAGTGACCACCCCGTGGTTGCCGCGCCTCCTCCTGGGGGTGGGCATCGTCGGCGTGCTCGCCGCGATCATCTCGATCTCTGTGGGCACCGGCGGGCCCAAGGTGATCAAGATCAGCGGCGGCGACGGGGTGCAGGAGCTCCTGGGCGGGATCCAGCAGGACGGCGCCTACCTGGGGTCACCCGACGCACCGGTGACGATCAGCCTCTTCACGGACCTCCAGTGCTCGACCTGCGACACCTACCAGCTCGACACGGTCGACCCGCTGATCGAGGAGTACGGGCGGGGCAGCGAGGTGCGCTTTCAGCTCCACAACTACTCGCTCGGCCAGGCGGACGTGACCCAGTCCGCCTACGCCGCGACCGCCGCGGGCGACCAGGACCGCGAGTGGTTCTTCGCCGAGCTCTTCTTCCGCAACCAGGACGAGGCGCCCAGCGGCACCGTGACCGACGAGTTCCTCGACGACATCGGCAACTCGATCACCGACCTCGACCTCGACACCTGGCACAACGACATGGCATCGCAGTCGGTCAAGGAGCGGGTGGACGCTGACCAGAAGCTGGCCGCCGAGTACGGCCTGCGGATCGAGGCTCCCTCGATCATCGTCGACGGGCCGGGGGGGACAAAGGTGCTCCAGGACGGGCCCACGAAGGCGCAGGTGGACGCCGCGGTCGCCGCCGTGAGCGGCTCCTGAACGGCAGGCAACCGGCCCCTAGAATGACTTGCTCTCGGGGCGTGGCGCAGCCTGGTAGCGCGCACCGTTCGGGTCGGTGAGGTCGCCGGTTCAAATCCGGCCGCCCCGATATCGACGACTAAAGAGAAATATTGGACGATCCCCCGCCGAGGCGCAGGAGTCGCCGGCGCGGGAGCCGTCGACCAGTCGCCTGGTGGGGCCGGCGCAGACATCATCGGGTCTGGCGCCAGCGGGTGATCGGCCTCGGCATCCGGGTCACCCCGGTGCTCAACCGCGGTCCCCTGGCGTCCATCCTTTCTTCCGGGAACCCTCGGGCACTCCTGTTCGAGATCGCGGGCCTGAGGTAGGCTCCTCGGTTCGCGTAGCCTCACGCTCGATGAGGGTCTTCGTCGCGGGTGCCTCCGGGGTCATCGGGCGGCCGCTCGTGCGGCAGCTGGTCGCCCGCGTCCACGACGTGGTGGGCATGACGAGCGGGGAGGCCGGTCGCGATGCGATTCGCGAGGCCGGCGCCGAGGCGGTGGTCTGCGACGCTCTCGACCCCCAAGCGGTCGAGTCGACCGTTGCGAAGGCGCGCCCCGAGGTGGTCATCAGCCAGCTGACGCGCCTGCCCCGCGAGTACAACCCGCGCAAGATCGACTACGAGGCGACGAATCGCGCGCGCGCCGAGGGTGGGCGGAGCCTGATCCGGGCGGCGGTGAAGGCCGGCTCGGGGCGCTTCGTCACGCAGAGCATCGCGTTTCTCTACGCGCCGGAGGGGGAGATGGTGAAGGACGAGGACGCCCGGCCATGGACGGAAGCACCGGAGCCCTTCGGGACCGGCGTTGAAGCGACGCTCGAGCACGAGCGGGAGGCCACCGAGACACCCGGGCTGGAGGGCCTCGTGCTTCGCTATGGCCAGTTCTATGGGCCGGCAACCTACTACGCGCACGACGGGAACATCGCCGAGCAGGTCCGCCGGCGTCGCTTCCCGATCGTCGGTCGCGGTGATGCGGTGTTCTCGTTCATCCACATCGAGGACGCCGCATCGGCCACCGTTGCCGCCGTGGAGCGGGGCGCGCCCGGGATCTACAACGTGGTCGACGACGACCCGGCTCCCCTGCGCGAGTGGCTGCCGGTGTACGCCGACGCCCTCGGCGCCAAGCGGCCGTTCCGGGTCCCGGTCCTCCTGGCTCGCCTCGCGGCGGGGCCGTTGGCCGCTGTGTTCGCCACCGGGCTTCGCGGCGCCTCGAACGCCAAGGCGAAACGCGAGCTGGGGTGGGAGCCGAGACATGCGAGCTGGCGCGCCGGCTTTCGCGAGGCTCTCGGATAGGCTGAATTCACAACCCAACTTCAGCGACGAAGGAGCGGTAGATGGCTTACTCGGTCCCCGATCTTCCCTACGACTACGCCGCGCTCGAGCCGCACATCGACGAGCAGACGATGCGCGTGCACCACGACAAGCACCATCAGGCCTACGTCGACAAGGCGAACGCCGCGCTCGAGGGCACTGACTGGGCGGACAAGGACGTGGACGAGGTGCTTCGCAACCTCGACGAGCTCCCCGACGACATCCGCACCGCCGTCCGCAACAACGGCGGCGGCCACTCCAACCACACCTTCTTCTGGCAGATCATGAGCCCCGACGGCGGCGGCGAGCCCGACGGCGACCTGCGTTCCGCGATCGACGACGCCTTCGGGTCGTTCGACTCGTTCAAGGACGAGTTCAAGACCGCCGGGGTGAACCGCTTCGGGTCGGGCTGGTCGTGGCTGGTCCACCACGGCTCCGGGCTGGCCGTGGTCTCGACCGCCAACCAGGACTCGCCGATCTCCGACGGGCAGACGCCGCTCCTCGGCGTCGACGTCTGGGAGCACGCCTACTACCTGAAGTACCAGAACAGGCGTCCCGACTACATCGACGCGTGGTGGAACGTGGTCAACTGGCCGGAGGTCGCCAGCCGTTTCGGCGCCGCCGGGTAGCCCCGTTCCCGGCCGCGTGAACGCCATGTGAACCAGCGCATGGCGACATACCCGCTGTTACGTTGGCCTGGCGGTGGCCGCGACCCAGCCCGATCCCGAGAACGCCGGGGCGACCCTGACGACCGGTGCCGGCTACGGTCTCTTCCAGCGGGTCTGCGCGCCCGGCGCGCCGGACTCGACGCTGCTCTATGAGAGCTACAACCGCACGGCGTCCTTCCAGCCGGTATGGGCCGGATCAACGGCGATCTCGGGCACTGCCGCTCACCCCTAGCGATCAGCTGAGGGGCCCTTAACACTAAGTCAAGAAAGGGGTGGGCGTTCATGCCTGGGCAGGCGGTTTCCACGCACGGTTGTCCTTTGACAATTCCGACGGCCGGGCGCGAAGCTTCCGGTGCGTGCGTGGAGGGACTCACGGGCGGCGTGGGATGGAGAGGACCCAAAGACAGTGACGACGTCTTCAGCGGTGGGCCGGATTGCCGCCATCGTGGCCCTGGCAGTGGCCGCGGTGGCCGTCGCCCTGCTCCTGCTGCGCGGCGGGTCGACCTATGAAGTCACCGCCGAGTTCCAGAACGCCAGCCAGCTAGTCAAGGGCTCCCAGGTAGTCGTCGCCGGCGTCCCCTCGGGCTCGGTCAAGGACATCGCCCTAGGCGACCACGGCCAGGCGCTGGTCACCTTCACGGTCGAGGACCCCTACGCCCCGCTCAGGCAGGGAACCCACGCCACGATCCG
>JBKPFQ010000054.1:0-10336 GCA_046728915.1 Actinomycetota bacterium | reverse complement strand
CGGTGCAGGCGGTTGGCTACCGCCCGGTAGAGGGTCTCATTCACCAGGGTCGACTTGCCCGAGCCGGAGACGCCCGTGACGCAGCAGAAGACGCCGAGCGGCACGGTGACGTCCACTCCCTTGAGGTTGTGCTGCCGAGCTCCGCGGACGACCAACTCATCGCGAGGCGCGCGGCGGTGCTCGGGCACGGGAATGGCCCGCTTTCCGCTCAGGTACTGGCCCGTGAGCGAGGAGGCGGTACGCGCGACCTTCGCGGGCGTTCCGTCGGCCACCACCTCGCCACCGTGCTCGCCGGCGCCGGGGCCGAGGTCGACCACATGGTCGGCGGAACGGATCGTCCCCTCGTCGTGCTCCACCACGATGACCGTGTTGCCCAGGTCCCGCAGCCGCTGAAGCGTGTCGATCAACTTCGCGTTGTCGCGCTGGTGAAGCCCGATCGAGGGCTCGTCGAGGATGTAGAGCACACCCACGAGGGAGGAGCCGATCTGCGTGGCGAGCCGGATCCGCTGCGCCTCGCCGCCCGACAGCGTCGTCGCCGCCCGCTCGAGTGACAGGTACCCGATCCCCACGCTGTCCAGGAACCGCAGCCGCTCGGCGATCTCCCGCACGACGAGCCGGGCGATCGCGCGCTCCGTGTCGGTCATCTCCAGGTCCTCGATCCAGCGCAACGCCGCCCGCGCCGATCGCTGGGTGTACTCGTAGATGTTGAGGCCGCCGACCGTGACGGCAAGGCTCTCCGGCCGCAGCCGGGCCCCGCCGCACACGGGGCATGGTCGCAGCGCCATGAGCCCCTCGATCCGCTCGCGCGTGTTGTCGGAGTCCGTGTTCTCGTACCGGCGCTCGAGGCTCCTCAGCATGCCCTCGAACCGCACCGTGTACGTGCGCCGGCGCCCGAAGCGGTTGCGGTAGCTGACCGTGTGCCGGTCGTCCCCCGTGCCCTCGAGCAGCAGCTTCCGATCGCGCTCGGACAGGTCCTGCCACGGCACGTCGACGTCGATCCCGTTCGCCTCGGCGACGGCTTCCAGCAGCCGGCGGTGGTACATCGACGCGGCCTTCGTCCACGGCTCCAGCGCGCCCTCCGAGATCGACAGCGTCGGGTCCGGGACGATCAACTCCGGGTCGATCACGCGCTGGAACCCCAGCCCGTGACAGCGCTGGCAGCACCCGTGCGGGGAGTTGAAGGAGAAGATCCGCGGCTCGAGCTCCGGCATCGACGTGCCGCAGTTCAGGCAGGCGAACTTTTCGGAGAAGACGAGCACCTCGCCACGCTTGCCGGCGCTGGGCCCGCTCAGGACACTAACGCCCGCCGCCTGCTCCGCTCCCGCAAGAAGACCCTGCCCTCGCCTTCGGCTCGGGCGTCCCCCTTGTGCTCCCGCCGCCGCACCCGCGGGGGTTTCACCACCGCGAGCATCCACCACCTCGATCTCCACCAGACCCTCGGAGAGCTGCGACGCGGCCTCGATCGACTCCGAGAGCCGCTTGCGGACACCCTCCTTCATCACCAGGCGATCGACGACGACGGAGATGTCGTGCTTGTACTTCTTGTCGAGCTCGATGTCCTCGTCGAGACGGCGGAGCTCGCCGTCGATCACCGCGCGGACGTAACCCTGACCGCGCATCTCGTCGAGCAGCCGCCCGTACTCGCCCTTGCGGCCCCGCACGATCGGCGCGAGGACCATGAACCTGGTCCCGTCCTGCAGCGTGAGCACCCTGTCCGTGATCTGCTCCAGCGACTGACCCTGGATCGGGGCGCGGCAGTTGTAGCAGTGGGGTTTCCCGATCCTCGCCCACAGAAGACGGAGGTAGTCGTAGATCTCCGTGACCGTACCCACCGTCGATCGTGGGTTGCGCGAGGTCGTCTTCTGGTCGATCGAGATCGCCGGCGACAGGCCCTCGATCGAGTCGACGTCGGGCTTCTCCATCTGCCCGAGGAACTGGCGAGCGTACGCGGACAGCGACTCGACGTAGCGCCGCTGGCCCTCCGCGTAGATGGTGTCGAACGCCAGGCTCGACTTCCCGGACCCGGAGAGGCCGGTCATGACGATCAGCGAGTCGCGCGGCAGCTCGAGGTCGATCCCCTTCAGGTTGTGCGCGCGGGCGCCGGAGATGACGATTCGGTCCGACGGAGCCATGCAGTACGAGTTTACGGACGCGAACGGGCGTTCCCATGGAGCGGTGCGTCGGCGCGGACGAAGGGCACCCAAAGTGGGGACTTCCAGCGTCACTGCCGGGATCGCCGCCCTGGGTGCTCGTCATGCCACGCTGGTGGCGGCGCGGAGGCGCGGGCGCGCAAGGTAGGCCACGGCGCACGCCACCACCGCCGCCGCCACCGTCGCGGCCAGACCGCGGTGCGGATGACCGCCGGTCACGAGCGCTCCGCCCAGCGCGCTCCCCGCAGCAACCCCGCCGGCAACCGACGTGATCATCCATGTGAACGCCTCGGTCGCGGTGCCGGGCGGTGCCAGCTCGTCGACCAGCGTGTACAGCACGCTCCCGGCGGGCGCCAGGGCGAACCCGCTGACAGCCATCAGGGGAAGCGCCTCGGCGATGGACGTGGTGAGGAGGAGTGGCGCGAACCCCAGGGCCATGAGGAGGCAGATACGGGCGTAGCGGTCTGCCGCCGGAGCCGCGTGGCGTCGCGAGCCATACCAGAGGCCCGCGACCATGCTCGCGACGGCCTGCACAGCAATGAGGACGCCGGACATGCTGCTCGAGCCCTCCTGCGTGGCGAAGGCGATGATCGATATCTCCATGGCACCGAGCGCGACCCCGAATGAGACCTCCACGAGTAGGAGCGCGACGATCCCAGGCGAGCTCAGGGGCCCCGCCCAGCTCAGGGGCCCCGCCTGGCCTTGCCAGGCGCGGGATGCCCGAGACAGGACGAAGATGAGCGTTCCGCCGGAAGCGAAGATGGCGTTGGCGAGCACTGCGATGGTGGGAGATGCCACCGCGACCAGCGCCGCCGTGACGAGCGGGCCGGCGATGAACGCCACCTCGAGCGAGACTGCGTCGAGCGCATAGGCGCTCTGGCGCAGGGAGGGGTCGCGGATGAGGGTCGACCACAGCGCGCGCATGCATGAGCCGGTGGCGGGCACCGTCGCGCCGCACCCGGCTCCGACCGCGGCGAGGGCAACCGCGGGCGCGCCCGCCTTCGCGGCGAGGACAAGCGCGATGAGCGCGATGGGGTTCAGCGCCAGCGCGATCGACAGGACGTCCGTCTGGCCCAGCCGGTCGATCAGTCTCCCCTGCACCGGGAACGAGACTGCGGTTGCGATCGCGAACGCGGCCTGCACGACACCGGCGATCGCAAAGGAGCCCGTCTCGGCCCGCACCAGCAGGATCGTGGCCAGCGACATCGCAGCGATCGGGATCCGGTCGATCGCCGTTCCGAGCATGGGCTGCCTGGCATCGCGAACGGCCAGGATGCGTCTGTAGAACTCGCCGCGCATCCGTCTAGGGTGCCAGCACAGCCTTTAAGCTCGCCGCGTGCCCGACCCACCACCAGTGACCGGCATCTCGGAGCTAGTCCTGGAGGTCTCCGACCTGGACACGGCGCGCCACTTCTACGGCGAGGTCCTCGGCTTCGAGGAGACCAGGTACGGCGAGGGGCGCGACGACCGTCGCTGGTATCTGATCGGCGACAGCGCGCGGCTTGGGCTGTGGACGCCGCAGGTGGGGCTCGCCGGCGGGCAGGGCGGCGCGCACGTGCACTTCGCATTTCAGCTCGCGCGCGACCACCTCGATCCCCTGCTCGAGCGGCTGCGCTCCCAGGGGACCGAGGTCGAGGGACCGATCCAGCTCGGCGACGACCGGGCGATCTACGTCACCGATCCGGACGGCAACGTCGTCGAGTTCTGGACGCAGGACATGGCCGCGTACTCCGCGGAGGCGCGCGCCGGTGGGGCACCGGGGACGTTCAAACGGCCCCGGTAGCCGACCGATCACCGCAGGCCGAGGGCCCTCCCCGGCGATGCCGGGGAGGGCACCTCAGCGGGCTTCTCCAGCCCTACGGATGGGCGGTCGAATAGAACGCGTCGGTCAGCGGATTCGCGTGCGTGGCGCCAGGCGCCTCCTGGACGAAGAACGGCGTGAACGTGGTCCCGAAGTTGTCGAGTCCCTCGTAATCGCCCGTGAAGTACCCGATCGCGTACGGCGCCGACCGCATGTCGAACGAGGCCGGCGTGAGCCGGTTCTCGTTCGCCGCGGGCCAGCCCGCCGATTGGCTGCAGTCGGTCATCGCGGCATGGCAGTGGACGACCCAGTAATCCGTACTGAGCGCCGCGTCACCCGAGACGTCATTGCGGAAGTCGTAGTACGTCACCGCAACGTCGCCATTGCTCGCCACGTGAACCGACGCCGTGAACGCCTGCTTCCCGGCGCTGGTGTGGTTCACCTTGACCGGCGTCGACCAGGTATGGCCGCCGTCGGTCGACCGTGACAGCAGGATCGTGTCGTCGACCGGGATGGTCGAGCCGAGCTGCTCCACCGTCGCCGACGTGTGCGTCTGCCAGACGGCGTACATGTCCCCATTCGTCGGGCCGCTCGAGTAGTCGACCGCGAAGTCGGGGAGGATGTCGCCGGTTCGCACCAGCAGGCAGGGTGTCGACGGCGTGTTGTCGCCGGGGCAGTTCACGGGCTCGGGATCGCGCACACCGCGGTCGCCCATGTTGGCGATGATCGTCGGCGTCGACGACCAGGTGGTTCCCTGGTCGTCCGAGAAGATCACCGCCGCCTTGTCGCCGCTGCGGATCTTGTGACCGTTCGAGCCGGTGATGTAGTTGAACCCGTCGACGAGATCCCCGTTCGGCAGCACCACGATCTGGTTGCCGATGGTTTGCGTGCGCGACGGCTTGGGCGCGAAGATCTTGCGCGCCGTCTCCCAGCTCGCCCCGTTGTCGGTGCTGCGGGCGAACCACGTCGGTCCGCGGAAGGCGAGCGCGTGCGCGTACGCCTGGGGCGGGGTCAGCGGGTTGTCGTTCGGCGACTCGATCCGATCCCACACCGCGTAGACGTTGTTGGTGTCGATCGGATCAGCCGTGATCGACTCCTTGTCGTTGAACCGGTTGGCCAGCGGCCCCGAGTTCGAGTTGTCCTCCCTGAGCGTCGTCGGTGGGCTCCACGTGTCGCCTCCGTCGAGCGACCGGCTCGTGAGCACCGCGTTGTGTGCCGTTGAGCGATCGAACGAGATGCTGATCGCGTGCAGCGTCCCCAGCCCGTTCGACGGGCTCGGCGACCACGACACCCATGGGTCTGACGATCGCTCGTAGCCGCCGCCGTTGGCGGCCGTTCCTCCCGCGCAGTTGCTGAGGGCCGGCCACGACTTGGTCCAGCTCGTCCCGCCGTCGTGCGAGACGCCGGCGACGAGCCCGTGAGCGCCGCCGTCGTTCCAGCGATCCTGCTGCCAGAAACCGACGACGTCGTTCGGGTCCTGCGGGTTGACCTCGATCCACGGCTCCACCTCGGTGCCGGGGAAGTTGAGGGGCGTGACGTCGGACGCTGTGTGAAAGGCCTCGCCCGGCCCGCCGCATCCCGGCGGGAACGGACTGGGACCGGCGCTCGCGTCCGTCGGCCCCGTAGTCAAGTACGTGTTTGCGCTCGCCGCGGCGACGCCGATGACCAGGCTGGCGACCGTCGCGATGAGCGCGACAATTAGTCGGCTCACGATGCCTCCTCCTCCATGCGTGCCTCCTGCTGCCTCCCATGCAAAGCGAGGCGCTGCGATCTTACGCCTCGGTGCCGGCCGGCAGTGGTCAGTGCGCTTACTTAGAGGCTCTGGAGTAGACGTCTTCCAACAACTTGTCCAGATCGGCCACGTCGTACTCGGCCGCGAGCTGCGCCTTCGCTGCCTCCCGCGAGGTCCCGTCCAGCGCCAGCTTCATGGCGACCAGGCGGGCGGCTGAATCGTCGCCGCCGGCGACGTCGTCGCCATTCGCCTCGGCGGCTGAGGAGACCGGCTCGGGAGTCTCCGGCGTCTCCGGTGGCGGCGTCGGCTCGGGGACCGGCTCGGGCGTGGGCTCCGGGACGGGCTCCGGCGTCGGCTCGGGGGTGGGATCCGGAAGCGGCTCGGGCGTCTGTGGCGGCTCGGGCTCGGGGACGGTGACGGGCCCAGGGTGCACTTCGGCCTCGGGAGTCCCGCCGAGACGGCCCTGCAGGTCCGCGAGCGCGGTCTGAACCTCGTCCAGGCGCCGGCGTGCGTCGGCCTCGGCATCGGCGCGGATTCGCTCGGCCTCCCCCCGCAGCCTCTCCGCCTCCGCGCGGACCTGCTCGGCCTGCGCCTGGGCCTCGCTCAGGATCTCCTGGGCCTGTCGCTGTGCCTCGTCGATCGCCTCGCGAACGTTTTGCGCGACCTGGTCGACGAGCTTCTGCGCATCCATGCCGGCGAGATTACCGCTATCCCTAGGCGGTGAGTGCGTCCAGGTCCGCGCGGAGCTCCTTGAGCTCGTCGCGGATTCGGGCCGCCTCCTCGAAGCGCAGCTCGTCCGCCGCCGCGAGCATCTCCTCCTCGAGCTCGACGATCAGCTTCTCGAGCTCGGCCGGGCTCTTGATGACCTCGCCATCCCCACGCGCGCGTCGCCGGCGCGCCGGGGCGGCCCGGGATTCCATCGCCAGGAAGTCGCTGATGTCGGAGATGCCCTTCTGGACCGTCTCGGGGGTGATCCCGTGCTCGCGGTTGTACGCCAGCTGGATGGCGCGTCGGCGATCGGTCTCCCTGATGGCGGCCCGCATCGCCTCCGTCTCTCGATCCGCGTACATCAGGACCTGGCCGCGCACGTTCCTCGCCGCCCGCCCGATCGTCTGGATCAGGCTCGTTTCGCCGCGCAGGAAGCCCTCCTTGTCCGCATCCAGGATCGCCACGAGGGACACCTCGGGAAGATCGAGCCCCTCGCGCAGGAGGTTGACGCCGACGAGGACGTCGTACTCGCCCAGCCGCAGGTCGCGCACGATCTGGATCCGTTCGAGCGTGTCGATCTCGGAATGCAGGTACCGAACCCGGAATCCGTGCTCCAAGAGGTAGGCGGTGAGGTCCTCGGCCATCTTCTTGGTGAGCGTGGTCACCAGGGTCCGCTCGCTGACCTCCACGCGCCGGCGAACCTCGTTCATGAGATCGTCGATCTGGTTGCGCGTCGCGCGCAGCTCGACCTCCGGATCGACGATGCCCGTCGGTCGGACGATCTGCTCGACGACCCGCGACGCCGACGCGTGCTCGAACTCGCCGGGCGTCGCCGACACCATGACGATCTGTCCGATCCGGCTGAGGAACTCCTCGAAGCGAAGCGGCCGGTTATCGAGCGCCGAGGGCAGCCGGAAGCCGTGGTCGACGAGGGTCTGCTTTCGCGAGCGATCGCCCTCGTACATGCCGCCCAGCTGCGGGATGGTCTGGTGGGACTCGTCGACGAAGACGACGAAGTCGTCGGGGAAGTAGTCGATGAGCGTGTGCGGCGGGCTCCCCTCGGCGCGGCCGTCGAGGATCCGCGAGTAGTTCTCGATGCCAGGCGCGAACCCGAGCTCCTTCAGGAGCTCCATGTCGTACTCGGTTCGCTGGCGCAGCCGGTGAGCCTCCAGGAGCTTGCCGCGCTCCTCGAACCACGCCACGCGCCCCTCGAGCTCCTGCTTGATCTCCGCAACCGAGCGCTCGATCGTCTCCTCCTTGGTCACGTAATGCGTCGCCGGCCACACGGCCACGTGGTCGATCTCGTCGAGCACCTCGCCGGTGAGCGGATCGAAGTGCTGGATGTCCTCGACCTCATCGCCGAAGAGGGCGATGCGGTACGCCGTCTCCGCATAGGCCGGGAAGACCTCGAGGATCTCCCCCTTCACCCTGAACGTGCCCCGGGTGAGGTTCGTGTCATTGCGCCCGTACTGCATGCCGATCAGCTTGCGGAACAGCTCGTCGCGATTGACCCACTCCCCCACCTTGAAGAGCTGCATCTGCTCGCGGTAGAGCTCCGGTGAGCCGATGCCGTAGATGCACGAGACCGACGCGACGATCACCACGTCGCGGCGGGCGAGCAACGCCGCGGTGGCCGAGTGGCGCAGCCGGTCGATCTCGTCGTTGATCGACGAGTCCTTCTCGATGTAGAGGTCCTGCGCCGGGACGTATGCCTCCGGCTGGTAGTAGTCGTAGTAGCTGACGAAGTACTCGACGGCGTTGTCGGGGAAGAACTCCCGGAACTCGTTGCAGAGCTGCGCCGCGAGGGTCTTGTTGTGCGCGATCACGAGCGCCGGCCGCTGCATCCGCTCGATGACACCGGCCATCGTGAACGTCTTGCCCGTCCCCGTCGCGCCCAGGAGCGTCAGGAACCGTTCCTCGGCCCCGAGGCCCTCCGCGAGCGAGCCGATCGCCTTCGGCTGGTCCGCGGTGGCGGTGTAGGCGGGATTCAGCTGGAACTGCGGCACGCCAATGACGATAGCCGCGCCGCCAGGCGGCTTCAGCTAGTGCCCGCTCACGGCCTCGATCCAGTCCCAGGGCCTGCCGCAGAGCCGGCCGGCCTGGCCAACCGGGAAGTACGAGATCTTGGTCTGCGCAGCATCCTGATCGGTGAGCGCAAGCGGCCCGATGGGCTGCGCCACGCCGCCGCTCCCCGGATGCAGATCGGCGCCGTGGAAGGTGATCGAGATGTCGTGCGACCCCGCGCTGAGCTCGGTGAGGCCGAGGGGCACGTACTCGCCGACGTTGTTCAGGTCCTGCCGCACGGAGCCCACCTCCTCGCCGTCCACCTCGAGATCCGCCTGGGGGCGGACCGACCCGCCGAGGTAGATCGAGTACTCGCCCGAATGCGGGATGGTGACCTGGGCGGTGAGCGTGCCCGGCGACCGCGGAAGCAGTGCGAACTCATACTGCGAGGAGTTCCAGGCCGCCGGGTGCTCGGTCTGGACCACCGGGACCACGACCACGGGGTCCCGCCTCACCGCCGCCAGCTCGCCGCCCGGGCCGGCCTGGCGCGCCAGGCGCCGGACCTCCGGGCACTTCGGAACGCTCGCCGGGTCCGTCTCGGTCCCGAGACCGAGGTGCTCGATCACGAATCGGGTCGAGCTCGCCGGCCGCTGCCACACGTCGTAGTACCTGCCCTCGTAGACGAGGCGATACGGCGACGGGGGCCGGCTCCCGCCCGGGCCCCGGCGCAGGACGAGCGTGCGGTAGGTGAGGATCGCCCCGAGCTGGAAGTCGTCCAGGTCCGCGGTCATGCCCTTTCGCAGCCCGTGCCCGCTCAGAAGTGGGACCTCCCGGCGGCGAAGCTCCGACGCCCCCTCCGGCGCGGCGTCGCGCAGGAAGTGGCGCACCCCGTACGGCTGGTACTCGGTCATCAGCGTGGGGCCGGTGTCGCCGATCACGCCGGCGATCGTCTCGAGCTCCGCGAGCTGGGCGCGAGGCGCCAGGCTGACGTCCCGGTAGGCCAGGGCGTTGGACCACAGGACACCGACCGCGAGGACCGCGATCAGCGCTCCCCCCTCCACGTAGCGCCCCTCGGAAACTAGCGCCACGCCGCCCGCAGCGGCCACGAGCGGGATGGCCGGCGACGCTGTCGCCAGGGCCTTCCCCCCGACCCAGGGAGAGCCGATGACGTAGACCGCCAGCGAGACAGCGATCGCCGTACCCAGGTAGATGACGAGCGCCCAGGAACGCGCCCGGACCGCCAGCGCCAGCCCGATCAGCGCGGCGATCGCCACCACGGCGATCAGCGCGTAGGTCGTCGCCAGCTCGTGCGGGTCGACGCGGAAGTCCCCAGTCGGCCACACGCCGAACAGCTGGAAGCCGTTCAGGGAGTGGAACAGGTTCCCGAGCGCGGTCTCGCTGGTGAGCGGCGAGGAGGTCGGGGGCAAAAGCCCGCCGGGGATGATCACCGGCAGGCACATGACCGCGGTCGCCACAACGAAGACACCCGTCCTGAGCACCGCCGTGGCCCAGCCCAGGAAGCGGACGAACACGACCAGCACCACCACGAGCATCGGCGCGAGCCAGACCGCCCCGCCGCCGCTCAGGACCGCGATCAGCGCCGCGCTCATCAGCGCCAGGGGCACGAGCGGTCGCGGAGACAGCCACTCGCGTGCGGCGAACGCCGCCAGCCCCGCGATGGAGACGATCAGGGCGGCGGCGGCCATCTCCTTGATTCCTCCCCACAGGTAGTAGCCGAACAGGAGCGCCGATTGCGCGCCGAGGAACGCCCCCAGGGCCCGCAGACCGCGGGGCTTGACGAGGGGCTCGGCAATCGACCAGGCGCCGAGCGCGAGCAGGGCACCCATGAACGCCATGTAGGGCTGGATCACCCAGGCGACATCCTGACCCACCAGCGCCCGGCCGACCCCCAGGGGCAGGAAGACCCCGACCGGATAGCCG
>JBKPFQ010000053.1:0-65166 GCA_046728915.1 Actinomycetota bacterium | reverse complement strand
TCGTGGGCGGTTCAAGCGATCGTACGGCCATTGCCGACGCCGCACTGAGATCCCGGAAGTGGAACCTTCACCTGCGGCGCGGCCTCGTGATGGACCGCACCGCCGGCGAGCGGAAGTCAAACTCCCGGCAGCGAGGAGGTTTGCGGACCTGATCGCGGTCCGCGGCCGTAGATTGGGTGATGTCAGCCGCTTCCGCACACGTAGCCCTTCTCGCCTCCGGCTTGGTCGGTGCCGTGATCGTGTCGCTCTCCGCTTGTGGGAACGACTCCGCTCAGCCGGCGGTGGGCGAACATTTGAAGGCTCCAGCGGCTGAGACGACCCGGGGCTGCCGGACCGCCGTCTATGGAGACATCGACCCGAGGGCTCGGAGCGAGGCCACGGTTGCGGGCCCGCTCGAGCTGCTCGCAGGGGCCGATGCCAATCAGCCGGCGCGTTTCTTTGAGGTGGGCGGAGATGCGAAGGTGCTGGCCGTTGTGCGAGCGGGCGCGGCGGTGACGCTCTCCGTGCCGGAATTCGAGCGTGGCCGCCTCTCTTTGCTCTATGACGACGACATGAGCGGCCGCGGTCCGCGACGTCCCCTGCGCCTCTCCGACGGCGTCTCGGCGGTGCGGTTCAGCGCCTGTGCCAAGGGGATGATGGCGGGCGCGCGCGTGAAGGGCGCGTCCGAGTCGCAGTTCAACGGCGGCTTCTTCGTTCGCGGCGCCCACTGTGCCCAGATCGACGTCTGGGTCGAGGTTCGCGAAGTGCCTCTTCGGCGCTGGATTCCGTTCGGCACGCATGGTCGGCCCTGCCCTGCGGGCGCGCGGGCCTAGGCTGAAAGCGCCCCGGGCTCTTGGACTGCGACATTCCTGTGCGCTAAGCAGTCTTCCGCGGCATCGATCAACTCGCGCACACCGAACGGAAGCTCCGCATCATGGACTGCGGGGTTGGTACAGACAGATAACTCGTCTTCGCAGTTATGTCTACTTGGACCCCCACGAGCGCTGGATTGAGTCCCGGGGACCGCGTGCGAGACGGGCCACCAACCCCACCCGCTGACCGGACCACACCCGAGCGCATCGCAGATCGGCGGGATCCGACCGCTACCTCTGAGGCCCCAATAGGGGCCCGCGGTGCCGAAACGGTCCCCGGAAGCCGTAACGATCCGCAAGAAGAACGGGCATGAGCGAAGCCTGTGACAGCTCGTGACATCCGCATGTCATCTCACGGCCGCTTGCGTGCGACATGGGTGTCGTTGTTCAAATGTGAAACGTCATTGAAACGACACAGCTGACGTCAGTGAAATGAGACAGGCTTGAGGGGTGGGGGAGAGGAACCGGCAGATCACTTCTGCTTTCAGCTGAAAGGGGGTATCCGGCCTTCTGCACCAATCCATCCGCGCTACTGCTTCTCGCGCAGAGGGGGAACGCTTCGTGGAGATCCCCCGGCTCCGGGCGGCGTAAGACTCTCGCCCGAGATGTGGGGGCGAACTCGTCGGCCAGGCTCATCCCCGGTTGTGGTTGACGACCTCGACGTTGTGCCCGTCTGGGTCGAGCACGAACGCGCCGTAGTAGCCCGGGTGGTAGACCGCGCGCTCGCCCGGCGCGCCGTGGTCCTCGTAGCCCGCCGCGAGCGCGGCAGCATGAAACGCGCGCACTGTGGTGTCCTCGCGCGCCGGGAACGCGAGGTGGACGTGCTCCGTGAGCGGCCGCTCGTCCCGGACGAGCGCGAAGCTGTAGTCCGAGCCGGACATTTGCACGCGGCCGGGCTCGTCGCGCGCCAGGCGGAGCCCGGCATGCAGGGCGATCGTCGTGTAGAAGCGTCGGGAGGCCTGCAGGTCGCGGACGCGGATCCACAGGTGGTCGACGTGGCCGGCGGGCACGTCGTCCGCGCGGTCGTAGTGGACCGCCTCGACGCTGTTGCCGTCCGGGTCGAGCAGGAACCCGCCGTAGTACGTCGGGCCGTACTGCGTGCGCGGCCCCGGCGCGCCGTCGTCGCGGTACTCCGCGTCGACGCCCGCCTGCCAGAACGCGTCGACCTGCGCGGGGTCGCGGGCGCGGAAGCCGACGTGGAGCCCGCGGGTCACCGGATGCTCGCGGTCCGTCCGCCCGATGTCCCAGTCTTCCCACTCCACCAGCTCGGCGTCCGCATGGCTGGGTTCGACGCCCAAGACGCTCAGGACCGTGCCATAGAAGCGCTCAGAGGCGGCGAGATCCGAGACGGCGATGGCGACGTGGTCGAGCACCCGGTCGAGGCTACCGTTGCGGGCACGGACGATAGGCCGAGGTCCGTGTCAGCCTGCTCGGCACGGTGCGCACGGTCGGTCGGAGGATCGACGGGTGGAGCCTGTGGGCCGCGCCGATGCGGCAGCGCGCCTCCTGCGGTCCATCGACACAACACGCGTTCCGTGATCTTCGGGGAGTCGTGGAAGCAAGAGAGGTGCAGAAGGCCGGATACCCCCTTTCACGCGGTTGCGGAAGCGAGCTGCCAACCCCGCGAAGACTTCTCCTCCTCGTCCGCTGCAGGCGCCGACGCGCTGGGGCGGAGACGCTCGCTCGTTGCGAAAGGAGGCCTACGCGAAGCGGTCGATGCCGCAACCACTGCTCGGCTCGACGGCAATGCTCTCTGGTCGATGCGCCTCCAACTTCTGAACGCAACGGTAAAGGCTTTCTTGACGCATACCCATGGATCGTGTTTGATCGGCAGGTCCGGAGAATCGACCCGTCAGCGGAGAGGAGAGCGCATGGATAGCGGATCCGTCTCGGCAGCAGAGGCCGAGAGCAGCGACACATCCACCCATGGAGTCGACGAGCGCCGCGACGCCTTGATCGAGCGGCTCTTCCTCGCAGCGGTGGGGGCCGCGGACGTGGTCGGCGTATACCTTGGCGATCGGCTCGGGCTCTACCGGTTGCTCGCCGAGCGGGGAGCGGCGACCTCGGTCGAGCTTGCGGGCGCCGCGGACCTCAACGAGCGCTACGTGCGCGAGTGGCTCGAGCAGCAGGCCGCGAGCTCGATCCTTGCTGTTGAGGATGCCGAGGTCGATGCGACGGAGCGGCGATACTCGCTGCCCTCCGGCCACGACGAAGCGCTCCTCGACGAGCACAGCCTGAACTACATCGCGCCGATCGGGCGTCTCGTCGTCGCCTGCGTGCGACCGATCGACTCCGTCCTCGATGCGTTTCGTACCGGCGAGGGAGTGCCGTACGCAAACTACGGCGCGGAACTTCACGATGGGCAGGCGCGCTTTACGCGCCCGATGTTCGAGAACCTGCTCGGCACGGAGTGGCTTCCAGCGATCACCGACGTGGACGAACGCCTACGCGCCGATCCACCGGCACGCGTCGCCGACATCGCCTGCGGCGAGGGCTACTCGAGCCTGGCGATCGCCCGCGCCTATCCGTCAGTGCGCGTCGATGGCATCGATCTCGACGAGGCGTCGATAGAGGCGGCGCGAAGGCACCTCGCCGAAAGCGAACTGAAGGACCGGGTCACCTTCCATCTTCGCGACGCGGCCGACGCGGAGTTCGCCGGGAGCTATGACCTCGTATACATCCACGAGGCGCTGCATGACATGTCACATCCTGTTCAGGTGCTCTCGACCTGCCGGGCGCTGCTCGCGGACGGCGGCTGCGTGGTAATCGCCGACGAGCGGGTGCCCGACAAGTTCGACCCTCCCGGCGATGAGGTGGAGCGCCTCTACTACGGGTTCAGCATCCTCCATTGCCTTCCTGTGGGCATGGTCGGGGAGAACCCCGCCGGAACTGGGACGGTCATGCGCGCCCCTACCGTGCGCCGCTACGCGGAGCAGGCGGGCTTTCGGGAATGCGTGGTGCTCCCGATCGAGAACGACTTCTATCGCTTCTACCAGCTCAATCCCTAAGCGACCAGGTCGGACGCGGTTTTTGGGCACATGACCGTGAAAGGCTGTTGACTCCCTGGACTGAGCGCCGGCGGACCCTCGTCGTTCGGCCTCGCGACTGATCCGCGCGACAGCCGCACGATCATCGGCCAGAACCAACCGCAGCGGGCGAAGGTGTCCACCTTGACGTCGCGCCTCCCTTCGCGGGCTTGCGAGCGTCTCGAGCGTGCTGACGACGTGCCCGCTCGGGACGAGGATGCAGGAGCCGCGTTGGAGAAGGTTCCCGCTCTCCCTTTGCGCGAGAAGCGGAAGCGGAACTCGTCAGCAGGTGGGCAAGGGGTGGGCAAGGCAACAGCCGCAAACGGCCGAAGATCGAATTGCCGGCGAATCGCTTGAAACCGTCAATTAGCGGGCAAAACGCAAAGCAGCCAAAGACCCCCCGCAAGCTACGGCGCGGACTCATAATCCGTGGGTCGCTGGTTCGAATCCACCCCGCGACGATCGAGCATTGGTCCGTGGTCGACGCCTTCTACTTCGCGGTGTCGACGCTGACGACGAAGGGCCCACGGGCCTGACGCTGACCCACTTCACGACGATCTACGTCCTGCTCGGCATCTCGATCATCCTCGAGTTCGCGCGCAGCATCGCCATCGCCTACGGCGACCTGCGAAAGGCGCACCGCGACGACAAGCGCGCGGACTCCTAGCCCGTCGACCGCTCGGCGCGGGAGAACTCCATCGTCATCAGCACAGCGGCGACGGCGTAGAAGGGCGAGAGCAGGACGTTGAACACCGCCTCCCCGGCCCAGTCGCTCAATAGTGCGTCGTGAATGACGTCGTGAGTGACCTGCAAGATCCCGGTGGAGAGCGCCTCGGTCGCCACGGTGATCGGGACCAGAACGAGGAAGACGGTCCAGAACCGGCCGCGCACTAGCTGCCGGCTGCGACGGAAGGCAGCTTTCACCCCGGCGCCCTCGAGCTCGACGACGGGCCCCGCGAGGGCAAACCACGTGAAGAACACGACCCCGGGAACGATGAGGAGGACGATTCCGATCGCGGTGGCCACGCCGAAGACGATGTCGACCGCGATGAGGCGCCCGTACGCGAGGTGGCGGCCCACGGTGACGAGCGATGGAGGCTCGGAGTCCTCTCCGCCCGCAAGAGCGAGCGCCACGGCCCCGGCGTAGAAGACGTCGCCGAGCAGGCTGGTGGCGGCCTGCGCCACGAATCCGCCGACAAGGGCGATCGCGCCGAGGTCGGAGAGGGCGTCGAAGTCCTCCGCATGGATCTCGGACAGGCGGTCGACAACGGCATCGAGCAGTCCAAGCGGAACGAACACGGCGATGCCGAGGGCGAGCAGATAGCCGGCCCGCCTCCAGTAGGTGCGCGCCGTCCGAACGTAGAACCGCCAGGCCGTCACGGCGCGTGACCCTATCCGTGACCCGGGGTCCCAGCGGTGCCGCGGATATGTTTGGGCGCGTGGCGTCGCCGGGAGACGTGCTCTTCAACCCGGTCAGCGGCGAGCGGCTGACCTTCGTTCGCACCTCCGGCTCCACCGACGGCACGGCGCTCGAGCTCGAGTGGCGGGTGCCGGAGGGGTCGCGCATGGTCGCTCTGCCGCATCGCCATCCATCCAACGACGAGCAGTTCGAGATCCAGGAGGGACGGGCGCGCTTCCGCGTCGGGACCGAGTGGCAGGAGGCGAGTGCGCCGTACCAGTTCACGGTGCAGCGCGACACATCGCACGTGCATCCGGCGAACGTGGGCACCGGCCCGCTGCGGGTCCGCCAGTGGATCCAGCTCGCCGGCCCCGACCCTCAGCTCGTCGGAGGAGTCGAGCGCTACTTCGAGACGATCACCGCCCTGGCACGAAAGGGTCAGGTCGATCGCATCGGCCTGATCCGCAACCCCCTTCAGTTCGCGCTTACCGTGTCGGAGCTCTTGATGCCGGGCACGTACCTCTCGTTCCCGCGGCCCGACCTTCAGCGCCCGCCGGTGGACGCGCTCGCCGCCGTGGCCCGGTGGCTCGGCATGACCGCCTACCACCAGCCGCGGTTCGAGACCTCTGCCGCCTAGCAGGCCCGACCATGGCGGCCGCTACCCTGCCGCCGATGCTCGCGCCCAGGCGGATCACCTGCGCCGTGCTCGGCATTTCCGTCGCGGCACTCCTCGCCGCGTGCGGTGGCGGCGGCTCGGATACGACGAGCACCACCGGAGGCGAGGAGCTGAGTAAGTCGCAGCTCATCGCGCAGGGCGACGCGATCTGCAAGGACGCCCACGATCGGTTCGCCGAGCTCCAGGGCAGCCCGCCGACGACCCCCGAGGAGACAGCGACGTTCACCCAGCGGCTGATCGACATCACCGCGACCGAGGTCGACCAGCTTCGCGCGCTCAACCCGCCCGCGTCGGTGAAGCCCGCGCTTGACGACTACCTGAACGCCCTCGATCAGAACATCGCGGTCCTGAAGCAGGGCCTCGCCGCAGCCCAGCAAAGCGACGCCACCGCCTACGCAAAAGCGCAGGCCAAAGCGGTGAAGGATCAGGTGGAGCGCCTGCAGCTGGCCCAGGCCGTCGGCTTCAAGGAGTGCAGCCGCCCGGCCGGCACGGCGCCGAGCAGCGCCGGCTAGCGGCGCCGCAGGGAGAACCGCCGCCGCGGGCGCCGCCGCGACAGCCACGCGAACCCCAGGGCCATCGCGAGGTTCCCGGCGCCGGCGCACCACAGCCCGAGCCCGGCGCCCCGTCGGGTGAATGCCGGGGAGCGAGACCACAGGACGTCTGTGGCGAGCTCGGTGCCTCGAAGCCACGCGAGCGCCCACCAGTCCTCCGGCCGGTCGCGACGACGCGCGACGGCGTGCGCGGCAGCGAAGGTCAGCCACACCGGGCCGCTGCGGCGAAAGAGCTCGCGGGCATCCGCCGAGGGACGCCCATGCCCCAGTACCGCCAGCGTCGTGTCAGGCGCGAGCAGCGCGCCGCCACCCAGGGCGAGATCGAAGACGATCATGTTCCGGTTGGTCACGCGGAGCGCGTGCTCGACGTCCATGGACGGCGATCCAACCACATCCCGGTGCACGATTCGCTGACCTAGGAGGGAAAGTCGCGGCCGGGGCGAATCATGCGGCCGTGAGCAAGACGGCCACGAAGTCTCGTCCGACTCAGTCGCGCGCTCGCGGCGCCCAGACGCGCCAGCGTCGCAACGGCCGCCCGGCCCGCCAGAACGGCAAGACGCTCTCGAACTACATCACCGAGCGCTTCGAGGAGTTCTCGCGGTCCCAGAAGGACGTGGCCCGCTACATCGTCGATCACCTCGACGAGGCCGCGTTCCAGACCGCCGAGGAGCTCGCACGACGCGCGAGCACCTCGTCGTCCACCGTCGTGCGGTTCTCGCAGGCGCTCGGCTTCGAAGGCTATCCCGAGCTGCAGCAGGCGGCGATTGAGGAGTACCGCAACCGGGCGGCGGAGGAGACGAGCGGCGCCGGCGGCCAGCTCTTCGACTTCGACCACTCGGAGTTCGAGTCCTCGCTGGCGACCGACCACGCCAACGTGGAGGACACCGCCCGCAGCCTGACCCGCGAGCAAGTCGAGGCTTGCGTCTCGGCGCTCGCCGGCGCGCACCGCGTGATGGTGGTGGGCGTCGACCAGATGGCGTTCTTCGCCAGCTATCTGCGCCACCTGCTGGCCCTCCTGGACATTCGCGCCGAGGTCGTCACGAGCCCGCGCCAGGACTCGATCACCAGGCTCAGCAGGGTCGACGAGGAGACGCTGGTCATCGCGTTCTCGGCCGGCCGCGCGCACCCGCTCGTCGTCAGAGCGATGAAGCTCGCCCGCCACCGTCACGCTCGGACGCTGTCGATCAGTGATGCGACGCTCTCGGAGGTCGGTGAGCACGCGGAGCTGACGCTCTACTACTCCTCGAACAGCCCTTCCTTCACGCGCTCGAACTCGGCGCTCCTGGGCATCGTCCAGGCCCTCGCGTACGGCGTGTACGCGCGCGACAAGGCGGCATTCAAGGACCGCATCCGCGCGTTCAAGCTGAAGTAGCGACGGTTTCCGCGCAACTTGCGGCCTTCGCGGTCGGGTAACGCAGCTTCCGACCCGCCCCGAGCGTAATGTCCCGGCGCGTGACGAGCGGCAGACCCAGGCGTCTGCTCGGGCCGACCGTTGGGGTGGCGGTCGTGCTCGCCGTCTTCGCGTTGATCCTCTGGGGTGCCGCGCTCTGGGTCTCCTGGGGCGGGGGGTGTCCGGACCCGGACCCGTCCAGCGGGCTCGACAAGGGCATCTCCGTGTGGCCTCCGGCAGCGCAGTGCGTCGACTCTCACGGCGGTACGTTCTGGCACGAAGCCCTTCCGTGGGCGACGTGGCTCATCGGGGCGTTGGTGGTCGCCGCGGCGGCGATCCTGCTCGTCGGGTTGATCGTCGCCATCCGCGACCTTCGCCGCCCGTCGCCTTCGGCCACGCCGCGTGCCCTGACGCCCCTCGGGGCTCGACGACTCGACACGGAGTAGTACGCGCGCCGCGGAAATCAGCACCCGCTTGGGGTGGGGGCCGTCGTCGCTCCCCTATATTTGCTCCCAGTGACGGAGAGAGCGACATTCCGGGTCAAGCGCGGGCTCGCCGAGATGCTCAAGGGCGGGGTGATCATGGACGTCACCACGGCCGAGCAGGCGCGCATCGCCGAGGACGCCGGCGCCGTTGCGGTGATGGCGCTCGAGCGTGTCCCGGCCGACATCAGGGCCGCGGGCGGCGTGGCACGTATGGCAAGCCCCCGAGTCATCAAGGAGATTCAGGAGGCCGTGACCATCCCCGTGATGGCCAAGGCCCGGATCGGACATTTCGCGGAGGCGCAGATCCTCCAGTCCCTCGAGGTGGATTACGCCGACGAGTCCGAGGTGCTCACTCCGGCCGACGAGGCACACCACATCGACAAGCACGCGTTCGAGGTTCCCTTCGTCTGCGGCGCGACCAACCTGGGCGAGGCGCTTCGCCGCATCGGCGAGGGCGCCGCCATGATCCGCTCCAAGGGCGAGGCCGGGACCGGAAACATCGTCGAGGCGGTGCGGCACCTGCGTGGCATTGTCGGCGGCATCCGGCGCCTGGGCACGCTCAGCAGCGAGCAGCTGGGCGCCGAGGCCAAGGAGCTCGGAGCGCCGATGGAGGTCGTTCGCGAGGTGGCCGAGACAGGCTGGCTCCCCGTGCCGCTCTTCTGTGCCGGTGGCATCGCGACGCCCGCTGACGCGGCGCTTGTGATGCAGCTTGGTGCCGAGGGCAACTTCGTCGGCTCGGGAATCTTCAAGTCGGAGGACCCGGATCGTCGCGCTCGTGCGATCGTCGAGGCCACGACTCACTTCAACGATCCGGAGCGCGTCGCGGCGGCCTCGATCGAGCTCGGCGAGCCGATGCGCGGCGACGACATCGCGCAGCTCGCGGCCGAGGGCGAACTGCTGCAGCAACGCGGCGTCTAGGAGCTCAAACGGTGCCCCCGTCCAGCCCCGTTCCCCCCGAGGCCGGGGTGGCGAGTCGACTGCGCATCGGCGTGCTGGCCAGCCAGGGCGACTTCGCTGCCCACGCAGAGATGCTGCGCTCGCTCGGTGCCGAGCCCGTCGAGGTGAGGAACCCGGACGAATTCGACGACCTCGATGGCCTCGTGATCCCGGGCGGCGAGAGCACGACGATCACCAAGGCCATCGCGCGCGACGGGCTCGAGCCCGCCATCAGGGCGCTCGCCGAGGCCGGGCGGCCGATCCTCGGGACCTGCGCGGGCATGATCGTCTGCGATCACAACCACATGGGCCTGGTCGATGCGACCGCCGAGCGGAACGCGTTCGGCCGTCAGATCGCGAGCTTCGAGGTGGAGCTACAGATCGAGGGAGTGGGCCCTGACCCGCTCAGGGCCGTGTTCATACGGGCCCCTCGGATCGTGAGCCACGGCGACGACGTCGAGGTCCTGGCGAGCGTGGACGGCCATCCCGTCGCCGTCCGCCAAGGCCAGATCGTGCTCTGCGCCTTCCATCCCGAGCTGACCGACGACTCCCGGATGCACGCGCTCTTGATGGCGCTCGCCACAGCGGCGCGTCAGCGCCGGGATGAGCAGGCAGCCAGCGGCAGGCACCAGGCAGATGCGTGATCCGCGAATAGAGAATCTGGCCCGGATCCTGGTGCGGTACTCGACCAAGCTGAAGGAGGGCGAGACCTGCGCGATCCGCGGCCCGAGCGCGGGCGAGCCGTTGATCGCCGCCGTGTACGAGGAGGCCCTGCGCGCGGGCGCAAACCCCACCGTCGCCCTCTCGTTCACCGGGCAGTCGGTCGCCTACTTCCGCAACGCGTCGGACGCACAGCTCGACTGGGTGTCGCCTGTAGCGCGCTGGGAGGCCGAGGAATGCGACGTCAACATCGTCATCGGCGCCGAGACGAACACGCGGGAGCTCTCACAGGTGCCACCGGAGCGGCTGGCGCGCCGCCGCGCCGCGACCCGGTCGCTGATGGAGACCACCATGAGGCGAAGCGCCGAGGGCACCTTTCGCTGGGTGTACACGCTGTATCCGACCGCGGCCTACGCGTCGGATGCGGAGATGAGCCTGGCCGAGTTCGAGGACTTCTACTACGGCGCCTGCTTCGCGGATGCCGACGACCCCGTCGAGGCCTGGCGGACCGCTGCGGAGGAGTGGAAGCGGCTCGCCGAGTGGATCGAGGGCCACGAGGAGGTGCACGTGACCGCCCCTGGCACCGACATCACGCTCGGCATCGCGGGGCGCAAGTTCATCTCCGCCGACGGCGAGCACAACATGCCCGACGGGGAGTTCTTCACGGCCCCAGTCGAGGATTCCGTCGAGGGCGAGGTCTCCTTCCACCTCCCGGCGATGGTGGGCGGGCGGGGGGTCGTGGGCGCGCGGCTGCGCTTTAAGTCCGGCAAGGTGATCGACGCGAGCGCCGAGCGAGGAGAGGACTACCTGGTGAGCCTGCTCGACACCGACGCGGGCTCGCGCAGGCTCGGCGAGCTGGGGATCGGCACCAACTTCGGCATCGACCGCGGCACGCGCGACGTCCTGCTCGACGAGAAGATCGGCGGCACCGTGCACATGGCCGTGGGCGCGAGCTATCCCGAGTGCGGGGGCAAGAACGAGAGTGCGGTTCACACGGATCTCGTCTGCGATCTCCGTCGGGGCGGTCGCATCGAGGTGGACGGGGAGCCCTTCCAGCGGGACGGCCGCTTCCTCGCCTGAGTCTCACGTTCGCGTCAGAGATCTGACAATTGTCGCGGGAGCCGCAACTTCCGCGGCGCCCCGCTGTTCCTAGCAGTACGACACCGCTGAGGCTTCGTTGCCAGGGACTCGGTGTCGGGCGTACAACGGGATGCCGAGGCCGTGGCGGCCGGGCGTCGAGCCCGGCCGCCGGCGCCTGTCGAGCCCGAGCGGCAGTGCGGCTCTCGACCAACCTCTTCCTAGTATGTGAGTGGCATGTCCGGTCACTCGAAATGGGCCTCGATCAAGCACAAGAAGGCCGCCACCGACGCGCGCCGCGGCCAGCTCTTCACGAAGCTCGCGCGCGCGATCACCGTGGCCGCGCGAGAGGGCGGGGGAGACCCCGATGCGAACTACGCGCTCGCGGCCGCGGTCCAGAAGGCGCGCGACTACTCGATGCCGAAGGACTCGATCCAGCGGGCGATCGACCGGGGGACGGGCGCGGGCGGCGCTGAGACGATCGATCGCATCGTGTACGAGGGCTACGGGCCGGCCGGCGTGGCGGTGCTCGTGGAGGCGCTGACCGACAACCGAAACCGAACGAGCGCCGACATGCGTCACGTCTTCGACAAGAACGGCGGCAGCCTCGGGGAGCCGGGATCGGTCGCGTGGGTGTTCGAGAAGCGGGGCGTGGTGATGGTCGACGCCGACCGCTACTCCGAGGACGATCTGATCGCGGCGATCGACGCCGGCGCGGAGGACGTGAGCAGGGACGAGGACTCATTCAAGGTCGTCAGCGCCGCGGAGGACCTTGCGGCCGTCCGCAAGGCGCTCGAGGAGGCCGGCGTGGAGATCGAGTCCGCCGAGCTCACCATGGAGCCCAAGAGCGTAGTCCAGGTCACGGGCACGGACGCGGCGGCGGTGATGCGCCTGATGGACGCCCTCGACGAACAGGAAGACGTCGAGGCGGTCCACGCGAACTTCGACATCCCCGCGGAGGTCCTGGAGGAGATCGCCGCCTAACACGCACGCGTCGGGCGCGCCCGCGGGAGGCGTCCGAGCCCGGGCGCAGAATCAGTACGCATGATCGTCGTCATGGGGATCGACCCGGGCGTGGCGAGCACGGGCTTCGGCGTCGTGCGCGTCGCGGGCGGGCAGATGAGCGTCGTCGATGGGGGTGTCATCCAGGTGCGGCCTGGAGAGCCGATCGAGAGGCGCCTCGCCGAAATTCACGACGAGCTCGAGAAGCTGATCAGCTGGCACGAGCCGGCCGCGCTCGCTCTGGAGAGGGTGTACTTCGGCAAGAACGTCCGGTCCGCCATCGCCGTTGGCCAGGCGCGAGGGGTCGCGTTGTTGACGGCGGCCCAGCAGGACGTGCCGTGCTTCGACTACACGCCTCAGGCGGTCAAGATGGCCGTCTGCGGAAGCGGATCCGCGCCCAAGGACCAGGTGCAGCGGATGGTGGGCAGCCTGCTCGGCCTGCCCAAGCTTCCGGAGCCCGACCACACGGCCGACGCGCTCGCAGTCGCGATGTGCCACGCGGCACAGGCCCGGCCCGTGGGAGCCGTCGTCAGCGAGGTGGGCTCGGCATGATCGCCTCCGTTCGCGGCGAGGTCATGGTTCGCCGGCCCAACCACGTCGTGATCGAGGCCGGCGGCGTCGGCTACCGCCTTGCGGTGTCGGCGGAGACCCTGAAGGCGGTGCCCAGGCGCGGGAAGCAGGCCACCCTGCACGCCCACCTCGTCGCCCGCGACGATTCCCTCTCGCTCTACGGATTCGCGAGCGAGGAGGAGCGCGATCTCTTCCTGCACCTGACCTCGGTCTCCGGCATTGGCCCCAAGGTCGCGATCGCGATCCTCTCGGGCGGCGCGCCGCGGGAGCTCCTGCGCGCGATCGCCGCCGGCGACGCCAAGCGCTTCCAGTCGGCGCCCGGGGTGGGCAAGCGGACGGCGGAGCGGCTGATCGTCGAGCTGCGGGAGAAGGTGGCGGGAGAGCTCACCGAGGGGATCCCCGCGGCCGGCGATTCCGGCGAGGAGGGCGAGCCCCGAACGCTCGCTCGCGAGGGATTGATGCATCTGGGCTACACGCTCACCGAGGCCGAGGGGCTGCTCGACGGCGCCGAGGGCTCGAGCGCCGAGGAGCTGATCAACGCCGCGCTTCGCCGCGCCGCGCAGGGAGCGCCGTCGTGAGCATCTCGCGCGACCCCGGGATCGCGGAGACGGCGGCTGCGCAGCCGGATGACGAGCGCCTCGGGGATGCCCACCTTGCCGGCGGCGAGGACGAGCTCGACTCCTCGCTTCGCCCGAAGCGGCTGGCCGACTTCGTCAACCAGGAGCAGGTCACCGGGCAGCTCGAGGTCTTCATCGAGGCCGCCAAACGGCGCGGGGAGCCGCTCGACCACGTGTTGCTCGCCGGTCCCCCCGGGCTCGGCAAGACCTCGCTCGCGAACATCGTCGCCGCCGAGCTGGGCGTCTCCCTTGTACAGACCGCCGGCCCCGCGCTCGAGCGCAAGGCCGACATCGCCGCCTTCCTCACGGCGCTGGAGCCTGGCTCGGTCTTCTTCATCGACGAGATCCACCGCCTCTCGCGCGCCATCGAGGAGACGCTCTACCCGGCGATGGAGGAGCGGCGGCTGCCCGTGGTCCTGGGCCAGGGAGCCGGCGCGCGCACGGTGACATTGGATCTGCCGGCGTTCACGCTCGTCGGCGCCACGACCCGCACCGGGCTGCTCACCACACCGCTTCGCGATCGCTTCGGCGTCTGCCACCGGCTCGAGCACTACGCGCCGGAGGACCTGGCGCGGATCGTCCGTCGCTCGGCGCGGATCCTCGGCGTCGAGATCGAGCCGGATGGCGAGCGTGAGATCGCCGAGCGCTCGCGGGGGACTCCCCGAGTCGCGAACCGGCTGCTCAAGCGCGTGCGGGACTTCGCGGAGGTTCGCGGCGAGGGCGTGGTCACCGGGGACGTCGCCCGCCAGGGCCTCGGCATGCTGGAGGTCGACTCGGCCGGTCTCGACCGCCATGACCGCGCGATCCTCGATGCGATCGCGAGGAAGTTCTCGGGCGGCCCTGTTGGGCTCTCAACCCTGGCGGCCGCCGTCGACGAGGAGCAGGACACGATCGAGGACGTGTACGAGCCGTATCTCCTCCAGCAGGGCTTGATCAAGCGGACCCCGAGGGGCCGGGTGATGACCGACCGGGGCTTCGACCACCTCGGGCTCCCGGTGCCCGAGAGGTCGGCCGCCAGCCTCTTCTAGCGAGCGAGGCACATCGCTACGCTTACGCTCGTGCCGTTCTTCATCTGTCCGAACTGCGGCAACCGCGAGCTGAGCTCCGAGCGCACCGCGGGGATGTCCGCCAGGCCCAAGGGCTGCTCCAAGTGCGGCTTCGGATTCATCTTCGAGCTCCTCGACGACTACTACCCCGCGCCCGAGGCGGCCTTCTTCACCTGCGATCAGCAGGGGCGGGTGCTCGACGTGGGCAAGGGCGGATTCGAGCTCACGGGGCTGAAGGACGAGCAGGTGATCGGCCGGCCGGTGCAGGACGTGCTCGGCCTGGAGTGGATGGACCGGGGAGACGGCGGGGACACCGCCGACAGCAACGACGACGGCGTGACGGACCCGATCGAGACGACGCTCGAGTGGGGGGTGCGCTCGCTCAACAAGCGAGTGCAGGTGAACGCCGAGGGGGATCTGCCCGCCGAGGCGGTGGCGGACCTCTTTCCCGCGTACGACGACGACGGCGGGCTGCTGCTGGTCCTCACGCCCCGGTAGTTTTGACCAGCCGGACGCCGTGGTCCACGGCGGCGCTGGCCATGGCGAGGAGAGAAGGACATTCCACTTGACGTTCGAGGCTGATGGGTAGTCGCCGCCGACACGTGTTCATCATCGTGCTGGTCCTGGGACTGCTCGCGGTCTCGGCCCTGGTGATCGCGACCAAGCCGACCGTTCTCGGCCTGGACCTGAAGGGCGGGACGCAGCTCGTCTACGAGGCACGGCCCACGCCGCAGACGCCAGATGTGAACGCGGACGCGATCGAGCGCGCGATCAACATCATCCGCACGCGTACGGACAAGTTCGGCGTCGCGGAGCCCGAGATCTCGCGGCTCGGGGACAAGGGGATCCAGGTCGGGCTGCCGAACGTGCAGAACGCCGAGCAGGCGATCGCGCAAGTGGGCAAGACGGCGCAGCTCTACTTCTACGACCTCGAGGGCAACATAGTGCCGCCGAAGGGGGCTCCTCGTGATCCTGCCACCAGCCCGGATCCCAATCCCAACATCTACGCGCTCCCCGACCTGTGGAGCGCGGTCAAGTTCGCGTCGCAACGAAAGCCCGAGTGCGCCGGGTCGCCGCCGGTCTGCACCACGACCGGACCGACCTACTATCTGTTCGAGGCGAAGTCGCACAAGCTGCTTGGGGGCCCTGCAGGAAGCCTCGAGGACCTCAAGCTGCCATTCGCGAACGGGCAGCTCCCGCCCGGCTCGGTGGTCAAGACGGTGCCGCGAGGGACCGTGGTGGCGGCCGCCCCGGCCGAGCCGTCGCTGACCCTCTCACAGGCGGAGATCTCGAACTCTCCCCAGTTCGTGATGAAGGACCGCCCGGCGCTGACCGGCACGGAGATCACCAACCCCGAGCAGAACTTCGACCCTACGACGCAGCAGCCGATCGTCACCTTCGACTTCACGGGCGACGGGCAATCGGCCTTCCAGCAGGTGACCCAGAAGATCGCGGAGCGCGGCCGAGCCGCCGCGCAGATCGGCACCGTGACCGCCCAGCAGGCGGCCGCCCAGTCCCAGCACTTCGCGATCGTGCTGGACAACCAGGTCTTCTCGAGCCCGATCATCAACTTCATCGAGAACCCGACCGGGATCGACGGCAGCAACGGGGCCGAGATCTCGGGCAACTTCACGATCCAGTCCGCGCAGGACCTCGCCCTGATCCTGCAGACGGGCGCCCTGCCCGTGAAGCTCGTGCTGATCAGTCAGAGCACCGTCTCGGCGACCCTGGGCCAGCAGGCGCTCGATCAGGGGATCAAGGCGGGGGTCGTCGGTTTCATCCTCCTCACCCTCTTCCTGGTCATCTACTACCGCCTGCTTGGCGTGGTGGCGTGGCTGGGACTCAGCGTGTACGGCGTCATCTTCTTCGCGCTGGTCAAGCTCATCCCGATCACGCTGACCCTGCCGGGGATTGCGGGATTGGTGCTGACCATCGGGGTGGCGGCCGACGCCAACATCGTCATCTTCGAGCGAATAAAGGAGGAGGCGAGAGCCGGGCGATCGCCGCTGTCGGCGATCGCGCAGGGATACAAGCGGGGGATCGCGACGATCGTCGACGCGAACGTCATCACCCTGTTCACGGCGTTCATCCTCTTCGTGCTGGCGACGGCGGGCGTCAAGGGATTCGCCTTCACCCTCGGTATCGGGACGCTCGTCTCCCTGTTCACCGCGGTTCTGTTCACCCAGGCGGTCCTGGGCTCGATGGGGCGCTCCGGCACGCTGCACTCGGGCTGGATGCTCGGCGTGGGGCGCCAGCGCGTGCGCTGGCACTTCGACTTCAGCGCCGCCAGCCGCTGGTTCTTCTCGATGTCCGGGTGCATCCTCGCGATCGGGGCGATCTCGCTGGCCACCAAGCAGCTCAACCTTGGGATCGACTTCACGTCGGGCGCCAAGGTCACCGCGAGCCTCGACAAGCCGGCCTCGGTCGACCAGGTACGCAGCGCCCTTCAGAAGGCGGGGGTCGACAACGCCTCGAGCGCCGAGATCCAGACGGTCGACAACCCCAAGCTCGGCCAGAACGTGATCGAGATCCAGGGCAAGATCCCGAAGGGCCAGGTCAACACCACAGTCAAGAACGTGCTCGACCAGTCGTTCGGGCTCCACAGCGGCCAGGAGGGGTTCAACGCAGAGGTGGTGGGACCGACCTTCGGCGCTCAGGTCGCGAGGAGCGCGGTGATCGCGATCGTCTTCTCGCTGCTGCTGATCGCGGCCTACATGGCCATCCGATTCGAGCCCAAGTACGCGATCCCGGTGATCATCGCGCTGTTCCACGACATTCTGATCACGGCGGGGGTGTATTCGCTAACCGGCCAGGAGGTGACGAGCGGGACCGTGGCCGCCTTCCTGACGATCCTCGGTTACTCGATGTACGACACCGTGATCGTCTTCGACCGAATACGCGAGAACGTGCCGCGCATGCCGCGCGCGGCGTTCTCCCAGATCGCGAACAAGTCGATGAGCGAGGTGCTCACCCGTTCGCTCATCACGGGTCTTTCCACCGTGATGCTGGTGACGATGCTGCTCATCTTCGGGGGCTCCACGCTTCAGGACTTCGCCTTCGCGATGATCGTCGGCGTCGCGTCCGGGGCCTACTCGTCGATCTTCATCGCGACGCCGGTGCTCACCCACTGGAAGGAGCGCGAGCCCGCGTACCGCGCGAGGCGGCAGCGTCTGATCGACGAGATGGGCTATCTGCCCACGTTCCCGGAGGAGAACGTGGTGGCCAAGGTGGGCGAGGAGCGCGAGCCCGCGCCCGCGGTACCCGCGGCGACCCGAGCGGCTCCCGCGGCGGCGGAAACGGCGACGGAGCCCGTTGCGGTCGAGGAGGCCGAGCCCGAGGCCGAACCGGTCGAGGTGGACGGAGGCGACGGCGCCCAGGCGACACCCGAGCGCGAGCCCACGGGAGCGGCCGCGCAGGCGGACGGGGCAAAGGCGCGCGACCGCCAGCGCCAGCAGCAGCGGCGCCGCCGTCAGCAGCGCCGGCGGCGAAAGCACGGGAGGCATCGATGAGGGGAGGCGAGCGCTGATGTCCGTGGTGGTCTGGTTCACAGTCGCGATTGCGCTGTGGCACTTCACCGTGTGGGTCCCCGACCGGTTTTGGGCCGGGATCGTCGGCGCGCTGCTGGGCGCGGTCGCGGGCGGGATGATCTCCGGGGCGATCGTCCAGATCGCGTCGGGGCGCTCGATCGGCGACACCGACATCGGCACGGTGCTGGTAGCCATCCCCGGGACGCTGGTCGGACTGGCTGTCGTCTACGCGATCGGCCTTCGCCGGGAGCACATCGCCGCGCTCGAGTAGCGCCCCCAGCTTTTGGGATTTTGGGGACGCTATAGCGGCCCCAATACCGCAAAAACGCGAGTGCTGTGCGCAGCCTAGCCTCGCAGGGGAGAGTTCCGTCCCCGCCCGTTCTTAGCCTGGCGTCGTGTCCGCCCAGGCGTCTTCCGCGACCCAAAGCAAGCGCTTCTCCCTCGAGCCCTTCTCCTACGCCGAGGCTCGCGAGCTGATGGAGGCGCTCGAGCTGCCCGAGCCGATCGCCGTGACCCTCGTCCGGCGGGGCTATCGGACCGTCGCCCAGGCGCGGGCCTTCCTCGACGCGTCGGAGACCCACGACCCGTTCGAGTTCGAGTCGATGCGGGAGATCATCGCCGTGATCGAATGCGCGATCGCCGCCGGGCGCACGATCACCATCCACGGCGACTACGACTGCGACGGGGTCTCGGCGACGGCGATCCTGGTGCGGGCCCTTCGCCAGGTGGGCGCCCGCTGCGACTGGTACATCCCCGATCGCCTCGGCGACGGCTACGGGCTGACTCGCGGCGGGGTCGCCCGGCTGGCCGAGCGCCGAACGGGCCTCTTGATCGCCGCCGACTGCGGCATCACCTGCCCGGAAGAGGTCGCGGCCGCGCGCTCGGCCGGGATGGAGGTGATCGTCACCGACCACCACGAGCCGGGGCCGACCCTCCCCGACTGCCCGATCCTGCACCCCCGGCTGAACGGCTACCCGTTCGGCGAGCTGTGCGCCGCCGGCGTCGCCTACAAGCTCGCGGCCGCGCTGCTTGGGACCGAGGAGACCGAGCGCGACCTCGACTTAGTCGCCCTCGCCACGGTCGCCGATCTCGTCCCGCTTCGGGGGGAGAACCGCGCCCTGGTCCGCAGGGGGCTGGCAGTGGCGCGCCACGCCTCTCGGCCCGGGTTTCGGGCGCTGTGCGCCGCCGCCTCGATCGCTCCCGAGCGCCTGGACGAGGGCGACTTGGCGTTCCGGTTGGGTCCGCGGATCAACGCCGCCGGGCGGCTCTACCGCGCGGACGCTGGGGTCGAGCTCATGCTGACCCCCGACGATGCGAGGGCCGCCGCGATCGCGAACGAGCTCAACCGCGCCAACGGCGAGCGCCGCACTGCGGAGCGCGAGGTGGTCGACGCAGCCGAGTCGGCACGGGCCGACCTGCCGGAGCATCTGGCGTCCGCGCCGGCCCTTGTGCTCGCGGGCACCGGCTGGCATCCGGGCGTGGTGGGAATCGCCGCTTCCCGCCTCGCCGAGCGACACTGGGTCCCGACGGTGCTGATCGGCGTCGACTCCCAGGGGCGCGGCCGCGGATCGGGCCGGAGCATTCCGGGCTTCGACCTGCTGGCGGCCCTTGACGCCTGCGGCGAGCACCTCACTCGCTATGGGGGACACCGGGCGGCAGCCGGGCTCGAGATCGATGCCGAGCGGATCGACGCATTCCGCGAGGGCTTCGTCGCGCACACCGCCCCGATCCTCGAACGGGACCATCTCGTTCCCACCGAGTCGATCGACGCCGTGGTCGGCGGAGAGAGCCTGGGTCACGAGGTAGCCGAGCACCTCCAACGGCTGGCGCCGTTCGGGATGGGCAATCCCGGCGTGCGCCTCCTGGTCCCGGCCGTTCGAGTGCGCGACGTGCGGCCGATGGGCGATGGCGACAAGCACGCGCGGTTTCGCCTGGAGAGTGGATCTCGAAACGCCATGGGCGTCGCATTCGGCGTCAACGGCCAGCTGACGGACGCGAAGCTGGTCGAACCCGTGGACATCTCGGTGAAGCTCGAGCTCAATGAGTGGAACGGAGCGGTCGAGCCGCGCGTGGTGCTGGGCGAGCTCTACCGCGATGACCCTCCGGCGCCGGTGGACCGGGGTCCGACGTACCCGGACGCCGAGGAGTGGGGGCGGAGATTCGACGCCGAGCTCGAGGCGCCGCTCGCGCAGTGGCCACCGGAACCTGTCGCCGATCAGGAGCGGGAGGTGGTGGACCGCCGCGGCGACTCCGGGGTGGCGACCGTGGCGGCGCTGGCATCGTGCAGAGAGCCGGTGCTGGCAATTTGCTCGGATGCCCTGCGTCGGCGCGAGCTCGTGGAGCGGGCGGCGGCGCCCGCGCGATTTTGCGGGGGGCCGCTTGCCATCACCTCCGGTCGCATGGCCGATGAGGCCGTTCGGCGGGGAATCGCCCGCGTGCTGGATGCAGGATGCGGCGTCGCCCTGCTCGACTGGGGCGCGCTCGAGCGCATGGCGCTGCGGGAGCCCGGGTTCCCGCATGTGGTGCTCATCGATCCACCTCCGTTTGCCCATCTCGAGCGCAGGGCATGCTCGGGTGCGGGCTACGTCCACCTCGCCTGGGGCGAGCCCGAAATCGCGCTCGCGCTCCGCGTCCACGAGGAAGAATGGCCGCGCCGCCCGGCCCTCGCAGCTCTGTATCGCATCATGCGAGACCGCCATCGCGACGCCGACGGCCTCGCTCTCTACGACCTTCGCGACGCCCTCCACGGCCCGGGGCGTCACCCCCGTGCGCCGGAGGTGGGGGCGCGGCGGATCCGGGTGCTCGAGGAGGTGGGTGCGGTGACCTGGGACCCGGCCGCCACCCCCCGCGTGCTTCGCGTCGTATCCTCGGTGACGAAGGATCTGGAGCTGACGGAGTCCTTCGCTGCCTACCGGGCACGGTATGAGGAGGGCAGGCGATTCCTAAGCAGGCGAAGACAACCGAGCTAGACGAGGCGAAGCGAGCCAAGCGCGCCGCGTCGAAGGACGGCTCCAACGGGAAGCGACGCGGCGCCGCGACCAAGGCCCCCGGAGGCGGGAAGGTCAAGGTCAGGCGCCCCGCGCGGCGCCGGTCGAAGGGCGAGCAGCCGCCTGCCGACCGCGAGGGCCACACCCGGGTCGGCGCCGGCCACGCGACGACGACCGCTCCCGCGCCCCGGACCCAGCTCACCGCCGAGCTGACCGACGACGAGCGGGCGCTCCTGGGCGACCTGCTCGCAGTGATCGCCGAGCACTCGGCCGACGGCATGCGCCCCGTCGACACCAATGCGGTCGAGCGGGCGTTTGCGTTCGCGTGCGAGCGCCACGCCGACCAGCGCCGCAAGTCGGGCGAGGACTTCATCACCCACCCGGTCGAGGCGGCCAAGATCTGCGCCGGGCTACGGCTCGACACGGAGACGCTCTGCGCCGCTCTGCTCCACGACACGGTCGAGGACACGAGCGCCAATCTGGAAGCGGTGGGGGACGAGTTCGGCGACACGATCGCCCAGCTCGTCGACGGCGTCACCAAGCTCACGGGAATCACCTTCCAGAGCCGCGACGAGAGCCAGGCCGAGAACTACCGGAAGATGATGGTCGCGATGGCCACGGACCTCCGGGTCATCCTGATCAAGCTCGCGGACCGCCTCCACAACATGCGCACGATCTCGGCGTTGCCGAAGCAGAAGCAGATCGAGAAGGCGCGCGAGACGCTCGAGATCTACGCGCCGCTGGCACACCGGCTCGGGATCCACGCGATCAAGTGGGAGCTCGAGGACCTCTCGTTCCAGCGCCTGCATCCCCGCAAGTACGACGAGATCAAGAAGCTCGTGGCCCAGCAGCGCGCCGAGCGAGAGCGCTACGTCGCCGACGCCGGGGAGTTCCTGCAGAGCGAGCTGGCGAAGGTGGGGATCGAGGCAGAGATCTCAGGCCGCGCCAAGCACTTCTACTCCATCTACTCGAAGATGACCAAGAAGGGCCGCGAGTTCAACGAGATCTACGACCTCACGGCGATGCGGGTGCTGGTCGGCTCGGTCAAGGACTGCTATGGCGCGATCGGGATCATCCACTCGCTCTGGAAGCCCCTTCCGGGCCGCTTCAAGGACTTCATCGCGACCCCGAAGCTCAACCTCTACCAGGCCCTGCACACGACGGTGATCGGGCCCGAGGGCCGGCCGCTCGAGATCCAGATCCGCACGCCCGAGATGCACGAGACGGCGGAGTACGGGATCGCCGCGCACGTGATCTACAAGGAGGGGGCCAGCCGGAAGGGCGATCCGGAGCGCGACAAGATGACCTGGCTGCGCCAGCTGCTCGAGGTCGAGGGCGATCAGGATCCGACCGAGTTCCTGGAGTCGCTGAAGGTCGACCTGTTCGAGGACGAGGTCTTCGTCTTCACGCCGAGGGGAGAGGTCAAGAACCTGTCCGCCGGATCGACTCCGCTGGACTTCGCGTACGCCGTCCACACGGACGTCGGGCACCGGTGCGTCGGGGCGAAGGTCAACGGGAAGATCGTCCCGCTCCACTACCAGCTGAAGTCCGGGGACATCGTCGAGATCCTCACCGCCAAGCAGGAGCGCGGGCCCTCCCGCGATTGGCTCGCCCTCGTCCGCACGAGCCGCGCCCGCAACAAGATTCGCGCGTTCCTGAAGCGTGAGCGCCGCGACGACGCCGAGCGGCGCGGCCGCGAGCAGCTCCAGTCGGCGATCCGCAAGCGCGGCCTGCCGCCGCAGCGCATCGCGGCGTCGCCGCTCCTGGCGGACGTCACCCGCGAGATGGGATTCCGCAAGGCCGACGACTTCTACATCGCGGTCGGCCAGGGCAAGATCTCGCCGAAGACGGTCGCGAACAAGGTCTTCCAGCGGCTCAAGCAAGGCGAGGCGGTCGCTGGCGATGAGACCGAGGCGCGGCTCGCCGGGGTTCTCGAGGGTCGCGACGAGCGCCAGCGGCGCACCCAGGAGGCCTCCGACTACGGCATCAAGGTCAAGGGCGTCGACGACGTGATGATCCGCCTGGCCAAGTGCTGCCGGCCGGTGCCCGGTGACCCGATCATCGGGTATGTGTCGCTCGGGCGCGGCATCACGATCCACCGCGAGGACTGCAAGAACATGAGCGCGCTGAAGCGCTCGCCGGAGCGCTTCACCGAGGTCGCGTGGGAGGGCGACAACTCGACCTCCTATCGGGTCGAGCTCCAGGTCGATGCCTGGGATCGCACCCGCCTCCTCGAGGACCTCTCGCGCACCTTCGCGGAGACCGGCGTCAACATCATCGAGGCCTTCTGCACGACCAAACACCCGATGGTCAAGAACCGGTTCGTGGTCGAGGTCGGCGACGGCGAGCAGCTCCGCACCTGCGTCGGCCGGCTGCGAAACGTCGACTCGGTCTTCGACGCCTACCGCGTAACGCCGACGGCTTGAGCTCCAGCTGAAGCTTTTGGCATTCCAGGGACGCCATGACGTACCTGAAATGCCAAAACCGATGGCGGGCCGATGAGCCCGAGGGTTGGCGTCAGCGTCGTCGTGCCGTTCCGCGGCGATCGCGCCGCTGCAAAGCGCCTGGGCGCCGCCCTTGGCTGCCTCGACCTGAGGGAGGGCGACGAAGTGGTCGTCGCGGACAACACCGCCCGCGGCGTGTTGTCCAGGGCGGGCGTGGGCGATGTGCGGGTGGTGGCAGCGACCGGCGAGCGATCGTCCTACCACGCCCGGAATGCCGGCGCCCGCGGCGCAACCAACGACTGGATCCTGTTCCTGGACGCGGACTGCACACCCCGGCTCAACCTCCTCGACGCCTACTTCGTCCAGCCGATCGCCGGCGACTGCGGAGCGGTGGCCGGTCAGATCCTAGGCGACCCGGACCAGCGGTCGTTCGCCGCGCGCTACGCGTGCTCGCGACACCTCTTCGACCACGCCCAGGGCCTGATACGAGCCGATGAGGGAGGGGCTGCCGCCGGCAACCTCCTGATCCGCCGAACCGCGTTCGACGGGATCGGCGGCTTCACGGAGGGGATCCGCTCGGGCGGAGATCTCGACCTGTGCCGCAGGCTGCAGGCCGCCGGCTGGCGACTCGCGTTCCGACCCGAGGCGCTCGTCCACCACCGCCACCGCGCGAGCCTGCCGTCGCTCCTCGGGGCCATCGTCCGCTACGGGGCGGGGGCGCGCTGGTTGAATGACCGCTACCCGGGATCCTCACCGCCCTGGCCGCTCCGATCCGGGCTCACCGGCGCGGCGCGGGATGCGGCCGGTCACGTTCGCCGGCGCGACCTGGAGGCCGCGCTCTTTCGCGCCGTCGACGGCCTCGGCCTCCTCGCCCACCGGATCGGCTACGCGACACGCAACGAGGCGGGATCGCTCGACTAACGCCTCGCAGCCTCGACGGCGGCGCGCACGGCCGCGGCGGTCTCTCGCATGTGCTCCTCGCTGTCGTACTTCCGCCGCGGCCAGAAGAACCCACGCAGCCCGTCCTTGCGGTTGCGGGGGACGAGGTGGATGTGGAGGTGGGGCACGCTCTGGCTCACGACGTTGTTGAGGGCCACGAACGCGCCCTGAGCATTCATCGCCGAGCGGATCGCGCCTGACAGGAACTTCGCGTCGCCGAACAGGGGACCGACGAGCTCGTCGGGCAGGTCCCAGATCGTCTCGTAGTGGTCCCGCGGGACGAGGAGCGAGTGACCGGGGAAGAGGGGGCGGTGATCAAGGAAGGCGAGCGATAGGTCGTCCTCGAAGACGACATGCACCTCCTCCTCGCCCGCGACGATCGCGCAGAACCGGCAGCCCTGCACCTGCGCCACCGCTAGCGGCCTCCGCGCTCAGGCAACGATCGCGAGCGCCCTGGGCTCGATGCTGACGTCGAGCTCGCCGTGATCGCCGATGTAGTCGCCGTCCACCTGGACCGGGAACTGGCGGATCCGGCCCTCGGGATCCTTCGACACCGACTCCACCCGGCACTCCGTGACCCCGTCGAAGTGCTCGATCTGGCGGTGACCCGGGGTGCGCACGCTCTTCATCAGAACCCGCCCGGCGATAGTGGGGACGTCGCGCTGAGCCGCGCGGCGAAGCATCGCAACCGACAGCGTGCCGTTGTCGAGCGCGGCGTTCTCGCAGATGTGAAGCGGCTGATTGCCGAAATAGCTGAACGGATCGGAGTTCTGGGCGATTGCCGTGACCCCATCCGCAGTCGCTCCGTCGACCTGCATGTGCATCCGCACGGGATTGCGGAGGTACGAGCCGTAGAAGCCGGACACCGCCGCCCACGTGTAATACCAGCGACCCCCGCGCGCCTTCATGCGCGGATGGGAGTCGACCGTCCTCGCGGCCGTGGCGTCGAGGCCGGCCCCGCATGCGAAGACGAACCGCCGGCCGTTGGCGACGCCGAGGTCGACTCGCCGCGGGCGGAAGTCGTCGGCGAGCCCGAGGAGGTGCTCGGTGGCGTCGACCACGTCGTTCGGTATGCCCAGCGTCCGGGCGACGACGTTCGTGGATCCGCCGGGGAGGACCGAGACGGGAACGTCCGTCCCCGCGAGTCCGTTGGCGATCTCGTTGAGCGTGCCGTCACCGCCGAACGCCACCACGATGTCGTAGCCGCCCTCGCAGGCCTCGCGCCCAATCTCGGTGGCGTGGTGCTGGGACTCGGTCAGCACGGCTTCGACGTCGTAGCGACCCTGTAGCGCGTAGACGACCAGGTTCTTCAGCCGGTCCGAGACGGTGGTCGCGTACGGGTTGACGATGATCAACATGCGCTTCTTGGACGCGCGCGCGACCGTCGGGGCGCCGTCGGTTCGCGCCTCCGGTCGGGGGGGTGCCTCGATGGTTGCGGGGCCGGCCATCACTCCGGTAGCTCCTCCGTCCGCACGTTACTCGACCGCCTCGAACCTGATCACGTCACCGTCCGTGACTTCCCGAACGCGCCCGTCGGCGCCCAGCAGATCGAGGTGGCCGAGCACCTCCGAGAGGGTCAGGAACGCCTGGGTCACGGCCACGTTGCCCCAGAGCTCCTGCGCGATCTCATAGGCGCTCCGCGGACGCTCGGCGATCAGGCCGTGAATCTTCTCCGCCCGCCGGCGGTGCAAGGCGAAGCGCTCGTCGATGAGCGCCCGGTGGTCGGTGATCGGCTCGCCATGCCCGGGCAGGAGGATCCGGGCGGGCAGCTCCCGGGTGCGGCGCAGCGACTCCATGTAGATCATCAGCGCATGCGGGCGCTCATCGGACCCGTCGAGCGGCCGGGAGATCAACGGGTTCGACGAGATGTGGGCGAGCAGGTGATCGGCGCAGATCAGGATCTCCCGGTCGGCGTCCCAGAACACCGTGTCCGAGGGGCTGTGGCCGGGGCGGTGCTGCACTTCCAGGACGCGATCCCGGAGGCGCAGCTCCTCGCCATCACGAAGCGGCCGCGTGACCTTCGCCTTCGCGCCCCAGGCGCGGAAGCTCCGCGACACCGACCGCAGGGCGACGACCACGTCCTCCGGGATCCCGTGGCGCATCATCAGCGAGGCCGCGAAGCGATCGTCGAGCTCGATGTCCTCGCCGAAGTTCTCCAGGAACGGTACGGCGACGTCGATTGCCGCGACGTCGGCGCCGGACCGGTCGGCGATGATCTCGACGAGGCCGAGGTGGTCGATGTGCTGATGGGTGAGGACCACCAGCTCGATCTCGGAGATCGAGCGACCGAGCTCCGAGAGCTGGTGCTCCAGCTCGTCCAGGGACTTGCCGGAGTTGGGGCCGGTGTCGACCAGCGTCAGCGGGTCGTCGTCGATCAGGTAGCAGTTGACCCTGCCGACGGCGAACGGCGTGGGGATCTGCAGGCGATGGATCCCGGCGTCGCGCGCCCGCTCGAGCGCCTCCTCCGGCGTCACGCGCGAATGAGGCCCAGGACCTCGTCCCGCTTCGCCTCCATGTCCTCCCGCGAGACGAGCGACTCCAGGTTCAGGCGCAACAGGGGCTCGGTGTTGGAGGGGCGGACGTTGAAGTGCCAGTCGAGATAGTCGACCGATACGCCGTCGAGCCAGGAGATCTCGCCGTCGGAGTAGCGCTCGGCGAGCTCCCGCATCTTGGCCTCCTGGTCGGCGACCTCGGAGTTGATCTCGCCTGAGATGAAGTACCGCTGGCGAAGGGCGCCGACGAGCTCGGAGAGCGGCTTGTCCTGCGTGGAGAGGAGCTCCAGCACCAGCAGCGCCGGGATGGTTCCCGAGTCGGCGCACCAGAAGTCGCGGAAGTAGTAGTGGCCCGAGACCTCGCCGCCGAACGCCGCCGAGTGCTTGCGCAGTGCCTTCTTGAAGAAGGCGTGACCCACTCGGTTGATGTACGAGGTCCCGCCGAGCTCGCGGACGGTTTCGGGCACGGCACGGCTGGCCCGGACGTCGTAGACGATTCGCGCGCCGTGCTCCTTCTGCAGGAGCTGGCGGGCGAGCAGAGCCGTCAGGAAGTCGCCGTCCACGAACACGCCCTCCCCGTCGATGAAGAAGCACCGGTCCGCGTCGCCGTCCCAGGCGATCCCGAGATCCGCGCCCTCCTCGAGCACCCTGGAGATGATGAAGCGGCGGTTCTGCTCCACCAGCGGGTTGGGGTCATGGTCCGGGAAGTTGCCGTCCGGGACCCAGTAAGCGGTTTCGAGATCCAGGCCGAGGCGCTCCAGCAGCGGGCCCACCATCGGGCCGGCCATTCCGTTCGCTCCGTCCGCGACCACGCGGAGAGGCTTGACCCGATCGGGCTCGATGAAGCCGAGGACGCGCTCGTGATAGTCGTCGTAGATGTCGATTGCCTCGACGGTCCCGCCGCCCGGAGGATCGGGAAGCCCGGCCTCGATCGTGGCGCGAACGTCGCCGATGCCGGCATCGCCCGAGAGCGCCAGTGCGCCCTCGCGCACCAGCTTGATCCCGGTGTATGCCTTGGGATTGTGTGACGCGGTGACCATCGCGCCGCCGTCGAGATCGCGCGACCCGACGAGGTGGTAGAGCATTTCCGTTCCGACCATTCCCGCATCGAGCACGGCGCAGCCCTCCGCGACCAGCCCCTCCCGGACGCGGCCGCTCATCTCGGGCGCCTCGATGCGCATGTCCCGGCCCAGGCCAACTCGCAGATCGGCTGCCTCCTTTTCGCGAAGCCGCGCCAGCACGCGCGCGAACGCCCGCCCGACGAGGTAGGCGGTGTCGCCGTCCATCTCGGTCCCGTAGATGCCGCGTACGTCGTAGGCCTTGAAGATGGCGGGAGCGACGGCGGTCAGAACTTTCCCTCCAGCGCGTCGTAGCTGTCCTCGAGCGATTGGGGCATGACGCGGGTGTCGGCGAGCACGGGCATGTAGTTCGTGTCGCCGGCCCACCTCGGCACGACGTGGAGATGGATGTGGCTGTCGATTCCGGCCCCGGCGATGCGCCCCTGGTTGAGCCCCGCGTTGTAGCCCTTCGGGTCGTATGCGTCATCGAGTACGACCATCGCTCGCTGGGCGAGCGTCATTAGCTCCGCCACCGTGTCGGCATCCAGCTCAGGCAGGGTGGCGAGGTGCTCGTAGGGAGCGACCATGAGATGGCCGTTCGTGTACGGGAACTTGTTCAGGATCACGAAGCACCGCTCCGCGCGGTGGACGATCAGGTTGGCGCGATCGTCGCTCGCCGCGAGGGCGGTGCAGAAGATGCACTCCTCCTCGGCATCCTTGGCGGCCCCCTTCACGTACTCGAGCCGCCAAGGGGCCCAGATGCGGTAGTTGGCCACACCGCCCATCGTATGCGTCAGGCACGGGCTAGGGCGCACGGTCAGGCGTCAATAGGGGCCAATCGGGGTCAGTAGGCCTGGGCTCCCGTTCCCACGCCGTTCCCACAAGACTTAGCCCCGCCGGGCACCACTACCTGCATGCCCTTGCTGCGAGGCACGACAAACGCCCCCGGCGAAACCCTTAACCCGATCGCCGAGGGCGCTCATAGAACCTTGTAACAAGATAGCACAAGGTTGGGCAGCCCGGCGCCATTGACGGTTTGTAGCCGAAGGTCGGGAGGGTGAATCAGTATCTCCCAGATTTTGTCCCGTCCTTTGTGCTGGGGGAGCGAGCCCGCCTTTCGGGGCGGCGCCGGGTAATGGTAGGCCTGGGCCGGTTTGAGCTCCCTTGTGCGTCATGCGACCACACGGATTCCACAGTCCGATTGCATTACGCCTCGCCCCCTCTTCTGGGGGCCAGGTACGCCTTCAACCAGCCGTTGTCCACGAACCGCTTGCATCGGCTAAACACCTTTCGTCTACCACCCGCGAGCGGAGCGAGCCACAAAAAGGCAGCGGCGAGCAGGTTCAGGAGCGAGCGCAAGCGAAGCGACGACTTGCGAAGCGAACGAAGGAAGAGAGCTTTCAGATGGCGTACAACCGCGAGCTTGCAGCAGCCGCGCGAAGGCTTCGAGCGCTTGTCGAGCCGTTACCCGAACACCTGCGGCCCGACATCGTGGCCGAATGGTCCGACCTGCTGGACGAACTCGAAGGTGTATCCGACCGCCGCGCTCGAGCCATCATCGCCCGTTGGACCGAGGAGATGGAACTACGGCTGACCTCCACCCTGGCTAACTCGCCCCTTCGCTGACCGTCACCCACCGGATACCACGGTGCGGGGGGAGGGTCGAATTTCCGCATGTCGCGTCGTGATGAGCGCCACGTGGCTCGGCGTAAGGAAAAGCGTTTTTTACCGGAAATGGCCCCAAAAGGGGCCGCGAAGACTTTGTAACTGCCCCATATGGGCAGAAATAAGCCGACCGTCAAGTAAGGCGGTCCAAGACCGTGAGGGCGAGACATGACCTGGAGACGGGCAGATGTAAGCCCCAGACGGTGCGACCGGTTCGAGGGCGCTACCCCCGAGGAGCCCAAACAGGGCCAAGGCCAGAGTGCGAGACACCCTTAGCCGAGTGGTCGGCATTACGCACCTTAAGGAGGTGCCGACTATATGAGGAAATCCTCAGCAGAATTCGTGCAAGAAGCGCGCGATCTCATCCGCGCGGCCGAAGACGCAGGCCGCGATCTAACACCGAGCGAGCGAGGTGAAGTCGAGGGACTTCTAGACCTCGCCGCCGAGCGCAAGGGCGCCGAGGACCTGCGCGCCCAAGTCGAGACCCTGCAGCGCGACCTAGATGGCCCGGTCAACATGCCCACCTCCAGAGAGTTCGGAGGGGGTCCCGGCGACGCCTTTGTCAAGAGCAAGGGCTACCGCTCGATTGCCAATTCGCAGATGCGGGGGCAGACCTGGACCTCCGGCGCCGTCGAGGTATCACTGGAGACCAAGGGAACCGTATTCACCACCCCAGGGACGGCGATTACGCCTGCTGGGTATACGAGCGGAATCGTCCAGACTCTTTTCCAGCGTCCTTGGCTCAGTGAACTGATTCCCAACGCGCAAGCTCCCGGGAATCCAGTCAGGTTCGTTAGTGAGACCACCGCCACCAATGCGGCGGCGGCGACCAGCGAAGGCGGGCTAAAGCCCGAAAGCTCGCTGGTCTTCGGTGAGACCAGCGAGCCGATTCGTAAGGTCGCGACGTTCCTTCCGATTTCCGACGAGCTCCTTGACGATGCACCGCAGATTCAGAGCTATCTGAACTCTCGGCTGCAGTTGTTCGTTAAGCAGACCGAGGAACAGCAGCTCCTGCTTGGCACCGGCGTGGCGCCCCAGTTGCAGGGCCTGCTGGTCGGAAGAAGCATCGGGACATTTACCCGCAATGCGGGCACGAGCAACGAGCTGGCGATATTCAAGGCAGCCAACGGTGCTCGAGGTTCGTCATTCCTCGATCCGGATACGGTGATCGTCCACCCGTCAAACTGGCAGCCGATGAGGGCTGGTACGGATACGTCCGGCCAGTACTACGGTGGGGGGCCATTCGACTATGGCCCCTATGGCGCCGGAGCTGCCACATCATCGAGTCAGTTCTCAGCGGCTCCGTTGTGGGGCATGCGGACAATCGTGACCTCCGCGATCCCGGTCGGAACCGCTCTAGTTGGCGCCTTCGGCCAGGGTGCGCAGATCTGGAGAAGGGGCGGGGTGACGGTAGAGGCGAGCAATAGTCACTCCACCTATTTCCAGACTGACCTCGTCGCCCTCAGGGCTGAGTCCAGGTTGGCACTCGGCGTCTATCGGCCGAGTGCGTTTGTGGCTGTGATCGGGTTGTCGACCTGATCCAAAAGTGTGTCTCCAAATGGAGACACGTCGTAACGGTGTGCCACGGATTGGGGGTGGCGCTTTCTCTTTCTCGGGCGTCGCCCCCACCGTCTCATGCCGTTACCCCTCCTATCCGCTAGGGAGCAGCGATGGTGTCGCCGGGTTCATCCCGGCGGCGCCGTCGCACACACCGAATCGAAAGGAATCCATGGAGCGCAAGAACCTCACCCCGCAACAGCTCGACGTAATCAACCTCCTACTCGTCAACTACCCGCAGGGGATTGGCACCGACCATCCCGAAATCCGTCGAGTCGCGGACTCGATCATCGCGCGAGGCGGGCTGGTGGAACTCATCCAGAACGATGAAACTCCGACCGGCGACTGCTACAGGCTCACTGACGCTGCCGCCGAGGCATACCGCGCAGATGCCGAGGAGCGTGCGAGGGAAGCGGTGAACAATTAATGAGGCGTATGTGTACCGAGCCGGGCTGCCTCCGGTATGCGGTGCGGCCAAAGGGCAAGTGTGACTTCCACCGCCGCGAGTATGAACGCGAGCGTTCGCGGGCTCGACGGGGCGGCTTGAAGCAAGGCCCATACCAAGACGTCATTGACGAGAGGGACGCTCGCGACACCGAAAATGAGTAATCACACCCACCAAGTAGAGATTGAGGACGTTCGGTCACGCTGGATCAAGGGCGACTCGGTCTCGTGACGTGAGCCTCGCCCGTCGCGCTCCTGCGCCGGCGCTGGGTCCCCATATGTGCCGGTCAACCGCCCTTTCGCACCTGCTCGCGAAGCCGCTGGGTCGCGGCGCCCTGGCTCGACCCCCGGTCGGAAGAGATCCGGAGGCTCAGGTTCCCGTTCCCTGTAGATCTACGTGGTGAGGGTGGCCAGGGGCGGTGTCGTCGATGGTGAGGACGGCGTGCCGCGTGCCGGTGGCGGTAGGCCGGAAGGCGATCTGGGCGCTGCAGCTCTGGTCGGGGCCGAGGCTTGCGAGGGCGGTGCAGTTCTGCGACAGGCCGACGAAGTCGCCCGGGTTAGCCCCCCCGACGGAGATCGCGGTGATTTTCATCGCGGCGCTGCCGGTGTTGGTGAGGGTGACCGCCTTGGTCGCGGTGGTGGTGCCGACGTGAACGCGGCCGAACTTCAGCCCCTGCGCGCTAGGTGTGAGCCACGGGCCGGGGGTGCCGGTACCCGCGAGCGCCGCCCGATGCGGGCTGCCGAGCGCGTCGTCGGTGAACTCGAGCACGGCGCTCTTGGAGCCCACGCCGTCGGGGCGGAAGCGCACCACCACGTTGCACCAGCCGCCCACCGGGACGGTGGCGCCCGAGCACGCGTCGAGCTCGGGCGGCTTGCGGAAGCTGCCCGCATCGGCGCCCGTCAACGTCACCCCCGAGACCACGACCTTGTTGACGCCGAGGTTGACCAGGGAGACAGTCTGAGGGCCGCTCGTGGTGCTGTCGGGCCGCGACGAGAAGTAGAGCTGGCTCGGGCTCACACTGACCTGCGGGGTACCGGTCCCCGACAGGGGCGCCGATTGCAAACCGCCCAGGGCGTCGTCTGTGAACTCCAGCCGCGCCGCGTGCTCACCCACTCGAACCGGGCGAAAGCGCACCCGCACCCGACACGTTCCCCCGGGAGCCACCGTGGCCCCGGAGCAGGTGTCCTCGCTGGTCGCGAAGCTGTCCGCGTCGGCGCCGGCGAGGGCCACGTTGCTGACCGAGAGGTCGGCCCCGCGATCGTTCGTCAGCACCACCGTCTGCCGCTCGCTTCCGCCGCCGGCAACGGTCGGCGGGAATGCGAGGCTGCCTGGATCGAGGCTCACTCTGCTGTTCAGCAGCACCGAGACGACGCCGGTGTAGTCCGCGACGGCCAGGTCGGGATCGGCGTCGGCGTCGCCGTTGAAGTCACCCGCCACGACGTCGGTCGCGCCGTTCTCGCCACCGACCGGAGTGCTGTCAGCCGCGCCGAAGCTCCCCCCAGCTCCGCCCATCAACACCGAGACCGTATCCGAGGGGCCGTTGGCCACTGCCAGGTCGGGATCGGCGTCGCCGTTGAAGTCCGCGAGGTCGACCCGACCCGCCCCCCCAGGGACGGGATATGCGGTCTGCGCTCCGAAGCTGCCGCCGGGCCCACCGAGCAGCACCGATACGGCGCCGTCCCACCCGGACACCGCCAGGTCGGGATCGGCCTCGCCGTTGAAGTCTCCCACCGCGACCGACGACGGGTGGGTGGGGACGGCGAAGGAGGTCGGCGCGCCGAAGCTCGCACCGGCCCCACCGAGCAGCACCGAAACGCTGCCTGTGGTGGCCACGGCCAGGTCGGGATCGCCGTCGCCGTTGAAGTCCCCGATCCCCACCGAATCCTGCGGGCTGCCGACGGTGAGGCTGGTCGGGGGCCCGAAGCTCCCTCCCGGTCCCCCGAGCAGCACTGAGACCTCGCCGGAGTCGGAGTTCGGGCTGGTTACGGCAAGGTCGGGATCGCCGTCGCCGTTGAAGTCCCCCGTCGCAACGGAGTTCGGCCCGCTGCCGGCGGCGAACTTCGTCTGGGCTCCGAAACTCCCTCCAGGGCCTCCGAGCAGCACCGAGACGTTGTCGGAATTCGCGTTCGCCGTGACCAGGTCGGGATCGCCGTCGCGGTTGAAGTCGTCCGCCGCGATCGACCAGGGGGTCTTGCCGACCGGGAAGGTCGTCTGAGCCCCGAAGTCGCCTCCGGCAGCCCCGAGCAGCACCGAGACGGCATTAGCCCCGTGGGTGGCCACCGCCAGGTCGGGATCGCCATCGTCGTTGAAGTCGTCCGCCGCGATCGAATTTGGCCCGTAATCGACCGGGAAGGTGGCCGGGGGGGGCGAACTTCACCGCTGCAACCGCCGAAGGAGCACACCAAAGCGCCAGGGCAACGGCCGTGAGGAGCGTCAGAATGACTCGGATCGTCGCCCTGGCCGATCCACCGGCCTGGGCGGCGCGAGTGGGATCTACGGGCATGCTGAAAACTCCTCCTCGGAGCGGGCGCTCACGCTCCCTCCGAATCCTTTCGGTCCGGGCGCTCTGTCACTGGGGACAACCCGTAAAGTCCGCCGACGAGACGATTGGTCCAAGACGGCCGGGCGAGAAGTTCAGCAGCGGCTGATAGGCCCTATTCGGCTATCAACTCTACTCGGATGGGGGCCGCGCGAGACGTCGGTGCGGCGATCTGACATTCCTCCCGCCTATGCATCGGCGCGATCTTGACAGGGATGCGAACATGCGTTCGTGCGATGCGACTTCTGCGGCAGCCTTCGTCCCCGCTGGTCCTATCCGATCCAGGGCGGAACTCGGCGCGCCTGCGATGACTGCGGCCAGGCGATCGAGGCAGACGACCGCGAGGCGCTGCTCAAACGCGCGCTACTAATTCCCGTTCCCCGCACCCTGCCCGACCGCTACGCCTCGCGGTTCCGTGAGCAGGCGAAGCGGCTACATGCGGAGTTCTGGGAGCGGCGGGATGGTGCGGCGCGACCGTTCGATCCCTGAAGGCCAGAGCCCGCCACATCCCCTCGCGGGTCGATGAAGTGCATGTCGGCTGCTCCTTTATGGTCAGGCTGGATGAACCGGCTACTCCAGAACGAGCCGCTGGCGCGCTACTCCGGAATCGCATTGCTGGTGGGGCGCCTGCTCTGGGTGCCGAGCCGCACCAAAAGAAGTGCTCTCGCTGTGGCAAGCGGACCCCTCTGGAATCCGAAGTCTGCGAGCACTGCGGCCACGTCTTCCACGTCCGCTGAGGTTGCCACTCTCTAGCGGTCGGGCTCCATCTCTTCTGCCCGCTCCGTCCGCTCCCGCGTAATGTCGCCTTCGCGCTCGCGCGTATAGCGCTCTTCGTACTCACGGCCGCGCCCTGCCTCCTCACGCTCCCGTTGAGCGGAGTCCTTTGCGCGCTCACGTGCACGGTCTGCTTGCTTGCGCTCGCGTTTCCGCCCTCGTTTGTACTGGAAGTAGCTGTCGGGGCCGAGAGATAGCCGCAGCTTGCGAAGGTTGTTACCCGCTTGCCTGAGCTTGTCCCATAGAACCATCGTCCCCACGACTCCTACGTGCCGCCATCTACCGGTCTGGACCGCGGTCCTCTCCGCCCTCCGGCGCAGTGTCGCGGTCGCGCTCCCGCCTCGCTTCTCGGGCCTCATCTGCGCGCCGAGCCTGACCTCGCTCCCTTGCGCCACGCTTTTGTTGGCCCTCATCTGCGCGCCGAGCCTCACCTCGCTCCTTTGCGCCACGCTTTTGTCGGCCCCGCATCGACACCGTCACCAAGAGCACCACAAGCACGACCGCGCCCGCTATCGCGAGCACGACGACGCCGCTGTTAACCGCGAGCGGTACAAAGGCGGTGCTGGGCATGCGTCTCCTTCGCCGGGGCCGTGCCTGGAGCATACCCTCACGAACGTCAAGCGGGTCATCTATGCCCTCAAGGCCCGACCCGCCGCGGATCGAGGAGAGACGACGGGCCGGGTTGAGGGGCACAGATGGCAGCCGAAGGAAGGGCAATGAGTAAACCCCTGCGGGCCTCCGGTGGTGCCCGCATGTCCGGTCGGGGTGGCGCTCGACCACCGTAAAGCGGCTTAAACAAGCCAAGAAAAACCCTCGGATAGCTAATCGGCGATAATGGAAGTAGGAGGGGGAATCGGAAGCAGCTTTCGTCGACCCGGAAACGACCGGGGCGACCTTTACCATCTTGGCGGGCGGAAACGTCCGTCCGCTGAGGCGCCAGGCCTGTCCTGAATGGGCGTGAGGCGTCGGTCGGGCTTTGTCCCCCCGGTCGGCGCCAAGCGCACACAGACAGGCGCCCAACCATTCAGGAGAAAGGACAGTATGGACAGGGACAGACTTCAAGCGCTGAAGAGTGAGGGCCGACGCATCATCGCGGAACTGCCCGATGGCGAGCGAGCCATGATGCTGATGCGCGGCTCCTTCGGCGGTCGCCCCCGTGGTCGACGTTGCACGCACCTTCGGTGTCCCCCGCACGCAGGTTCGCATGGTCGAGGCCAAGGTGTTCCGGAAGCTCGGCGGCGAATGGCTTTCGCAATGGCGCGCAGCCCGCGAGGCCAGCCGGGCAACGTGGCGGCCTCCGTATCAGCGTGAACTTGACCACGCCTTCTGCCTTCATGGTCCCGCCCGACGGGGTCGTTCTCGCGCTCCACGGCGCGGAGCGCATCACCAGCGCGGCTCCCGCCGGGTTGGCTCGGGCTCTCGAGCCGGACCCGACGACGGGGACGGTGACCCCGAGCCGCCAGGGTTCGGCTCCTCGACCACCTGGCGGCACATCTCGGGGAGGGCGGCGATATGAGCGCCGCCAAGACTTGCGCCGGCTGCGAGGGACGGCCCGACTGTCAGCGTCTCATTCCCAAGCCCGCCCGTGGCCCGTGGCCGGAGCGTTGCGAGGACTGCAAGCGTGCTCGCGATGCGGAGCGGAAGCGCTGCGCGAAGAAGGGCCACACGTTCGAGCATGGGCCGTGCCGCCGGTGCGGTACCTACGTCCTGAAAGCCCGAGAGCAGCGGTTGCCGAGGGATGCGCACCGCTACTCGGCGCCGCGCGCGTCAACGGCCCGCGGCCTGAATCTCGATGATGACGTGGACCGGACAGCCTCGCAACGTGAGCGCGACGGCGAGTACGTCCCCGAGGCCGACCTGTGGCCCGGCATGGGTTCACGGCTCGCGGCCTCGGCTCCTGACCTTCGCATTGAGGCTATGCGCGCCGCCGTCCGCAAGGGCCTTCACGTCGAGCTCACCCGAGATCAGGCGGGGCGGGTCGTGGTCCGGATCTCCGGTCGTTCCGGCAACGTGCTGCTTGAGGCCGTCCGCATCGAGAACCTGCGAGCCCTGCGCGCCCTTGGCGCTGATCAGGAGATTCTCGAGGCGGAGGAGGCGTGGTGGCAGCGCCAGGAACTGGAGCAGGCGGCATGAGCGTGGTTTCGCTGGGGGTTCCTCCCGCCTGGGAGCCATGGCCCGGACATATAGGTCTAGATCGACAAGATGAACTCGGGGTGGCGGAGTGAAGCCCCAACCCGTCGCCCCCGTCCCGAGGATCGCGCTGACCATCGAGGAGTCGGCGGCATCATTCGGCTACTCGGAGTCGACCTTCAAGCGGTACGTTCAGCCGCACGTTCCAGTCATTCGGAAGGGTTCGACGCGCGTTGTCCCGGTCGCCGAGCTCGAACGCTGGGCATCAGAGAACGCCACCCTGGCGGGGGCTGAGTAAGGTGGCCGAGGCCCGTGGCCAGCGGAGTGGTCTTGCAGCTTCTCCCGGTCGCGGGCCTTTGCCTCCTGGCGTAGACTCGGCGGCGCAAGACCACTCCGACCAGGGGGAAGCGAACATGACCGACCGAAGCCCGGCCCGCATCGGGATCGAGGAGCGCACCGATGCGAAGGGCCGCACCCGCTACCGGGGTACCGCGTACGACGAGCGGGCCAAGCGCCACCTGAAGGGTCCGTGGACGCCGCACCTAGCCGAAGCCCGCTCGTGGCGCGTGGACGCGATGCAGCGGTTCCAGGCGGGCACCCTGAGCGCGGCAAAGGGGCCGCGATCCGCGAGGCCGCCGAGCGGTTCCTGGTCGGGATCGAGTCAGGCGCGATCCGCAACCGCTCCGGGAGGCAGTACAAGCCGTCCGTTGTCCGCGGGTATCGCCGTGAGTTCCGCGCCCGCATTCTCCCCGCGCTCGGCGCCACGCGGCTCGCGAGGCTCACTCGCGCCGACGTTCAGATTTGGGCCGACTCGCTGAGCGGCGACGCGCTCGCGCCGAACACCGTCCGTAATGCCGTCACGCCGCTCCAGGCCCTCTACGCGTGGGCGCTGTCGCGGGGGATCGTCCACGTGAAGTCCTGTACCGACCTCCGGCTCCCGACCGGCGAGAACGCCCGCGACCGGATAGCGACGCCTGCGGAGGCCGCGGAGCTGATCGCCGCGCTCCCGGCCAAGGACCAGGCAGCGCTCGGGCTGGCCGTGTACGCCGGGCTGAGGATGGGGGAGCTGTCGGCGATCACGTGGGAGGCGATCGACCTGGAGGCGTTCACGCTCCGCGTCACCCGCGCGTGGGACGAGAAGTCCAAGGAGTTCCTGTCGGCCAAGTTGAAGGCCGGGCAGGACCGCTCCGTGCCGATCGTGGACCCGCTCGCGACCCTGCTGGCGGATCACGCCGTGCTCATGGACCATCCGACGGTGGGGCTGCTGTTTCCCGGTGCGTGGGACTCGACCCGTCCGCTGTCAGCGGGCGGGCTCCGCAGCCGGGCCAAGAAGGCGTGGCGGAACGCCGGACTGGAGCCGCTCGGCTTCCACGAAGGGCGCCACACGTGCGCGAGCTACTTCATCGCGGCAGGCGTGAACGTGAAGGCGCTCTCGACCTACATGGGCCACGCCAACATCAGGATCACGCTCGACCGCTACGGGCACCTGATGCCCGGCAGCGAAGCTGACTCGAGGGCGCGACTGAACGCGTACCTCGCGCGGGAGGGAGGCTGAGGTACCCATGGCCGTACCCACGGAGCGGAAAAGGGACCAATTTGCAGGCCATTCTCCGAGCGTCGGGGGGTTGGCCACACCGCCGCATCCTAGATGCGGGGACCCGGCTACAGCCAGCCGCGGCGGCGGAAGTAAGCGATCATGCCCACGAACAGCGCGAGCATCACGCCGACGATCACCCCGAACGTCACCAGGGAGTCCCTGGCCGGATCGCCGCCGCCGGGCAGGCCGACGTTCATGCCGAAGATGCTCGCGATCAGGGTCAGGGGCAGGACGATCACGCTGATCGCCGTCAGCACGCGGAGGATGTCGTTGACGCGGTGGGAGATGACCGACTCGTTGGTCTCCTCGAGCGCCTCCACCACCTCCTTGTCGTTCTCGAGCATGTCCCAGATCCGCTCGTGGGCGTCGACGATGTCGTCGAAGTAGATCTCGAGGTCCTCGCCTTCGCGCGCCACGAGGTAGCGGTGCATGGTGCGCTCCAGATCCCGCAGCACCGGTCGCTGCGGGCGGATGATCTTGCGGAAGTTGATGATCTCCTGCTTGACGTCGAAGATGTCGCGGACGACCTCCTCGGAGCGGCCCTCGAAGATGCCCTCCTCGAGGGCGTCGAGCTTGTTGCCGATCTTGCGGAGCATCGGGAAGCAGTAGTCGAAGGAGTCGTCGACGATCTTGTAGAGCAGGAACCCCGAACCCTTCGAGAAGAGCTGCTCGCGGAGCTCCTCCTTGGTGCGGCAGCGCTCGAACAGGTAGGCGACCGGCTGCAGCGGCTGGTTCGGGATCGTGACCAGGTAGTCGGGGCCGACGAACATGTCGAGCTCGCCCGCGTTCAGGCGGCCGACGGCGCGGTCGAAGACCGGGAAGTGGAGGACGATGAACAGGTACTCGGGGTACTCGTCGATCTTCGGGCGCTGGTTGCGCGACATGACGTCCTCGAGGTCGAGGGCGTGGAAGCCGAACTGCTCCTCCAGCCAGGCACTCTCAAGCGGCGAGGGACGCTCGATGTTCACCCAGCGAAGGCCCTCGGCGGTGATTGTCTCGACGTTCGGCTTGTGCTGGGGCTCAGGCGCGGGCGCGACCAGCTGACGGGCTCGGCCGGCCCTGCGTAGCCTCGGCTTCGGGAGGTTCGGCATCGCTCACCATCTCGCTCGGTCGCTCGTCCATCTTGCCTCTGAGTCGAAGAGTACCCCCAACGTCACACAAGGCCTGCAACCGAGCGAGCACGGTTCTGTAGGTGAGGGCTTTGGCCCGAAACTGGCTGGTGCCGTTGCTGGTTCTGTAGGTGAGGGGCTTTAGCCCCGAAACTGGCTGGTGCCGTTGCTGGTTCCTGTATATTCCGCGGCCACATAACTGCCACATCCAGAGGGGTGGAGGGACTGGCCCGATGAAACCCCGGCAACCCCCCCGCGAGGGGAAGGTGCCAATTCCAGCAGGTGGAAGACCTGGGAGATGTGAGCAGAGTCCCGACAGGACCTCTGCTCATAGCCCGGCAGAGGTTTTTTCGTTAGGTGAGTTCAAGACGACGGGACAGAAAGCGAGGCTAAGCGGATGGCGCCGGAGGCATTGGTTTGCAGGGAATGCGACTCGAGCTACCCGCTCGAGGCGCGGTACGTGTGCGAGCGGTGTTTCGGTCCGCTCGACGTCGCCTACGACTTCAGGGACCTGGACCCGGCCGAAGCGCGGCGCAAGATCCAGGCGGGATCGCGGGGGATCTGGCGCTACGCCGACTTCCTTCCCTTCGCGGAGCGACCCCGCGATCCGCTCGAGCCGGGACTGACCCCGCTGATCCGCGCCGACCGCCTATCCAAGACGCTCGGGTTGGGGGAGGTGTGGGTGAAGAACGACGCCGCCAACCCCACACATTCCTTCAAGGACCGGGTGGTCGCGGTCGCGTTGGCAAAGGCCCGGGAGCTCGGGTTCGAGACCCTCGCGTGTGCGTCGACCGGCAACCTCGCCAACGCCGTGGCCGCGCACGCCGCCGCATCCGGCCTCGATTCCTACGTGTTCGTGCCCTCGGACCTGGAGGAGCAGAAGCTGCTCGCGACGGGCGTGTACGGGACGAAGCTGGTGGGCGTCAAGGGCAACTATGACGACGTGAATCGGCTGTGCACGCAACTGTGCGAGACGCGGCCGTGGGCGTTCGTCAACGTGAACCTCCGCCCGTACTACTCGCAGGGCTCGAAGACCCTGGCGTTCGAGACGGTCGAGCAGCTCGGATGGTCGCTCCCGGATCGGATCGTCGGCCCGATCGCGTCGGGGTCGCTCTTCACTAAGCTCGGCCGCGGATTTACCGAGTGGATCGACCTCGGCCTGGTCCAGGGGCGCCTGCCCACGTTCAACGGCGCGCAAGCGGCGGGCTGCAGCCCGGTCGCGACCGCGTTCGCGGAGGGGCGCGACTTCTGCAAGCCACAGCGCCCGGACACGATCGCCAAGAGCCTGGCGATCGGGGATCCCGCCGACGGTCCCTACGCCCTGGATCTGGCGCGCGACACCGGAGGGGCGATCGACTCCGTGAGCGACGACGAGATCCGCGACGGGATCCGGCTGCTGGCCGAGACGACCGGGATCTTCACCGAGACCGCCGGGGGAGTCACGATCGCCGTGCTGGCGAAGCTCGCGCGGCGCGGTGACATCGACCCCGGCGAGCGCGTCGTCGCCTACATCACCGGCGAGGGGTTGAAGACCCTGGACGCGACCAGGGACGGCTTCCGGATGTACGAGATCGATCCGACCGTCGAGGGCTTCGAGAGCGAGCTCGAGCCGGTGGCCGCCGCAAGCTAAGGTTTTCCGGCCCATGTCAGTCGTCGTCAAGATCCCCGCCCAGCTTCGGGCCGTCACCGAGGGCGAGGGGGAGATCGAGGTCGAGGGGTCCACCGTGGGTGAGGCGCTCGACGCCGTTTTCGACGAGCACGACGACCTGCGCGAGCGCATCACCGAGGACGGTGGGCTGCGGCGGTTCGTGAACGTGTACGTGTCCGGGGAGGACATCCGCTTTCGCGACGGGCTCGAGACCGAGCTCGAGGACGGTGATGAGGTGACGATCCTCCCCGCCGTCGCCGGCGGCTAGCTGCACCACCGTAGGGCCGATTCCTTACTCTGCCCGCCGTGGACAACGGCGACACCGTGGCGATCCTCTGCGGCGGACGTGGCACCCGGCTTCAGGAGCACACGCACGCCATCCCCAAGGCGCTGGTGGAGATCGGCGGCATGCCAATCCTGTGGCACGTGGTCCGGATCTACGCCGCGCAGGGGTTTCAGCGCTTCCTCCTGCTGACCGGCTACCTGGGCGAGGCGATCGAGGGGTTCGTGGTCGCGACGGCGTGGCCGGAGCCCATCGAGATCGAGTGCCTCGACACCGGGCTCGACACCCCGACGGGCGGGAGGGTCTGCCTGGTCGCGGACCGGCTGAACGGCGGTCCTTTCTCGGTGACCTACTCGGACGGCGTGGCGGATATCGATCTCGCCGCCCTGGCCGCCTTCCATCGCGGCCACGGCGGTCTCGCCACGGTGACGGTCGTCAGGCCGCGGGGGCAGTTCGGCGTCACGCAACTGGGGGATGACGATCGGGTGCTCGCGTTCGAGGAGAAGCCGCGCCTGGAGCACTGGGTGAACGGCGGATTCTTCGTGTTCGACCCCGGTTTTCTCGAATACCTGGAGAAGGACAGCACCCTCGAGCACGACCCTCTCCGCCGGCTGGCCGCCGACGGCGAGCTCCATGCCTTCCGGCACACCGGGTTCTGGGACTGCGTGGATACGTACAAGGACGCTGTCACCCTCAACGACCTGTGGTCGGCGGGCAATCCGCCGTGGGCGGTCTGGGAGCGAAGCCCGGCGGCGGACGCGGGTGCCCGGTAGCGCGCTCATCACCGGCGGCCGCGGATTCGTCGGCGCTTGGATCTGCCGTCGGCTGCTCGAGCGAGGCGATCGGGTGGTGTCGCTCGACCGCGGCGCGCGGGAGGGTCGAGATTCGGCGCTCGAGCTGCTGGGCGTCGGTGGGGAGATCGCGGAGGTGGAGGGGGACCTGCTCGACCCCGAGTTGGTCCGCAATATCCTCGCCGAGCACGAGGTGGACATCGTCTTTCACCTCGCGGCCGAGACCCTCGTGGGGCCGGCCGCCGAGTCGCCGGCATCGACCTTCGAGGTCAACGTGCGCGGCACCTGGATGGTCCTGGAGGCGTGCAGGGAGACCGGGGTGGAGCGCGTTGTCGTCGCCTCTTCCGACAAGGCGTACGGCGCACACGACGAGCTGCCCTATCGGGAGGATTTCGCCCTCCGGCCGACCGCTCCCTACGAGGCGAGCAAGGCGGCCGCCGACCTGCTCGCGCGCAGCTACTGGCCGTCGTACGGCCTCCCGGTCGCGGTCACCCGCTTCGCGAACATCTACGGCGGCGGGGACACCAACTTCAGCCGCCTGATCCCGGAGGCCGTGAGCGCCGCGATCGACGGCCGCGCCCCCGTACTGCGGTCCGACGGCTCGCCACAGCGTGACTTCCTCTACGTCGAGGATGCGGCCGGCGCGTACCTCGCGATCGCCGATGCCCTCGAGCGCGACGAGGTGCGCGGGGAGGCGTTCAACGCCGGCGGCGGTCGACCGTACGTCGTCGGCGAGCTGGTCGAGATGATCGTCCGGCTGGCCGGAACCGATGTGGAGCCGCGGATCCTGGGAGCGGGAAATCCAGCGGGCGAGATCGACCGGCAGTACGTCGACCCGACGAAGATTCGCGAGGTGATCGGATGGGAGCCGGAGTTCCGCCTGGAGGAGGGACTTCTCCGGACCATCGACTGGTACCGCGAGCACCCGGAGGCACGCGCGCCGGCCGCCGTCACCTAGCCCCTTGGGCCGCGCCCTAATTAGTTCCTAAAAGGTGGCGGGACCGCCCCGAATCCGCCGCATCTCGTCGAATAATGGAATCGATTCAGCCAAGGAGGAATCGATGTCCCCAGTGATTTTCGGCTTTGGTGCCCTCGACGCGATGATCGCCGCCCAGGCGGGCTACGCGATTCGCGACCTCTCTCGCAAGAGGCGTCGGAAGAAGTAATTACTACGCCGGCGGGGATTGCGACAGCGTGATCTTGTCGGGCTTGCAGACCACCCTGCCGTGCTTCCGCCTGTCCCTCTTCACCTTCACGGCGAGATCGGGGGCGCCCGTGACGTCCGCGCGAAGCGCCCAGGCGCCGTTGAAGCTCGAGAGGTCGACGTCGATCAGCTTGTAGCCGTTGGCCGTCTTCCTGAACAAGCCCATCTCGCGGGCGCCGCGGCACTTGTGCTTCGTCTGCAGGTCCCCGTAGAACGTCTGATCCGACAGGTCGTTTGGTGGGGGGCCGCTGTTGCCCAGGAAGACGATATGCGTGCGGTAGCTCTTGGCCGCGAACGCGACGCTGACGCCGATGGTCAGCGTGGCGATCAGCGCGAGGGCCAGAATTCCCTTTCGTCTCAACTCTGCTCCTTCCATACGCCGCAAGCCCTGCGGTGCGGCCATGCCGAAATTCCATCGCGCCGCTCCCCGGCGTACGCGTTCTGAGACCCTAGTCGCCCCAGGCACGGGCCGACGAGCCAGCGCGCCCGGCAGGATTCGAACCTGCGGCCTACTGCTCCGGAGGCAGTCGCTCTATCCCCTGAGCTACGGGCGCTTGGCGCCCAGTCTAGTCCGGAGCTGAGCCCCTTCGCCCAGTCCTGGGGACGCTCGGGGATACGGTTTGGGCGTGGACCTCTCCGTCGTCTTTCTCGGCACCGGCGGCTCCGTGCCCACGGCACGGCGCGCCACCGCGTGTCTGCTCGCGCGCATCGGCGGAGACCGCATCCTGTTCGACTGCGGGGAGGGATCGCAGCGGCAGATGCAGCGGTCGACCGGCCTCGTGCAGCTCGACGAGATCTACCTGACGCACTACCACGCGGACCATTACCTCGGCCTGCCCGGGCTGCTCAAGACCTACGACCTGCAGGCGCGCGAGCGGCCGCTGCGCATCGTCGGGCCGCGGGGGCTCCACGGGCTCTTCTCGGTCCTCGCACGCATCTTCGGCAAGCTCAGCTACGACGTGGAGCTGGTCGAGCTGGCCGAGGGCGATGCGGTTCGCCACGACGGTTACGAGGTCCGGTCGTTCGAGGTGGCCCACCGGATGCGCGCGCTGGGCTATGCGCTCGTCGAGGACGAGCGCCCCGGGCGCTTCGATCCCGAGGCCGCGGCCCGGCTCGGCGTCGAGCCCGGGCCCGACTTCAGCCGACTTCAGGGCGGCGAGGAGGTCAAGGGCTCCGACGGCCTCGTCTCACCGCAGCAGGTGATGGGGGAGCCGCGACGCGGCCGCAAGGTCGTGGTCAGCGGCGACACCGCCCCCTGCGAGATGACCCGGGTTGCCGCTCATGAGGCCGAGCTCCTGGTCCACGACGCGAGCTTCGCCGACGAGGAGCTGGAGCGGGCAGTGGAGACCGGGCATTCGACGGCGCGGCAGGCCGCCGAGCTCGCGGCGGCGGCAGGCGTGAAGCTCCTGACCCTGGTCCACATCTCCACGCGCTACGACATCCGCGACGTCCTCGCCGAGGCGCGGGAAGTGTTCCCCGCCGCCGAGGCGCCGCGCGACTTCGACCTCGTCGAGATCCCCTTCCCGGAGCGCGGCGAGCCGACGCTGATCGAGAACGGCGCCCGCGCCCAGGCACCCGCCTGAACGCGGCGATCAACCCAGCGGGGCCGCCAGGTCCGTGATCGCGGTGGCGACCGCGATCGCCTGGTCCTCCTGCAAGAAGTGCTTTGCCGGCAGGAGGATCGGATCCGGTACCTCGAGCGCCTCCTGGACCAGCCGCATCCGGTCGAGCCCGAGCGCCGGGTCCCGCTCGCCCCAGACGATCCGCGCGGGGTAGGACCGCTCGGCGAGCCCCTCCCACAGGAACCGCTGCTTCTGCTCGGTCAGCTCGAATCCGCGCATGATCCGCAGGAAGGCGCGACCGCGGTCCACTCGCTTGAGGAGGTAGTAGTACGCGTACACCTCGCGTCGGGGGGTGGCGGCCCGGTTCGCGATCGCCTGCAGATAGAGGAGCTGTGACATCGGAAAGGGCCGCAGGGTTGCCAGCCAGGCCTCCCCGACTCCCCGGATCGCAAACGGCTGCATCGTCCACGGGCGGCGGAAGTTGGCGATGCCGAGCATCGTGTTGAGCGCGGTGAGCGACAGCACCCGATCAGGATTCCGCACAGCCCACTCGCATCCGATCGGGCCGCCGATGTCGTGGACGACGAGGTGGCAACGATTCACGCCGAGCGCGTCGATGGCATCACCCAGCCAGCGCGACAGCCCCGACCACGAGTAGTCGAACTGCTCGGGGCGGTCCGCCAGCCCCAGGCCGGGGAAGTCGAAGGCAATCGCCCGCAGGCCCTGCTGGGCGAGCGCGGGAATCATCTTTCGGTAAAGGAACGAGCTGGAGGGAACGCCGTGGACGAGCACGACCGCCGACCCCGTTCCCACCGACGGCGGCTGATCGCGGACAAAGCTCCTCACCCCTCCGGCCTCGAAGCGCCTGCCCGCCGCCTGGTGGATCTCGATGGCCTCGCGTGTCGCATCTGGGACGCGCATGCGGAGCGCCCTTTGTAACGCATCGGGTGAGATCGGACACGGGTGCTACGCTCCCGCTGTCGGTTCCTTTAATCCGGTCCAGAGAGGCCAGGAAGGGGCGAGAGTTGAACAGCGACAGGGACAAGCTCGTCCTCGACCGCGACGATTTGCGCCGCACCCTGGTGCGGATCGCGCACGAGATCATCGAGAAGAACCCGGGCTCCGAGCGCATCGCGCTGGTCGGAATCCACACTCGCGGAGCGATCCTCGGCGAGCGACTGCACGCGCTGGTCGGCGAGCTCACCGGCTCCGAGGTGCCCTTCGGCGATCTCGACATCTCCTTCTACCGCGACGACGTGAACGCCCGCGACCCCGGCGCCCAGCCAGTCGTGCATGCGTCACACCTCGACTTCGACCTCGACGACCGGACGGTGGTCCTGGTCGACGACGTCCTGTTCACGGGGCGGACGGTCCGCGCGGCGGTCGACGCGCTGTTCGACTACGGACGCCCCGACCGCGTGCAGCTCGCTGTCCTCGTCGACCGCGGCCACCGCGAGCTTCCGATCCGTCCCGACTACGTCGGCAAGAACCTGCCGACCTCCCGCTCCGAGCGCGTCTACGTCCGCGTCGAGGAGCTGGACGACGTCGACGAGGTCATGATCGCGAGCTCGGTGGAGGCGAGCCGATGAGGCACCTGCTGGCGATCGGTGACCTCGAGCGCTCCGACATCGAGCGGATCATGGAGCGTGCCGAGGGGTTCGCGGAGGTGGGGCGGCGCGACATCAAGAAGGTGCCCACCCTGCGCGGACGCACGATCGTGAACCTCTTCTACGAGTCCAGCACCCGGACCAGCTCGTCGTTCGAGCTCGCCGCCAAGCGCCTCTCCGCCGACGTCGTCTCGGTCAAGTCGACCGGATCGTCGGTCGACAAGGGGGAGTCGCTGAAGGACACGATCGCGACGCTGGGTGCCTACGGCCCCGAGGCGATCGTCATCCGCTCCCCGCACGCGGGAGCCGCCGAGCTGGTCGCGCGGTGGAGCGATGCGGCCGTCGTCAACGCCGGTGACGGGAAGCACGAGCACCCCAGCCAGGCGCTGCTCGACGTGTACACGCTGCTCCGCCGGCTCGGCTCCCTGGAGGGCAAGCGGATCTGGATCGTCGGCGACGTCCTGCACAGCCGAGTCGCCCGGTCGAACGTGCTCGCGTTTCGGATGATGGGCGCCGAGGTGACCGTGTGCGGGCCGCCCACCCTGATCCCGCGCGACGTCGATGCGGCGCTCGGATGCCGCGTCTCCTACCAGCTGGACGGCCTGGCGGAGGCGGACGTCGTTTACGCGCTTCGCATGCAGCGCGAGCGGATGCGGGAGTCGTTCGTCCCCTCGATCCGCGAGTACGCGGCGAGCTACCAGATCGACTCGCGGCGCCTCAGCCCGAGGCAGCTCCTGATGCACCCCGGGCCGGTCAATCGCGGCGTCGAGCTGTCCGGCGAGGTGATCGATGGCCCGAACTCGCTCGTCACCGAGCAGGTGGAGAGCGGGCTCGTCGTCCGCATGGCCATCCTCTACGAGCTCCTGACCACCGGACGGCCGCGCCCCGACCAGCGAGTCGGCGACTCGAGTGACGTGACCGACCCCACACCGATCAGGGAGCCCGCGTGAGCCCGACTAGGGCAATCTCCTCGCTCGACTGGCGCGGCGCGGGCGGGACCGGGGGCGACCTCGTGCTTCGCCGCGCCTCCGTCCTCGATCCCCGCGCGGACATCGAGGGCACTTACGACGTCGTCATCAGCGGTGGTGAGGTCGCCGCGCTCGCCGATCCTGGAAGCGCGGATGGCCCCGGCGAGGTGCTCGAGGCGGAGGGCAAGCGCGTGTTCCCTGCCTTCTTCGATCCTCACGTGCACCTGCGGGTACCCGGCGACGAGGTCGAGGAGGACATCGAGACCGGCACACGTGCCGCCGCCGCGGGCGGTTACTGCGGCGTGCTCGCAATGGCGAACACCAGCCCACCGGTCGACTCGGCCGCCGACATCCTGGCGCTGCGCGAGCGAGCCTCGGAGGAGGCGTCCGTTCCGGCTGGCTTCCTCGGGACGGTGACCCGCGGGCTGGAGGGCTCCGAGCTCACCGAGATGGCCGACCTCCATGACGCCGGGGCGGTGGGCTTCTCCGACGACGGCCTGCCGATCGCGAATGCGCGGCTGATGCGGCGCGCACTCCAGTATCAGCACCTCGTCGGGGCCAACCTGGCACTCCACGAGGAGGATCACGACCTCTCGCGGCCCGCGGGCGCTCACGCCCCGCATCTCGGCGGCGTCATGCACGAGGGCTCGGTGTCGGCCGCGCTCGGCCTCGCCGGCGTCCCGTCGGTGGCCGAGTCCACGATGATCGCGCGCGATGTGGCCCTGGCGGCCTACGAGGGCGCCCGCATCCACGTGCAGCACCTGTCCGCCCGCGAATCGGTCGAGGCGGTTGCGGCCGCCAAGGAGGCCGGAGTGCGGATCACCTGCGAGGCGACGCCGCATCACCTGGTGCTGACCGACGATGTGGTCAGAAGCCTGGACTCGCGGTTCAAGATGAACCCGCCGCTGCGCTCGGAGGACGATCGCCAGGCGATCGTCGACGGGCTTCGCTCCGGGGTGATCGACTGCGTCGCGACCGATCACGCTCCCCACGCCGCCGAGGAGAAGGAGGTGCCCTTCGAGGAGGCGGCGATGGGCGTGACCGGGCTCGAGACGGCCTTCGCCGTGCTGCACTCGGAGCTGGTGCTCCCCGGGGTCCTGGACTTGGGCGTGCTCGTGGAACGCATGAGCGCCGGCGCAGCGCCCTTCGACTTCGAGCCGCCCAGCCTGTCGCCCGGCTCCGAGGCGAGCGTCGTCCTGTTCGACCCGGGGGCCGAGTGGGAGGCGGGTGCCGACGGCTGGGAGAGCCGCTCGGACAACTCCTGCTTCGCGGGGCGCCGCCTGCGCGGACGAGTGCTGATGACCGTTGTCGCCGGCCAGGTTACCTACCGGCAGCGAAGCTTCGCGATGGGAGTCGCGTGACCCCGGCGAAGCTGGACCTGCAGCGGGCGGTGCTGGTCGTCATCGACGTGCAGGAGGCATTCCGGAAGGCCGTCCCGAGCTTCGACGACGTCGCGCGCGGGGCGGCGGCCCTGATCAGGGGAGCGGAGGCCGTGGACGTCCCGATCGTGGTCACCGAGCAGTACCCGAGGGGCCTGGGTCGGACCGTCACGGAGGTGGCCGATGTCCTGCCGGAGAGCGTCGAGCCGATCGAGAAGGTCTGCTTCTCGGCGCCGGAGGCCGAGGGGTTCGATCTCGGCGGGCGCGAGCAGGCCCTGGTGTGCGGCGTCGAGGCGCACGTCTGCGTGAACCAGACGGTCCTCGACCTGATCGATGAGGGCGTCGAGGCACACGTCGCCATCGACGCGGTCGGCTCGCGCTTTCCCGAGAGCAAGGAGATCGGGATCGAGAAGGCCAGGCGAGCGGGCGCGGTGATCACCAACGTCGAGACCGCGCTGTTCGAGCTCGTCGGCCGCGCGGGGACGGACGAGTTCAAGGAGATCCAGCGGGTGGTCCTCGACTACGCGCCCAACCCGGCATGACCGACGCGACTCCCGGATTCCTCCTGCTCGAGGACGGCACGCGCTTCGACGGCCAACTTCGCGGCGCGACGGAGGCCTCTGGGACAACCGGCGAGGTGGTCTTCAACACCTCGATGACGGGCTACCAGGAGGCGGTCACCGATCCGTCGTACGCCGGTCAGATCATCACGTTCACGTACCCGCTGATCGGCAACTACGGCGTGGCGGCGGCGGCGATGGAGTCCGATCGGATCCACGCACGCGGCGTGATCATGCGGGAGGCCAAGAACACCGAAGACGCCGCCGACGCCGAGGGCGGCTGGGTCGATTGGCTCCGCGACTGCGGCGTGGTGGGAATCGACGGCGTCGACACGCGCGCCCTGGTCCGTCACATCCGCGATCGGGGAGCCATGCGCGGCGGGATCTTCCCCGGCGAGCTCGCCGAGTCGGAGGCCGGCGAGCGCGTGGAGGCCGAGCCCCCGATGGATGGCGCCGACCTGGCCCGGACGGTCACCCCGGCCGGGCCGGTCGAGCTCGACGGGGACGGCCCGCACGTGGTTGGCATCGACACCGGGATCAAGCTGTCCATCATTCGGCAATTCCACGAGCGAAATTGCCGGTTGACCCTGCTTCCGTGCACTGCTTCTGGAGAGGAGGTGCTGGAGCGGGATCCAGACATGGTCTTCCTCGCGAACGGCCCCGGCGATCCCGCGGCGCTGGACTACGTAGTGGAGACGGTCCGTCAGGTGGTTGGCAAGCGCCCGGTGGTCGGCATCTGCCTGGGCCATCAGCTCCTCTGTCGGGCCGTTGGCCTCGAGACCTTCAAGCTCCCCTTCGGGCACCGGGGCGCGAACCACCCGGTCAAGGACCTGTCCACGGGCAAGATCGAGATCACCTCCCAGAATCACGGCTTCGCGGTCCAGGGACCCGAGGGCGAGCCCCGCATCGAGGCCGACGAGCCGGTTCGCTGGGAGACCGAGTTCGGCGCGGCCGAGCTCTCCCACCTGAACCTCTACGACCGCACGGTCGAGGGCCTCGTCCTTCGCGACGTGCCGGGCGCCACGGTCCAGTACCACCCCGAGGCGGGACCGGGCCCGCACGACGCCAGGTACCTGTTCGACCGCTTCCTCGAATTGGCGGCTGCCTGATGCCTAGGCGCGACGACATCCGCAGGATCCTCCTGATCGGCTCGGGGCCGATCGTGATCGGGCAGGCGGCCGAGTTCGACTACTCCGGCGCCCAGGCGTGCAAGGTGCTCCTGGCCGAGGGTTATGAGGTCGTGCTCGTCAACTCCAACCCGGCGACGATCATGACCGACCCCGAGTTCGCGCATCGCACCTACGTCGAGCCGCTGACTTCGGACTCGGTTTCGCGGGTGATCGAGCGCGAGCGTCCCGACGCGCTGCTGCCGACCCTCGGTGGGCAGACCGCCCTCAACCTGGCATCGGCGCTTCACGACGAGGGGATCCTCGACCGGTTCGGGGTCGAGCTGATCGGCGCGAATTACGAGGCGATCCGGCGGGCGGAGGACCGGGAGGTGTTCCGGCAGACGATGGAGGCCGCGGGGCTGCGCGTGCCGTGGTCGCGGATCGCGCGCAGTGTCGGCGACGTCGAGCGAGGCCTCGCCGAGGGGGAGATCAGCCCGCCCGTGATCGTGCGTCCCGCCTACACGCTCGGCGGCGAGGGCGGGGGAGTGGGGAGGACGGAGACCGAGCTTCGCCAGGTCGTCTCCGAGGGGCTCGCGGCGAGTCCCATCAACCAGGTGCTGGTGGAGGAGTCCGTCCTGGGTTGGGGCGAGTTCGAGCTGGAGGTTATGCGCGACCGCAACGACAACGTCGTCGTCATCTGCTCGATCGAGAACGTTGACCCCATGGGGGTCCACACGGGCGACAGCGTGACCATCGCCCCCGCCCAGACGTTGACCGACCGCCTGTACCAGGAGCTTCGCGACCAGGCGCTTCGGGTGATTCGCGCCGTGGGGGTCGAGACCGGCGGCTCGAACATCCAGTTCGCCGTCAACCCGGCCACGGGCGAGATCGTGGTCATCGAGATGAACCCACGCGTCTCGCGCTCCTCCGCGCTCGCCTCGAAGGCCACCGGGTTCCCGATCGCCAAGATCGCGGCGAAGCTCGCGGTCGGCTACGCGTTGGAGGAGATCCCGAACGACATCACGATGGCGACGCCGGCCTCCTTCGAGCCAACGATCGACTACGTGGTCACCAAGGTGCCGCGGTTCGCCTTCGAGAAGTTCCCCGGTGCCGAGGGGAGCCTGTCGACCCACATGAAGTCGGTCGGCGAGGCGATGGCGATCGGCCGCACGTTCCGGGAGTCATTCGCGAAGGCGATGCGGTCGCGCGAGCTCGACTCCCAGGCTCACGTGCCTGACGACACGGAGGAGCTCCTCGACCGGCTGGTGACGCCGGCACCGGATCGCTACGACCTGATCCTCGCTGCCTTCCGGCGCGGGGTCGATCCCGGCGAGATCCACCGGCGGACCTCGATCGACCCCTGGTTCCTGAACGAGCTGCGGGCCCTCGCCAACGACGGGGACGGGACCGAGGGCCTCGCGCGAACGTTCAAGTCCGTCGACACCTGCGCGGCCGAGTTCGAGGCCGAGACCCCGTACTTCTACTCCGCGCACGAGCGAGCGGGGGAGTCGGAGGTTCATCGCGGCGACCGGCCCTCCGTCGTCATTCTCGGGTCCGGCCCCAACCGGATCGGCCAAGGGATCGAGTTCGACTACTGCTGCGTGCACGCCGCGATGACCGTCCGCGAGTCGGGCCGCGACGCGGTGATGATCAACTGCAATCCGGAGACGGTCTCGACGGACTACGACACCTCCGACCGCCTGTATTTCGAACCCCTGACCGCCGAGGACGTTCTCGCGGTGATCGAGTCCGAGCGCCCGGAGGGAGTGATCGTCCAGTTCGGCGGTCAGACGCCGTTGAAGCTGGCCGGCGCCCTGGAGCGGGCAGGCGCGCGGCTTTTGGGCACCCCGGTCGACGCGATCGACCTGGCCGAGGACCGCGGCCGCTTCGGCGCCCTGCTGCGGCGTCTCGAGATCGCCCACCCGCCGTACGGGACGGCGCTGTCCGCCGACGAGGCCGGGGTGATCGCGGAGGAGGTCGGATTTCCGCTTCTAGTCCGCCCCTCCTACGTGCTCGGGGGCAGGGCGATGGAGATCTGCTACACGGCGGACGGCCTCGCCGACTACCTCGAGCAGCACGTCAAGGCGGACCAGGAGCATCCGCTGTTGCTGGACCGGTTCCTCGAGGACGCGATCGAGGTCGACGTCGACGCCCTGGCCGACGGGGTCGACGTGCGGATCGGCGGGATCATGCAGCACGTTGAGGAGGCGGGAGTTCACTCGGGCGACTCCGCCTGCGTCCTGCCGCCGATGAGCCTGGGCGAGGAGATGCTCGAGGAGATCAGGCGGACCACCGAGCGAATCGCGCTGGAGCTGGCGTCGTCGGCCTCATCAACATCCAGTACGCGGTCGCCGGCGGCACGCTGTACGTGATCGAGGCCAATCCCAGGGCCTCGCGCACCGTTCCGTTTGTCTCCAAGGCCACCGGCGCGCCGCTCGCCAAGATCGCATGCCGGTTGATGCTCGGCGAGGCGCTCGCCGACCAGGAGCTGCCGCCGGCCCCGGCCGATCACGTGAGCGTGAAGGAGGCGGTTCTTCCATTTGCCCGCTTCGCCGGCGCGGACTCCGTCCTGGGGCCGGAGATGAAGTCGACGGGCGAGGTGATGGGGGTCGCCACCGATTTTCCGACCGCGTTCGGCAAGGCGCAGGCCGCGGCCGGGATCTCCCTCCCCAAGGAGGGAACCGTGTTCATCACCGTCACGGACCGCGACAAGCCCGCGGCGACCCAGCTGGCTGCCCGTTTTCACGACCTGGGCTTCCGCATCATCGCCACGCGGGGCACGGCCCAGGCGATCTCGCGCATGGGGGTGCCCGTGACCGCGATCAACAAGATCGGCGAGGGCTCGCCGCACGTGGTCGACTTCATCCGCGACCGGGAGGTGGACCTCGTGATCAACACCCCGACCGGGAGCGGGGCGCGCAGCGACGGCTATGAGATCCGCACCGCCTCGGTCCGTCACGGCATTCCGTGCGTGACCACGATGACCGGCGCCTCCGCGGCCGCACGCGCGATCTTCGCGCAGCGCGAGCGCGGCGCCGAGCCGCGCTCCCTCCAGGAGCTTCATGCCAAGGACAGCCGACAGCAAGCGGCGGTCTGACTCGCGGGTGATCGCGCCGCTAGGCAGGCGGCTGTGCGAGGTCAAGGGCAATCGCCCGGCCGGCGGCTACCGGATCTTCTCCGCCCTGGACGTCACCGGGCCGGAGCCCCGCGCGGGGCAGTTCTACATGCTGTCCGCCGCCGACGGCTGGGGGCAGCGCACGGCCCGGCCCTACCTGCCGCGCGCGTTCGCGGTCGCGGAGGCGCACGCCGATGACTCGGGAGTCCGGCTGGATTTCCTGGTCGAGGACGTCGGCCCCGGATCCGAGCGCTTGGCGACGCTCCGCGAGGGCGAAGGGCTGTGGGTCACCGGCCCCCTTGGCCGGCCGTTCTCCCATCCGCGAGAGCTCCGGGGCGACCTCGCCGGGGGGATCCTGGTGGGGGGCGGGATCGGGGTGGCCACGCTGGCGATCCTTCGACGCGAGCTGGCCGACCGCGGCGTGCCCGTGCGGACGCTCCTCGGGTTTCGCGATCGCGAGCACTCGGGCGGCGTGGATGAGCTGTTCGGCTGCTGCGAGGTCCGCCTGGCGAGCGAGGACGGGCACGTGGGCCACCGCGGCTACGTGACCGAGCTGCTCGCGGTGCTCCTCGAGGGCGATGCGGCGCGGTCCGCCGCCGTGTACGCGTGCGGTCCGCCGGCGATGCTGGAGACGGTCCGGGCGCTCTGCATGGAGCGCGAGGTCGTCGCGGAGCTCGCGATGGAGGCGCCCATGGCCTGCGGGTTTGGGGCTTGCATGGGCTGCGCGGTCCCGCTGGCGGACGGCGGCTACATGCGCCTGTGCACCGACGGACCCGTCGTCGATGCCGCGGAGATCGAGACGGCGCTCGTGCCGGGCTCGGGGCACTGATGGACCTGAGGGTGGAGATCGCCGGCCTCGAGCTGGAGCATCCGGTGCTGAACGGCTCCGGGACGTTCGACGCCATCGCCGCCGGGCGTGCATTCGGCGAGGCGCTGCTCGACGAGTTCCCGTTCTCGATGTTCGTCTCGAAGACGATCACGCCGAAGCCACGGGCCGGGAACCCGCCACCTCGAATCTTCGAGACCCCCGCCGGGATGATCAACTCCATCGGCCTCCCAAACAAGGGGCTGGAGGGATTCCTCGCCCAGGATCTCCCCGCGCTTGGCGACCTCCCCGTGGCGCTGTGCGTTTCGGTCATGGCCACGAGCCACGGCGAGTTCGTTCGCCTAGTGGAGGGTGTCGCGGAGCAGGATGCGGTCGCCGCGCTGGAGCTCAACATCTCGTGCCCGAACGTCGAGTCCGGGCTCATCGTCGGCGAGCAGGCCCCGGAGACCCTGGCGCTCCTTGGTGCCGTGCGCCCGGTCACGGACAAGCCGTTGATCGTGAAGCTCACGCCCAACGTCGCCGACCCCGCGAGCATCGCGCGCGCCGCGGAGGAGGGCGGTGCGGACGCGGTCTCGCTGGTCAACACGCTGAAGGCGACCGCGATCCACCCGCGGACCCTGCGGCCGTGGCTCGGCGCCGGCCGCGGCGGCCTCTCCGGGCCGGCGATTCGCCCGGTGGCGCTCGAGCAGGTGCGGTCGGTGGCCGGGTCGGTCTCGATCCCGGTCATCGGCATGGGGGGCATCGAGTCCGGATCCGACGCCCTCGCCTTCCTGGCGGCGGGCGCCGCCGCGATCGCGGTCGGCACGGCGAACTTCAGGGACCCGCAGGCGGGAGCGCGGGTCCGCGCCGAGCTCGAAAGGGCGATCGGCAGGAGCGATCTCGGGTCGCTCTCGGACTTCCGCGGCCGCAGCGCGGCATCGACCTCAACCTAAGGTCGAAGCGAATTTCGCCGCAAGGCCCAGACCCCCCTTGCACGCCGCGGCGGCGGGCATATAATCGCCGCCGCCGATGGTCCCCTCCGTCGACACCGCCACCGCTGTCCCAGAGCGAAGCCACGAGCAGCGGATGCGGGCCCTCGGGAGGGCAAACGAGATCCGGTCGAAGCGCGCCCAGCTGAAGCGCGACCTCAAGGCGGGCAAGGCGAAGATCGAGGCCTTGCTCCTCGACCCGCCCGACTACGTCATGTCGGCGAAGGCGTTCGACATGATCCTGGCGGTCCCCAAGTACGGGCGCGTCAAGGCGAACAAGATCCTGACGCAGTGCCGAATCTCGCCGTCGAAGACGATCGGCGGCCTCTCGCAGCGCCAGCGCGGCGAGCTGGTGTCTCAGCTCCGTAGGTAGCGGTAGCCCGAAAAACGGCACATCCAAGGCCGCCCGTTTCGTAGCCTCCCTCGTCGAGCGTGGAGTTAACCGGCCTCAGCCCGGTTAAGTCGACGCTCGATTGAGGGGCATGGGATTGACGCGACGGGGTTCATTCACAAGATGGGTCCTGCGCTTGCATCAGGATTGGGCCCGTGGCGAAGGTGTTCGTGATCACCGGGCCGTCGGGGGTGGGGAAGGGGACCCTGATCGCCCAGCTCCTCGAGCGCGTGCCCGGGCTCGAGCTGTCCGTGTCGGCGACCACCCGGCCGCCCCGCGAGGGTGAGGTGGATGGGCGCAATTACCACTTCATGGACCGCGAGGAGTTCGACCGGCGCGCCCGGGACGGCGAGTTCCTGGAGCACGCCACGTACAGCGGCCACCGGTACGGGACCCTTCGCTCGGAGGTCGAGCGGAGGCTGTCGGAGGGCGTCTCGGTTGTGCTCGAGATCGAGGTGCAGGGCGCCAGGCAAGTTCGGGCCGCGATGCCCGAGTCGGTCCAGGTCTTCATCGCGCCGCCGGAGCCGGAGGCGCTCCGGGAGCGACTCGCCGGGCGCGGCACCGATTCCGCCGAACAGATCGACCAGCGCCTCAAGACCGCCGAGCTCGAGCTCGCGGCCCAGGAGGAGTTCCATCACGTCGTCATCAACGACGAGATCGACCGCGCCGCCTCCGAGCTGGAACGGATCGTGCGGAGCGAGCTGGAGCCCGTCCCCTAAACTGGGCCCGGCCAATGATCAAGCCACGCGTCGACAAGCTTCTCGAGCGCGCCGACTCCCACTACGCAGCGGTGCTCGTCGCCGCCAAGCGCGCGCGACAGCTGAACAGCTACTACCGGGCCCTCGGCGAGGGCAGCTACGAGGAGTTCACCCCGCCCATGGTCGACACGCCGTCGGGCAACTACCTCACGATCGCGCTCGAGGAGTTCGCCGCGGGCAAGATCGACTACTCCTACCGCGCCTGATTCAGGCGCCGGGAATGGGTCCGCTCCGATGGCCCGTGTCCTCCTCGGCGTAACCGGCGGGATCGCCGCCTATCGCGCGCTCGAGCTCGCCCGCCTCGCGACCCGGGCGGGGCACTCCGTCCGCGTGCTGATGACGCCGGCCGCAACCAGATTCGTGGGTCCGGCGTCGTTCGAGGCGATCGTCGGCGCTCCGGTCCTGGTTGACGAGTTCGAGCGCGACCCGCTTCGAGGCGCGTTTCCCGGCGATCCCATGCCCGCCCACGATCCGATCGGGCATCTCGCGGTGGTCGGCAACGCGGACGCCTACCTCATCGCTCCGGCCTCGGCCAACACGCTCGCCAAGCTCGCCGCGGGGCTCGCGGACTCGATCCTCACGACTGCCTTCCTTGCCTGCGCGGCGCCACGCGCGGTCGCGCCTGCGATGAACGACCGGATGTACACCGACGCGGCGACCCAGGCCAACCTCGCCACGCTTCGGGAGCGCGGCGTGCGCGTGATCGAGCCCGAGGAGGGCGAGCTCGCGTCCCGCGGTGAGCACGGGGTCGGCAGGCTGCCGGCCCCCGAGCGGCTTCTCTCCGAGGTCGAGGCGCTCGTTGGTGCGCCCAGCGGGCCGTGGGACGGCCTGCGGGTGCTGGTGAGCGCGGGCGGGACGCGTGAGCCGATTGACCCCGTGCGGTTCATCGGCAACCGCTCGAGCGGCCGGATGGGCTTTGCGCTGGCCGAGCGTGCGGCGCGACGCGGCGCCGAGGTCACCCTGGTCGCGGCCAACGTCGCGCTGCCCGAGCCGGCGGGGGTTCGGCGGGTCGACGTCGAGACGACCGCCGAGCTCGCCGCGGCGCTGAGGAGCGAGTTCCAGCGCGCCCATGTCTTGCTGATGGCCGCAGCGGTGGCGGACTTTCGCGCCGCACGCGTGGAGCCCGGCAAGATGGAGCGCGAGGGCACCGGGGCGCTGGAGTTGCCGCTTGAGCCGACCGAGGATGTCCTCGCTGAGCTGTCGACGGTGCGATCGGATGACCAGACCGTGATCGGCTTCGCCGCCGAGCAAGGCCCGAACACGATCTCGCGCGCGAGAGGGAAGCTCGATCGCAAGGGCCTCGACGCGATCGTCTTCAACGACGTGTCGCGCACCGACATCGGCTTCGACTCCGAGCAGAACGAGGTCGTGATCGTGGACCGTGAGGGCGAGCATCGGGTCGAGCTCGCGCCCAAGGGCGAGGTGGCCGATGCGATCCTCGACCGCGTGGAGGCGCTTCGTGCCGCGAGGGCAGCGAGGGGCAGGTAGCCGTAGCGGGCGCAGGCACGCCGCTCGAGGCTTGGGGATGTGGACGTCTTGTTTCGCTATGCGAAACAAACCGTCCACGTCGTACGGGCTTCATGCCGCACGTGGCGCCTTGGGTGCCTTGCCTTCGTCCCTACACTTGCCTTCTTGCCCGATCAGCCCGCTGAAAGCCTCTATGCCCTCTACCGCCGGGGCGTCGAGCTGCTGGAGGATGGCAGCTTCAGCGAGGCGACGGTTCCCCTCGCGGAGGCCGCGCGTCAGGCACCGGAGAAGAGCTCGGTCCGCGAGGCCCTCGGTCGCGCGTACTTCCGCGACCGACAGTTCGAGAAGGCGGCGACGGAGTTCGAGGCCGTCGTCGCATCCCACCCCGTGAACGACTACGCGCACTTCTGCCTCGGACGAGCGCTCAGCCTGACCGGCCACATCGAGAGGGCCCGGCACCACCTGGCGCTCGCCTCGAACCTGCGGCCCGAGCGGCGCGACTACAGGATCTACCGGGAGCGGCTCGCCTCACAGACGGGATGACGTGAGGGCGCTGGTCCAGCGCGTCTCGAGCGCATCGGTCTCCGTCGGTGATAGACGGGTCGCCGCGATCGGCCAGGGGCTTCTGGTCTTGCTCGGGGTGGCCCGTGAGGACACCGAGTCGGACGCGGATTGGCTCGCCGACAAGGTTCGCGCGCTACGCATCTTCGACGATGGCGACGGGCGGATGAACGAGCCCCTCGGCGACCGCGAGGTTCTCTGCATCAGCCAGTTCACGTTGTACGCGGACACCAGGAAGGGGAACCGGCCGAGCTTCGTGGCGGCGGCGGCGCCGGAGCTGGCCGAGACGCTCTATGAGCGCTTTTGCGCGCGCCTTGGCGCCCGTCGCGGCGAATTCGGTTCGCGGATGGCGGTCGAGTTGGTCAACGACGGTCCCGTGACGGTCATGATCGAGTCCTGACGGGCGATCTGGATCGGTAGCGAGGACTTCCTCCGATGCACCCCGTCGATGCGGCCGACAAGCCGCTCTGGTGCCTGGCCGACGCTTGTCCGGGGGAGGAGGCCGAGGCTATACTCAACGCACCTCTTTCGTACCCGAACCCTTTTCGAGGTGGGCCCGGGCCCGCCTTTTTTTCGGCGCGAAAGCGGCAAAACAGTCGAAAAACAGCAACAGACGGAACGAGATTGGACGAACTTCAAGGGCAGATCGAGCACAGGCTCCAGCAGCTTGATCCGGCGATCGAGCTGATCGCGCTGGAGCAGCCGGCCGGCGAGACCCTTCGCCTCTACATCGACTACCCCGACGGCGTGGACCTCGCGCTCTGCGAGCGCGTGACCAACCACCTGCGCGACCTGCTCGAGACCTGGTCGCTGGAGGTGTCCTCGCCGGGGGCCGGCCGGCCGCTCACCAAGCCCGAGCACTTCCGTCGCTTCATGGGCCGTCGCGTTCGCGTGCGGACCCGCGAGGCGATCGAGGGGCAGCGCAGCTTCACCGGGAAACTGACCGCGGCTGACGAGGGCGGCGTGCGGATCCAAGCGGGCGAGGGCGAGGTTGAGATCCCGCTCTCCCGCATTCGTCGCTCGAACCTCGTTCCGGAATACTCGACCCCGCTGGAGGAGAGCAGATGAGCCGTGAGATCGTCGAGGCAATCAAGGGCCTCGAGCAGGAGAAGGGCATCGACGCCGACACGTTGATGGCGGCGCTCGAGGACGCCCTCCTTTCCGCATACAAGAAGACCCCAGGCGCGGCCAAGTACGCCCGCGTCGACCTGGACCGGGACACCGGCGACTTCCGCGTGTTCGAGCTGATGCTGCCGCCGGAGCTGGAGGAGAAGCTCATGGCGCAGGCGATCTCCGAGCAGGAGCAGACGCTCGACCCCGAGACGGGGGAGATGCGCGAGCCCGAGGAGCCCGAGCTCGACCCGGAGCTGATCGCCCCCTACGAGGACCAGATTTCGACCCGCGACGTGACCCCGGACGACTTCGGCCGGATCGCCGCCCAGACCGCGAAGCAGGTGATCCTGCAGAGGATCCGCGAGGCCGAGCGCCACATGATGTTCGAGGAGTACCAGGACCGGGTCGGCGAGCTGATCACCGGGATCATCCAGCAGTCCGACAACCGCTACACGCTGGTCCAGCTGCGCGAGCGGGTCGAGGCGCTTCTCCCCCGGTCCGAGCAGGTATGGAACGAGCGCTACGACCACGGCATGCGCGTGAAGGCGGTGATCACCGAGGTGAACGCCGAGGGCAAGGGGCCCGGCATCGTCGTCTCGAGGCGCAGCCCGGAGCTGATCAAGGAGCTGTTCGAGCTGGAGGTGCCCGAGATCGCCGACGACCTCGTGGAGATCGTGGGCGTCGCGCGCGAGCCCGGTTACCGCTCGAAGATCGCCGTGATCTCCCACGCCGACGGGGTCGACCCCGTGGGCGCCTGCGTCGGCCCCCGAGGCTCGCGAGTGCGGATGGTCGTCTCCGAGCTCCGCGGCGAGAAGATCGACATCATCCCCTACAACGACGAGCCCGCCAGGTTCGTTGCCAAGGCGCTGTCGCCCGCCCGCGTGCGCGAGGTCCTGGTCGACGACGAGACGCAGGAGGCGACGGTGATCGTGCCGGACGACCAGCTCTCGCTCGCCATCGGCCGCGAGGGTCAGAACGCCCGACTCGCCGCCAAGCTCACCGGCTGGAAGGTCGACATCAAGTCGGAGACCGAGTTCAGCCAGGAAGAGGAGGAGCTCACTTACGAGGAGGGCGAGGAGGCCGATGGCCGCTGCGCCGCGGTGCTGTCGGCGGGACGCCGCTGTCCCAACGCCTCGCTTCAGGGCTCCCGCTACTGCGGTCTGCCGCAGCACCAGGCTCTGGCCCGCTTCGACACCAACCAGGTGACGGTGCTCTCGCCGCTCTCGAACGAGGAGATCTCAGTACTGGCGGATCCGAACGCCGACGAGGCGCAGGTGCGCCCGCTCGTGGAACGGGCGACGGTCGCGTTCGGGCAGGAGGGCGACGGCGAGGAAGCTGCAGACAGCGAGGCAGAGCACGCCGAGCGTGAGCTCGAGGAGGCGAAGGAGCAGTCCGAGGCCGATGTGGCCGAGGCCGAGCAGGAGCTCGAGGAGGCCGAGGAGGAGGCCGCCGAGAGCGCCGAGACCGATGACGGGACCGCCAAGCCGGAGGGTGAGCCCGAGTCTGAGGGCGCCGAGGGGCAGGAGCAGGCCGCCGAGCCGGAGACGCCTTCGGACGCCGAGGAGACCGTCGAGCCCGAGGAGGCGCTGTCGGAGGATGCAGCCACCGAGGCCGAGGAGCCCTCGCCGGAGGCGGCGGCGGTTGGAGCCAATCCATCCGACGAACCCAAGTCCTCGGGCGAGGATTCCGAGGGGAGCCGTTCCGAGGGTGCCTAAGAAGCGCGTCCACGAGATCGCGAAGCAGCAGGGCCTGACTAGCAAGGAGGTGCTCGCCGCCCTGAGGGCGGCCGGGATCGAGGCGAAGGTCGCCCAGTCGAGCGTCGAGGAGGCCGACGCGCTTAAGGCATTGCAGGCGGCAGGCGCCGACGGCGCCGCCGCGGATTCGGCGCCCGCGGCCAAGACGTCTGAGCCCAAGCCGGCCGCGAAGGATCCATCGTCGTCGCCCCGGCCGGTTCGCCGCGAGGGCGACAGCGCTCCGGCGCGCGGCTCCGCCTCAGGGCGCAAGCGCCGGCGTGTGGTGATCGACTCCCAGGCCTCGCGCCGCGAGCACATGCCGCAGGCGCCGCCCGCTTCTGGAGGAGCCGCCGGAGAAGGCACCCGTCGTCGAGCGCGAGCCCGAGGCGACCAAGATCGCATCCGGAGCCACGGTGCGCGAGGTGGCGGAGACCCTGGGCATCGGCAGCGCCGAGGTGATCAAGAAGCTCATGGAGCTGGGGGAGATGGCGACCCTCACGCAGACGCTTCCGGATGAGGCCATCCTCACCCTCGCCGAGGCCCTCGGCCAGAAGGTTGAGATCACCAGTGCGGCGGAGGAGGAGGAGGTCGAGGAGCCGACCTTCGAGGACGCCGACGAGGACCTCACGGAGCGCCCGCCGGTCGTGACGATCATGGGCCACGTCGATCACGGGAAGACTTCGCTCCTCGACGCCATCCGTGAAACCGAGGTCGTCGCCGGCGAGGCAGGCGGCATCACGCAGCACATCGGCGCCTACCAGGTGCACCAGAACGGCAACCGGATCACGTTTCTCGACACGCCCGGCCACGAGGCATTCACGGCCATGCGGGCCCGCGGCGCGAAGGTGACCGACCTCGCCGTGATCGTCGTGGCCGCCGACGACGGCGTCATGCCCCAGACGGTCGAGGCGATCGACCACGCGAAGGCCGCAGGGGTTCCCATTCTCGTGGCGGTGAACAAGATCGACCGCCCGGACGCGCAGCCCGATCGGGTTCGCAACGAGCTGGCGTCGCAGGGGCTCACCCCCGAGGACTGGGGAGGGGAAACCATCTTCGTCGACGTCTCCGCCAAGACCCACGAGGGGCTGGACAACCTGCTCGAGATGATCGGCCTCGCTGCCGAGCTCGAGGAGCTCAAGGCCAATCCCGAGGCGCCGGCCTCCGGCTACGTCATCGAGTCCCACCTCGATCCCGGCCGCGGGTCCGTCGCAACGGTGCTCGTGCAGCGTGGCACGCTCTCGGTCGGCGACGCCGTGGTCGCGGGTTCCACGTGGGGCAAGGTGCGCGCGATGCTCGACTTCACGGGGTCGCGCATCGACGAGGCGGGGCCGGGCGATCCGGCCGAGGTGCTGGGCATGGACGACGTCTCGGAGGCCGGCGAGCGCTTCGAGGTTGTCCCGAACGAGCGCCGGGCCCGCCAGCTCGCCCAGCAGCGAAGCCAGCGCCTGAAGGCGGAGTCCCTGGCTCGCCAGCAGGCGCGCAAGGTCAGCCTGGAGGAGGTCTTCTCCAAGGCCACGGCGGGCGAGGTCAAGGAGCTGGCCATCGTCCTCAAGGCCGACGTCTCCGGCTCGCTGGAGGCGCTTCAGGACGAGATCGCGAAGCTCCCGCAGGAGCGCATCGTGGTCGACGTGATCCACGCCGCCCCGGGCGGGATCACCGAGTCCGACGTCATGCTCGCCGCGGCATCCGACGCGATCATCATCGGCTTCAACGTCCGCCCGCTCGCCGACGCCCGCAGGGCGGCCGAGCGGGAGGGCGTCGAGATCCGCACCTACTCCGTCATCTACAAGGTCACGGAGGACCTGCGCGCAGCGCTCGAGGGAATGCTCGAGCCCGAGGAGGTCGAGGAGGCCCTCGGCCAAGCCGAGGTCAAGGAGCTCTTCCGCGCCTCGCGCGTCGGGACGATCGCGGGGTGCCTGGTCACCGACGGCAAGGTGACCCGCACCGCCCAGGTCCGCCTCGTTCGCGACGGAACGGTGGTCTGGACCGGTCGCGTGGGCTCGCTGCGCCGCTTCAAGGACAACGTCCAGGAGGTCGAGGAGGGCCTCGAGTGCGGCATCGTGCTCGAGGGCTACCAGGACGTGAAGGTGGGCGACGTCCTGGAGTTCTTCGAGACGCGGCAGGTCGAGCAGACGCTCGAGTAGGCCAAGCCGCTAAGCCGCTCGCGGCGCCCGCGCCGCGGCGCCGTCCAGAATCGTGCGCGCGACGAGGTCCGGGTCGTCCCACATTGGAACGTGCCCGCACCCGGGAAGCGTGACGTAGCGCGTATGCGCCGGCAGCTCGTCGCGCAGGCGGGCCTTGGCGGGGATCAGCCGCTAGGCTCGGCGACGCCAGGTTCGCGATCGCTCACCTCGCCGAGGTCCGCCGGCTGCGCGATGCGGTCCGCGCCCTGCTGACCGCCGTCGCCGGCGGACGGCCGGCACCGAACTGGGCGGTTCGGCACCTGAACGCCGTGAGCGCCGCCGCTCCGATGGCGCCTCAACTGGAGCCAACGAATGCCGGGCTCCAGGCCGAAGACGCACCCGTCGGTGGGGGTTCTCTGTCCCAGCTACTCGGGGCGCTCGCGCGATCGCCGATCTCCCTGGTTACGGGACCGGACCGCGGGCGCCTGCGAGTCTGCCGGGCAGAGCTGCGGGATGTTCTTCATCGGCGCGCGCCGGTGGTGCTGTGCGGCGTGCGGAAACCGGGCTCGCGTGGCACGGCATTACCGGCGCCACCGCAGCGCAAGAGCATTGGCGCCGGGCAGGGCTCGACGCTGAGGGGTGCCGGCCACGGACGGGCAGCCAATCCGCCTACCGTGCGAGTTACTCGCGCAGATGACGGGTGAGGCGCCAATTTCGGCGGGTCGAACCCTCCTATCCTTGCCTCGTGGCCACGTACCTCTGCGTCGTCGAGGTCCGGTTGCACCTCAACGACTCCCACGACCTGAAGGGCAAGCGGAAGTTCCTGCATTCGCTCAAGGCGCAGCTTCGGCAGCGATTCGGCGCATCGGTGGCCGAGGTGGATGGCCACGACACGTGGCAGCGCTCGACGCTCGTATGCGCGCTCGTGGGCGGCGCCGACGTCCCGCGGCGGGCGGACGAATTGGAGCGGTTCGTCGAGTCGCGCTGTCCAGACGGCTCAGCCTTTGATCGGGACCTCTTGAGCTTGGCCGACATCCGCGGGTGAGATCCACCGAAGTGGCGGCATCCGGTGCGCTAGAGTCGCCGACCGAAGATGGCCCAGCGCATGAGAAGGGTCAACGAGCTCATGCGCGAAGTGATCGGGTCCACGATTGCTAGCGAGCTCGAGGACCCCCGCATCGGATTCGTAACCGTGACCTCCGTGGACACCAGCCCGGACCTGCGCTCAGCGCGCGTCTACGTGAGCGTGCTGGGCGGCGAGGCGGAACGCAAGGCGAGCCTCGCGGGCCTGCGGTCGTCCCATGGAGTCATTCAGTCGGCCATCGCGCACCAGATGCGGATCAAGCGCACGCCCACGCTGAGCTTCCACTACGACGACACCCCGGAGCGCGGGGTGCGGATCTCGAGGTTGCTCGAGGATGAGTGAGGCTCCCGCCGCGGTGGCGCAGCGC
>JBKPFQ010000052.1:0-16016 GCA_046728915.1 Actinomycetota bacterium | reverse complement strand
CCTGAAGCTCGAGATGTGGAAGGAGGTCGACACGATCGTCTCTGACGGCGCCACCTTCGCGACCAACACCTCCTCGCTCGCCGTGATCGATCAGGCGGCAGCGACCTCGCGTCCGGACCGTTTCTGCGGCATGCACTTCTTCAATCCGGCTCAGGTCATGCCCCTGCTCGAGGTCGTGCAGACGGTGACGACGAGCGACGAGACCCTGAAGCTCGCGTTCGAGGTGGGAGAGCGCCTCGGCAAGACCACCGTTCACGCGAAGGACAAGACGGGGTTCATCGTCAACCGTCTGCTGGTGCCCTACCTGCTCGATGCGATTAGGGCCTACGAGGAGGGCGTGGGAACCGTCGACCAGATCGACACCGCGATGAAGGCCGGCGCCAACCACCCGATGGGCCCCTTCACGCTGCTCGACTTCGTCGGGCTCGACACCACGAAGTCGATCGCCGACATCATGTTCGACGAATACCGCGAGCGCCGCTTCGCCGCGCCGCCCACCCTGCGGAAGATGGTGGCGGCCGGTTACTACGGGCGCAAGTCCGGCAAGGGTTTTTACGACTACTCGGGGGAGAAGCCGGTTCCCACCGAGCTCGGTCTATAGTCGCAGTCAGTTTCGCGGCCATATAGGCCGCGTTTGCTTCTTGCCGGCAACGACAGGAGGAGGCGTGGATCGAGACAGCATCGACCGCATCCGCAGCGCGACTTTCCCAATCGCGCGCCGGGGCTATGACAAGCGGGAGGTCGACAGGTTCCTGATCAGCCTGGCCGAGTGGCTCGAGACGGGTGGCGCGGACCAGAGCCGCAGCGAGGCGGTCCGGCGCGAGCTTGAGCGCGTGGGCGAGCAGACCGGGAAGATCCTCACGGAGGCGCATGACGTCGCCGAGCGGCTTCGTGTGCAGGCGGAGCGCGAGGTCGAGGGGCTGACCGAAGGGGCGCAGGCGCAGGCCGATCGCACGCGTGCGGAGGCTGACAAGATCATGGCGGGCGCGCAGGGAGTCGCCGAGACCGCCGCGGAGAAGCTCAGGACCGACGCCGACGCGTACGCGACCCAGACGCGCACCGACGCCGATCGGGACGCGGAGCAGACGCTGGCCAAGGCCCGTGCCGAGTCGAAGCGGATCGTCGAGGAGTCAAACGCCCGCAAGCAGGACATCGAGTCGGTGATCGCCGACCTCGAGGCGCGCCGCGACGAGGTGCTCGAGAGCCTCGAGCGGCTCTCGACCGAGCTCGCCGGGACGGCAACCCAGCATGCCAATGCGATCGCGGAGCGGGCGGCGGACACGGCCGCCAAGGTCCGTGAGGACGAGGACGGCACCGGTCCCCAGGGCGACGAGGAGCAGACTCAGACGATGCCCGCGGGCAAGGGCGACCGATAAGGCGTCGAGCGGCTCGTAGACTGCGGGCCCATGGCTGAGACGCGGGCCGGCGCCGGAAACCAGCAACGACACCAGCCAGTTTCGGGGGCTGAAGCCCCCTCACCGACATTCTCTGGTGCCCTCGAGTCCGCGCTTTCCGGCGGCCCGGAGCGCCACCACGAAAAGACGGCTGCGCAGGGCAAGCTGCCCGTCCGCGAGCGGGTGGCGCGCCTGGTCGACTCAGGCTCGTTCTCGGAGGAGGCCCTGCTCGCCAACTGGGAGAAGGAGGGCCTGGGCGCGGACGGCGTGATCACCGGCATCGCCGGCATCGGGGGCCGGACGGTGGCGCTCATGGCGAACGACCCGACGGTGAAGGCTGGCTCGTGGGGGCCGAAGACGGTGGAGAAGATCCTGCGGATTCAGGAGCGGGCCCTGCGGCTGGAGATCCCGATGGTCTACCTGGTCGACTCCGCAGGCGCCCGGATCACCGATCAGGTGCAGATGTTCCCCGGCCGCCGCGGCGCCGGGCGGATCTTCTACAACGAAGTGGTCCTGTCGGGCCGGGTTCCTCAGGTGTGCTTGCTGTTCGGACCCTCGGCGGCGGGCGGCGCCTACATCCCCGCGTTCTGCGATGTCGTGATCATGCGCGACGGCAACGCGTCGATGTACCTGGGGTCGCCACGAATGGCCGAGATGGTGATCGGCGAGAGGGTCAGCCTGGAAGAGATGGGCGGGGCCAGGATGCACACATCGGTATCCGGCTGTGGCCACTTCCTGGTCGACTCCGACGAGGATGCGATCGACCTCGCGAAGCGCTACCTGTCGTACATGCCGCAGAGCTGGCGCGGCGGGCCCCCGGCGGCGCCACCCGCGGAACCGGCGTCGGCGACCCCGCTCGCCGAGATCATCCCGGCGGACGAGAACGCCGCCTTCGACGTCGCGGACTTGATCGAGGCGCTGGTCGACGCCGACTCGTTCCTCGAGGTCCACGCCCGCTGGGCCAGGGAGGTGGTGGTCGGATTCGCTCGGCTGGATGGGCGAACGATCGGCATCGTCGCCAACCAGCCCAAGTTCAAGGGAGGCGTCCTGTTCGTGGACTCCGCGGACAAGGCCGCGCGCTTCATCTGGACGTGCAACGCGTTCAACATCCCGCTCCTGTTCCTCGCCGACGTTCCGGGGTTCATGATCGGGACCCAGGTTGAGCGGCAGGGGATCATCCGCCACGGGGCGAAGATGATCTCGGCCGTCTCCGAGGCGACCGTGCCGAAGTTGTCAGTGATCGTGCGCAAGGCGTACGGCGCCGGGCTCTACGCGATGGCGGGCCCGGCGTTCGAGCCTGACTCCTGCATCGCGTTGCCGAGCGCCTCGATCGCGGTGATGGGCCCCGAGGCGGCGATCAACGCCGTCTTCTACAACCAGATCCAGGAGATCGAGGATCCCGCCGAACGCGGGGAGTTCGTGCAGCGAAAGCGCGCCGAGTACTCCGCGGACATCGACATCCTGCATCTCGCCTCCGAGCTGGTCGTCGATGCGGTGATCGAGCCTGACGAGCTACGCGGGGAGTTGATCAGGCGCTTCGCGGCCTCCGCCGGCAAGGACCGCCGCTTCGGCGAGCGGCGGAACCCCGTCATTCCGGCTTAGGGTGGGTCCCCAACGCGGCACGGAGGCTGCCTGATGGGGCGGCTGGGCATCTCCGGCGGCGACTACGTCGACGGGCTCGATGCGGGGGACGCGGTTCTCATCCCGCGCCACGGCGAGCCCTATGTGCAGCCGCACCGGATCGCTCACGCGGCGAACATGCGCACCCTTCTCGACGCCGGCTGCGATCGCGTCCTTGCGCTGGGCTCCGTGGGCGGGCTTCGCCGCGAGCTGGACGTCGGCACGTTCGTGTGCCCCGATGACTTCATCGCCCTGCACGCGGGCAAGTCCGCCTTCGACGATCGACGCTCTCACGTCGTGCCCGGGTTCGATGTGGCCTGGCGGGAGCGGCTGGTGGGTGCATGGTCGCGAAACGCCACCGCGCCGCTTCGCGACGGTGGCGTCTACTGGGAGTCGGTCGGGCCTCGGTTCGAGACCCGCGCAGAGATCCGGCTGATCGCCCGGCACGCGGACGTGATCGGCATGACGATCGCCTCGGAGTGCGTGATCGCCGGGGAGCTCGGCCTTTCTTACGCGGCCGTCTGCATCGTCGACAACCTTGCGAATGGGGTGGGGGAGCGGGAGCTCACGGTCGAGGAGTTCCGCTCCGGACGCGCCCGCAACCGCGAGCATCTGGCCGCGGCCATCGGCGCGATCGTGCCCTCGCTGGCGGGCGACTGTTCGTGAGCCTCGCGATCATCAACGCGACGCTCGACGGCGAGCCGATGAGGATGCGGGTCGAGGACGGCACGATCGCGAGACTCGGGCCGCGGATTCGGACGCGCGAGGGCGACGAGGTCATCGACGCCGGCGGCATGGCGATCTTGCCCGGGCTCGTGAACGGGCACACCCACGCTGCGATGACTCTGTTCCGCGGCCACGGCGACGACCTGCCGCTGATGCGCTGGCTCCAGGAGGTGATCTGGCCGGCGGAGGCGCGGCTTGAGGCCGATGACGTCTACTGGGGTGCGCGTCTCGCGTGCGTGGAGATGATCCGCACCGGGACCGTGCGCTTCTGGGACATGTACTGGCATCCGGCGGCGACGGCGCGGGCGGTCGAGGACGCGGGCATCCGGGCCACGGTCAGCGCGCCGCTCGTCGACATGGGCGATGCCGCCGGCGGCGACGGGGTCCCCGAGATGGCCGCCCGGAGCCTCGAGGAGATCGGGGAGCCGCGGGATCTGGTGACGCCGGCCCTCGGGCCGCACGCGATCTACACGGTCAGCGAGGGAGCGCTCCGCTGGATCGGCGAGGCATCGGCGGAGCGAGGGCTCCCAGTCAACATCCACCTGTCGGAGACCGAGGACGAGGTCACTCACTGCCTGAGGGATCACAGCGTCCGGCCGGCCGAGTATCTGGATCGGCTCGGCCTGCTCGGGCCGCGGACCCTGCTGGCGCACGGCGTCTGGCTGGACGAGTCCGAGCTCGCGCTCGTGGCCGAGCGCGGGGCGACGGTGGTCACCAACCCGGTCGCGAACCTGAAGCTGGCCGTGGGGCGGGTCTTCCCGTACCGAGCCGCGCGGAAGCACGGCATCCCCGTGGGACTGGGTACCGACGGGGCGGGGTCGAACAACTCGCTCGACCTGTTGCAGGACCTGAAGATCCTGGCGCTGCTCCAGAAGCACGAGGCCCGCGATCCGTCGGTGCTGCCCGCCGAGGACGCCTGGCGGATCGCGACAGGGCGGACCGCGCCGCTCCTGGGTGGGTCGGGCCGGATCGCGGAGGGCGAGCCGGCGGACTTCCTGCTCGTCCGGGGGAATACGCCGGAGCTCGGCGTGGGCGACTTGACCGCCGATCTCGTCTACGCGGCTGCCGGGTCGGTGATCGATACCACGGTGGTCAACGGCCGGGTGCTGATGCGCGGCGGGGTGGTGGACGGTGCGGACGAGGTAGTCGCGAAGGTTCGAGAGCGCTCCGCTCATCTCGGCCTCACCTAGCTACCGAATCGACCTGGCCAAGTTGGAGCACGCGAGGGTTCAGGTTTGTCCGCTCGTCCCTTGCTGGTTGTCGAGTTCTGGGACATCATGCGATCCACGGAACCGCCCTTCGGACGGCGCAGGACTCACAGGAGGAGGCACGATGTTCAGGCCAATTGCAGGGGGCGTTACTTGTGCGCTGGCGGCGAGCGCGTTCTGGGCCTTTGTTGTCGCAGCACCGGCGGTCGCTGACAGCAGCGTGCTCGTCTCGGAAGGCAGTCCGCAGACGCCGTTTTCGCAGAACAAGCAGAACGAGCCGGCCCTCGCGGTCGACCAGTCCAACCCGACCATCCTCGCCCAGGGTGCCAACGACAACATCGATCTGGAGGCATGCAACGCGGCCGACGACACGACCTGCCCGTTCACCCCGGGCGTCGGGACCTCCGGCCTCTCGTTCTCACTCGACGGCGGTTCCAGCTGGACCCAGCCGACTTATTCAGGCTTCAGCGCCCGCACTTGCCTGGGAGTCGTGGGCTCCAGCGATCCCGGTTGTACGCCGCTTACGCCGACTGAAGGCGGCGAGATCGGGACGCTGCCCTGGTACTACGAGAACGGTGTCGTGTCGGACGGTGATCCAGCCGTCGCCTTCGGGCCGAAGCCGGACGCCAATGGCAACTTCTCGTGGGCGAATGGATCGCGCCTCTACTACGCGAACCTGACCGCGAACTTCGCCGCGAAGCGGAACGACTTCGCGATCAAGGGAGTGGAGGGAATCGGCGTCTCGCGCACCGACGATGCGACTGCCGCGGCGAACGACACGAAGGGCGCGTGGATGCCGCCGGTGCTGGTCCCGAGTACCAGCGGAGCGGCCTTCGCGGACAAGGAGCAGGTCTGGGCGGACAACGCATCGTCAAGCCCGCACTTCGGCAACGCTTACCTCTGCTTTGCGAACTATCGCGGAGGGCCCAGCGCCGGGTCCGCCGCACATAACCTGCTGGTCGCGACATCAACCAACGGTGGTGCCAGCTGGTCGAGGGTTCAGGTAGCCGGCATTCCCGGCTCGGCGTCCGGCACGCAGTTCGGTGCTTTGAGCGGTGCCAGCGGCTGCACGATCCGTACCGCGAGCGACGGGACCGTCTACGTGTTCTGGCTCGGCTGGAACCAGAAGCTCAAGCAGAATGGCATCTACATGGCGACCTCGACGGATGGCGGCGCGACGTTTACCGCACCGCGGCGACTCTTCCAAGTCGTGCACACCGGCGCGTTCGACCCCGTCCAGGGTCGCTTCGTGATGGACGGCATCGCGGGCGCGAGGGACGACCTCTCCGACGCCCCGAGCATCGACATCGCCAACGGCGCGCCGACGGGCACCGGAGCGAGCGACCAGATCGTGCTGACGTGGGTCGACGGTCGCGACGGACTGAACAACGAGCACGTGATGTTCACCACCTCGACTGACGGCGGCGAGCATTGGACCGACCCGACCGCGGTCGAGAGTGCCGGGGATCGCGGCTTCTACTCCGCCGCGGCGATCTCCCCGAACGCGCAGGACGTCTACCTGGTCTACAACGCCTTCCTGGCGCCCTTCCGCAACGACACGACCAGTCCCCGCCCCCTGGTGGGCGTGGTGAAGCACGCCGACGTGGCCGCCGACGGCAGCGTCGGGTCGTTCACCGAGCTCAATCGCGGCATCCCGGGGGACGCTCGAGGCGCCAGCGCGAACGCCCTCACCGACGAGTTCCTCGGCGACTACGTCTATGCGGTCGCGACCAATGACTACGGCGCTGCGGTCTGGAACGACGTCCGGAGGGCGGACGACTGCCCGGCGATCGACGCCTGGCGCAATTCGCTCCAGGGCGGCCCGGACGCCCCGAAGCCGGCACCCGAGCAGGACTGCCCGGCCGGCTTCGGGAACACCGACATCTTCGGTGGCTCCTGGGCAGACCCGACGCCGTAGACGGAGCTTCCTCAGTCGTCGCGCGCCGCCCCGACCTGCGCCCAGTGGGTCGGGGTAGGCGCCGGCGAGTGCCCGTTGGTCTGCGCGGCGGCAACGCGTGGTGTGATGACACCGGCCCATCCCGGGCGAGCCGCGGCCCGCTCGAGCGCCCTGTCCAGGTAGTCCTCGAGGAGCCTCATGCCGGCGAGCCCCGGTACGTCGGCGATCGTCCGATCGATCTCGCGAATCTGCTCCCGACCCTCGGGGCCATCGCCGAACAGGTAGATCGCCAGGGCGTCCACCTCCTCTTCGGTCTTCACGCCCGCGCCGACCGGAGTCCAAAGATGGCTCAGGGTCCAGCGCACCAGGTGGCGGGCGGTCCGCTAGCGCTGCATCCGCGCCTTGGCCTGGGCGCGGTAGAACGCGAAGTGTCGACGCTCGTCCCTGACCACCTTCCGCAGCAGCTTGTGGAGCTCGGGGTGCTGGGAGCGCCGGACGAGAGCGTGATAGCCGGTGAGGGTCGTGAGCTCGTTGACCGCCCCCCACATCATGTGGATCGCGGCGAAGTCACGAGCCGCCATCGATCCCAGCATCGTGGGCAGCAGGCCGAGCCCGTTGCCGACGCCCAGCCGTACGCGCAGGTCGCGCCAGCGGTTCCCGCGGGTAGGCATCGCCGTGGAGCCGTCGGGGAGCTTGGGCTCGGCGGGGACCTCGATTCCGTAGGCGCGCAGGAAATCGGAGAACGCCTCGCCGTGCCAGAGCTCCTCGTAGACCCAGCAGGAGAGAAACGCCGTGATCTGTGGATCGGCGGCCGCGCGCGTGGCGAGCAGGTCGCGGAGGTAGACGACCGTGTGCGTCTCGATGTCCATCATGTAGTGGAGGCACATCACGTCACCATCGCTCAGCGGGTGGTCCGGGACCGCCCTCCAGTCGATTCCACTCAGATCGACCTTCTTCGAGTTCCGCAGGTACCGGTCCAGATCGAACTCGACGACGGCGGGCTTGGCCATGACTACTCCACTCGCGATGTTTGCCTACTCCGAGCGCCGGGGCGGCGCTACTCAAGCTACGTCGCCTGGACCCCGTCGGATCAGCCGCTTCGGCTCGCCCGACGCCCGGTGGTTGCGGTTTCATGCGGATTGATGAGATCGTCGATAAGTGGAAGATGAGCACCCGTGGCCAGCGGAACCATGCAAGACGGCTCCGTTAGCGAGCGACTGATCGGAGCGATCCGGGTGGTGGGCCAGCGCCTCACGTGGCGCGGGCTCGTCGCGAACACGGTTCGCGAGGACCGCGCCACGATGGCTCGCACCTTCACCTACCTGTTCGGCACGGGCGCCACCCTCGTGCTCATCAGCCTGCTGCTTCCGCACGCGCCCGATCGCGATACCACCGGCCTGCTGATCGTGGCGGTCTGTGGATACCTCGTGGCGCTCGGGCTCCTGATCGGCTTCGACCGGCTGCCGCTGTGGGCCTTCGAGGCGTCTCCGCTCATCGGGACCGCGCTGGTGAGCCTGGCCGTCTACTTCGGCGGCGCGGAAGCCGCAACCGCCTACGCGATGTACTACTTCTGGGTCGCGTTGGCGGCGTGCTACTTCCTGCGACCGCCGGTCGCCGTCGCCCACCTCGTCATCGCCTCGGCGGCATACGGACTCGTGCTCCTGGTGAGCCCGGGGCCCGCGATTCTTCCCGGCGTCGCGTGGGTGATCGTGACCGGGACGCTCGGCGTGCTGGGCATCCTGATGATGACCCTGCGCGGCCAGGTGAACGGCCTGGTCACGCAACTCGCGTCGGCAGCCAGGACGGATTCGCTGACGCGACTGGCCAACCGGCGGGAGCTCGAGGAGCGCTTCGCCGCCGAGCTGGAACGCTCGACGCGAACCGCTCGGCCCCTCTCCCTCCTCGTCTTGGACCTCGACTGGTTCAAGGATTACAACGACCGCTTCGGGCACAACGCGGGTGACCGGGCGCTCGTCATGCTCGCGGGCGCCCTGAAGCGGGCCACGCGCACGAGCGACGTCGTGGCCCGCATGGGCGGCGAGGAGTTCGGCGTGCTGGCGCCGGAGACGGACGAGACCGAGGGGTACCTGCTCGCCGAGCGGCTTCGAGCGGAGGTGCGGACGGCGTTTGCGCGCGAGACGGAGAAGATGACGATCAGCTGCGGGGTGGCGAGCTTTCCGGTGCACGGGATCACCGCGGGCGAATTGCTGCAAGCCGCTGACCGCGCGCTATACGAGGCGAAGGAGTCGGGGCGCGATCGAGCGGTCGTCTTCAAGCAGACCGGGATCGAGGGAGTTGAGCACGAGAGGGTCGCGCTGGAGCGCACGAGCCCGCGACTCGCGTCGCTCGTGTCGCTGGCGGAGGCGGTCGACCGGCGCAAGGGCTCGCCGGCGAATTCGCGCCGCGTCGCCCGCTACGCCGAGGCGCTGGCGCAGCGCATGAACCTTCCGGAGGAGGAGGTGGAGCGGGTGCGGATCGCCGCCCTGCTCCGTGACGTCGGCGAGGTCGGGGTCGCGGAGTCGATCCTGAACAAGGCGGGCCCGCTGGATCCTCGCGAGCGCCTCGAGGTCGAGCGCCATCCGGAGATTGGAGGCCGGATCGTGGGCGCAGCGCAGCTAGGACGGGTGGGGGAGTGGATCCTCACGCACCACGAGCGTCCCGACGGACGCGGCTATCCGCGCGGCCTTCGGGAGCACCAGATTCCCCTGGAGGGCAGGATCGTCGCGGTGGCGGACGCATATGCCGCGATGACCGCGGAGCGGCCGTATCGGCAGCCGTTCTCCGAGCATCGCGCGAGGGCGGAGCTTCAGGCGCGGGCGGGAACCCAGTTCGACCATGACGTCGTTGAGGCGTTCCTACGCATCGATGGTGAGCTCGATCCCGACGCCGAGCTGGACGTGACCCCGTCGAGCGCCGACGGTGGCTAGGTATCCAGCTCAGTCGCCAGCTCGACGAAGTAGTCCAGGGAGCTCGGGTTGGCCAGTGAGTCGCGGCTCGCCGCCTGCTCGGGCGGCGTGCCCGTGAGGATCCGTTTCACTGGCACCTCGAGGACCTTGCCCGAGAGCGTTCGAGGCACCTCGGCGATCTGGTAGACGACGTCGGGGACGTGGCGCGGCGAGCAGAGCTCGCGGATCCGCAGCTTGATCTCGGCCGTCAGCTCATCGCTCAGGGTCTCGCCGTCGGCGAGCACGACGAACAGCGGCATCCAGCCCTCGGTGCCGGGCTTTGGGATGTCGACGACGAGGGCGTCGACGACCTCGGGGATGCCCTGGACGGCGCGATAGATCTCGCTGGTGCCCATGCGGACGCCCTGACGGTTGATGGTGGAGTCGGAGCGTCCGTAGATGACCGCCGTGCCGCGGGACGTGATCTCTATCCAGTCCCCGTGGCGCCAGATGCCGGGGTACTGCTCGAAGTAGCTCGCGCGGTAGCGGGAGCCGTCGTCGTCGCCCCACAGGTAAAGCGGCATCGAGGGCATCGGCTCCGTGATCACCAGCTCGCCCACCCGGTCGACGATCGAGTTGCCCGCTTCGTCGAACGCCTCGACCCTGGCGCCGAGCGCGCGCCCCTGGAGCTCGCCGCGGTACACCGGGAGCAGCGGCACGCCGCCGACGAAGGCGGTGCAGACGTCGGTGCCGCCGCTGGTGGAGAACAGCCAGGTGTCTCGGCCCACGTGCTCGTAGACCCACTCGAAACCCTCCGGCGAGAGGGGGGAGCCTGTGGAGCCGACGGAGCGTAGACGGCTCAGGTCGCGGCCCGAGCCGGGTTCCGTGCCGGCCTTCATGCACGCCGCGATGTAGCTCGCGCTGGTGCCGAAGCAGGTCATGCCGGTCCGCTCGGCGAGGTCCCACAGGACGCCCATGTCCGGGTGGCCCGGGCTGCCGTCGTAGAGGACGATCGAGGCCGGGGTCAGCAGCCCCCCGACGAGGAAGTTCCACATCATCCAGCCGGTCGTGGTGAACCAGAAGAGGCGATCGCCCTCCTGCCCGTCGACGTGGAGGTGGAGCTTCTTCAGGTGCTCGAGCAGGATGCCGCCGTGGCCCTGGACGATCGCCTTCGGGAGCCCGGTGGTGCCGGAGGAGTAGAGGACCCAGAGCGGATGGTCGAAGGGGACCTGCTCGAACTCGAGGCTTGCGCCGCTGCCCGACTCGAGCAGCTCGGCCCAGGTGATCGCGTGCTCGAGGCCCGACGTGTCCGGGTCGGGTGCGAGGTATGGGAGGACCACGGTGCGCTCCAGCGTGGGCATGGCGGCCTGGAGGCCGGCGATCGTCTCGGTGCGGTCGTAGTCGCGGCCGTTGTAGCAGTAGCCGTCGACGCACAAGAGGACCTTGGGCTCGATCTGGGCGAAGCGGTCGACGACGCTGGCCGCTCCGAAGTCCGGCGAGCAGCTCGACCAGATCGCGCCGATGCTCGCGGTCGCCAGGAAGGCAACGAGCGTCTCCGGGATGTTGGGCATGTAGGCGACGACCCGGTCGCCCCGCTCGACGCCCAGCGAGCGGAGACCGGCGGCCGCCTGGGCGACCTGCTGGCGGAGGTCGCCCCAGGTCAGCTCGTCCAGGTCACGTAGCTCCGAGGCGTGCAGCACGGCAACCTCGTCGTCGCGCTTGCCGCGGAAGATGTGCTCGGGGTGGCTCAGGCGGGCGCCCGGGAACCAGCTTGCGCCCGGCATTGTGCGGTCGGGCAGAACCGCGGAGTACGGGGCGGAGGCCTCCACCTGGAAGAAGTCCCAGATCGAGGCCCAGAAGGCCTCGATCTCGGTCGCCGACCAGTTCCAGAGCGACTCGTAGTCGTCGAACGCGAGGCCGCGCTCAGCGGCGAGCCAGCGCATGTAGCGCGTCATCGTGGCGCACTCGATGCTCTCCGGCGACGGCCTCCAGAGCAGCTCTCCGCGCGCGGTGGCGGCTTCGGTCTCTCCCATGGCGGCGCTTATATCACCGCGATGTGCGCCGACCCACGTCGCGGTCGAGCGCTCGCGTGAGCTCGAGGGTGAAGTCGTGGGCCCGGTCGAGGGCCTTGCGGTCGATCCGCTTGGGGACGTCCTCGGGACGGTGATAGTTGGCGGGGAGGAGCGAGCCGTCGGCGAGGCAGGTGATGGCGGTCGCGCGGAGCTTCGCGATCCGGGCGGGGAGGGCGTCGGTGGCGAATCCCTGGCGGAGCGGCCTCGCGTTGAAGCGGTTGCCGTTCTCGCGGTCGGCGGCGGCGATGGCGGCGCAGAGCTCGACGAGCCGGCGATCCAGGTCGTAGGTGACGGCGAACCCCTCGCCCGTCTCGTAGCGGACGGTGCCGGCGCCGACGGCGTCGAGGACGATGAAGTAGGTCTTCTCGCGGTCGAGGCTCTTGCGGTGGGAGCGGACGAAGGAGCGCATGCCCTCCATCTGACATTCCTCGCCCCCGGTCAGGAGGATCCATACATCGAGGCTGTCCGGCGGATCGGAATCGAGCTCCTCCGCGAGCGAGAGGGCGGTCGCCACGCCGGATGCGTTGTCGTTCGCTCCGGGGACGACGTCGGAGAGCTCGATGTCGGCGAGGAGGAAGACTCCGATCAGAAGGGCGAGAGTGGGGAGGAGCTGGAGTAGCGAGACCAGCCCCGAGTCGATGCCCGCGAGGCGGGCGCCCAGGATGGGAAGGAGGATCGCGAGCGACCAGAACAGGATTCGAAATGGAGTGATCGGGAGCCGCAGCCGAGCAGCGAGGCGCGAGGCGCGGGCGACGCGCTTGGGCTGAAAGGCGGATCCGCTGCGCGCGGCGTCGTAGTGGGCGCAGATGAAGAGGCGGGCGGGTGCGTCGGGGTTCTTGCCGCGGGCGACGACGTTCTGGGAGGCGCGGCGGAAGAACAGGCGGCGGACGAGGTAGAAGCGGCCGTTCAGGTCCAGGTACATGGACACGGCCGCAAAGAGCACGAGGCCGAAGCCCACGGCCGGCTGGACGATCGCGACAAGGCTGCCGGCGAACCCGAGCGCGCAGTGGAGGGCGTGCACCAGGCCGTACTGGGGATGCACGTACGTCGGCTCCACCTGCGCGCGCCGGCCGCCGCCGCGGAGCCGCTTCGCGAGCCAGTTCGCAGCGCGGCGCTCGGCGTCGGTGCCAGCGCGCCGGCCCTCGAACGAGCAGAGCTCGCGGATCACTTCCATGCGGGCAGCAGCGTCCACGGGCGGGTGATTATCGCGATGCGCGTGGATCCACTAGCGCATTTGGCGACTTAGCTCGCGCATATGCCGGGTAAAGCGCCAATCAGTCGGACTTGATGCGGCGGGTGGGATTCGAACCCACACGCCCTTGCGGGCACGACGTTTTGAGCGTCGCGAGTCTGCCGTTCCTCCACCGCCGCTCGCGCCCTCCATTCTGACGACTCCAAGGGTCGAAATCCGCGGACCGGTCTCGCTAGCCTCGAAGCCATGTGCGGGCGCTACACGCTCACCAACGCGGACCCGGCTCGGATCAGGGCACGCTTCGGGATCGAAGAGTCCGCGAAGCTCGAGGAGGAGGAGCCGCGCTACAACGTCGCGCCCACCGACCCCGTGCTTGCGATTCGCCGCACGGAATCAGGAGCACGGCAGCCGGGCCGCCTTCGCTGGGGGCTCGTCCCGGGCCGCTGGGCGGAGCGAAAGTCCGGCCCGCCCCTGATCAACGCCCGCGCCGAGTCGCTGACCAAGCAGCCGGCCTTCGCGGAGTCGTTTCGCGAGCGGCGCTGCCTGATCCCCGCCGACGGCTTCTACGAGTGGCGCGACGACGAGGGGGGGAAGACGCCGATCTGGCTCAGCCGTCCGGACGGGGACCTCTTCGCCTTCGCTGGCATCTGGGCCGCCCTGCCGTCGAGGGACAAGTCGGCGGAGCCGCTTCACAGCTGCGCCATAGTCACATGCGCGCCGAACGGGCTCATCAAGCCGATCCACGACCGGATGCCGGTCGTGCTGCAGTCGGATGTCGAGGCGATGTGGCTCGATCCCGAGCCCGATGAGGAGAAGCTGCTGGCGCTTCTGACGCCGGCACCGGAGGATGCGCTCGTCGCCCGCGAGGTGGGCGACTTCGTCAACGACGTTCGCGACGACGGACCGCACCTGATCGAACGCCGGGCCGCGCAGCCGCAGCTCTTCTAGCGTCGCTCCTCCTCTTCGTGTTCCTCGTCGTAGCGCGGTCGCTCGGCTTCCTCGTCCTCGCCCGGAAGGGGAACGCCGCCGACCGGACGCTCCTCCTCGACGTGCCAGTTCTGGTTGAAACCGACCATCGCGACTGTGATCAGCAGAAGCTGGACCGGGATCACCAGGACCGTCAACAGACCGAGGAAGTCCTCCGGAAGCGCGGGACTGCTGAGCCCGTCCTTGGATCGTGCAAACCAGGCGGGGGCGGCTACGGCGGCGAAGATTGCGAGGATGATCGCCAGGGCGGAGGCGACGGGCAGGACGCCGCGGTTCCACCGAGCCACGAGGATGGCGAAGAGGATGTAGAGCCCCGCCCAGATGAGCGTCGCGATCCCGACGCTCGCTCCCTCCAGCCGCGTCCAGCCGCCGAGCGTGATGATGATCAGAAGACCCGCGGAAACCAGCAGGACGAACGAGACGATCGCCTTCGTCGTCTTGGTCTCGGCCTTCTCCCTGTTCGGCCGCCAAAGCTCGTATCCGGGGCGGACGCTCGTGGCCTCCACAGCTCAAGTCTAGAATCTCCGGAGGCCGCGCGCGACGGTTGTTTCCCGCGCATTTGCGCGGCTATTTGGACCAGCGGACGTGGCGGAATTTGGCATACGCGCCAGGTTTAGGTCCTGGTGGGCCTTGCGGCCCGTGGAGGTTCGAGTCCTCTCGTCCGCATCTAGACTCCGACGCTCGCCGGGGGAGTGAGATAACGGCTATTCGCGCGGTCTCCAAAACCGTGAATCCGGGTTCGAATCCCGGCTCCCCCGCTAGACATCCCTGGCCGCGGGCGACACACAGCTAATCTCTGCCCAGATGGCCAGGGCATGGATGGGACCGGTGGGGACACGGGTCGGGGCGAGCGCGGTGCTCGCCGTGCTCACGATCGGGACCTCGCTCGCGCTCGGGGCATTCCCCGGCACGACCGCAGCTCTCGCCGCGTGTCCACACGCAGACGCCCGGGCGCACAAGACGTCGCTCGCCAACCTGCGGAAGGCGATGCGCTGCCTGGTCAACAACAAGCGGGATAAACACGGGCTTCGCTCGCTCGAGGACAACGGCCGCCTCGCGACCGCCGCCCGGCGCCACACCAAGGTGATGCTCCGCCAGGACTGCTTCGAGCACCGGTGCAAGGACGAGCCGGCGCTTCGGAAGCGCATCAAGCAGAGCGGCTATACCAAGGGCGCGCGAGCCTTCCGATTCGCCGAGGACCTCGGCTTCGACAGGACCCCGAGGCGGATGATCAAGCGCCTCATGAACTCGGGGTACAACCGGCGACAGATCCTCGGCGAGGATTGGAAGGACATTGGCGTGGGGATCGGTTGGGGCTCCCCCCGAAGGGGACGGAACGACAGCAACTACGCTACCTACACCATCCTCTTCGCCTGGCGCCGTCCGTAAGTGCCGAATACGCCGTCGGTCCTCCCGGACAGCCTCGGGGCTCCGAGCGCCGAACCTATAATCGGCTGCCTCAGCGCGGGCGAGGTGTTAACGGTTGCACGCGAGCCTTCCAAGCTCGAGGAGCGGGTTCAAGTCCCGTCGCCCGCTCTCATCCCCTGGACGGTGCCTCCCGTAAACTCGCAGTCCCGGGGCGTGGCGCAGCTTGGTAGCGCGTTCGGCTGGGGGCCGAAAGGTCGCCGGTTCAAATCCGGCCGCCCCGACTAGCCAGAAGCCGGCTTCCGAAGCGGGCTTTCGGCATTTGGGGGTGCCGGGAGCGAGCCGGAGAGAGGCGCCGTGGTACCAGCTTTAGTACCAAGCGAGCTTCGCATCGATCTGGGGGCCCTACGTGGTCTTGACCACCAGGACCGAGCAGGCCGCCTGGTGGGTGACCGAGTTTGGGACGCTCCCGAGGACCCGCCGGTGCATGCCCTTGTTGCCAATCACCAGCAAGTCGGCGCCGCACTTCTCCGCGAGTTCGACCAGCGCCTTCGCCGGGTCTCCCTTGCCGGTACGCGTCACGCAGTCGATGCCCTCGTCCCTGAGGTTGCGCTCGGTTCGGGCCAGGATCTCTCGAAGCTGGGCCGCAGGATTCCAGGCGAATTCCGAC
>JBKPFQ010000051.1:0-10598 GCA_046728915.1 Actinomycetota bacterium | reverse complement strand
CGCCGCGCCCGGGGGCGGGGGGGGGGGGGCGGGGCGGGGGCGGGGCCGCCCCCCCCCACCGCCGTGCTCATCGTCGATCCGCGACGATCACGGCGCCTGACCGCCTGACGCGTTCTGCTCCTGGGCATCGACCTGGTTCGCGGTGTCCTCCAGCCCGGACTGGAGGTCGTCGACATGGCCCGCCTGCCACTTCGAGGCGAAGGACTCGAAGATCTCCTGGTAGGCCGCGCCGGAGGCCTTCGGCGGGTTCGTCTCGCTGTTGGGGTTGTCGAATATGTCTAGGAACGGCTGGAACTCCGGCCCCAGCTCCAGGTCGGGAGACTTGGCCGCAGCGGCCGTCGTCGGCACGTTGGCCAGCCCGTTGGCGAGCTTGACCAGAGCGTCCGTGTTCGTGGTCATGTACTTGATGAGCTCCCAGGCCGCGGCCTCGTTGCTGCTTCCCTTCGGAATTCCCATGATGCTGCCGGTGATGTAGCCGCTGCCGTAGCGGTCCGGCTGGTCGTCGGGTGCCGGCATCGGAGCGGTTCCGTAGTTGAGCTCGGGGTGCTCGTCCTTGATGAACGCGGTCCGGTACTCGCCGTCCATGATCATCGCGACCTTGCCGGTCTCGAATGCGTTGGAGGCGGAGAACTCCTCACCCGCTCCGGCCTCCCACCGGGTCAGGCTGTCGTATCCGTAGTAGTCGATCAGGTTCTTGTCCCAGGTGAGCATGTCCGCCCAAGCCGGATCCGAGGCAAACGCGGCGTTGTCCCCCTCGAACCACTGGGCGTCCCAGGGCGGCGCGTAGTGGGCGGCGGCGTTCTCGTAGAACCCGATGGTGGGATCAAAGCCGACCACGTCCAGGCTGTCGCCCGAGCCCTGGGTCAGCTTCTTCGCGTAGGCGTCGAGCTGGGAGATCGTCTTAGGCGGCTCCGTCAAGCCGGCCTGCTTGAACATGTCCTTGTTGTAGTAGAGCCCGTAGACGTCCGCCAGCAGGGGCATCGCGCACCGACTGCCGTTGTACTCCGTGTAGGAGCGCACCGCTGGCGGGAACTCGTCGATGTCGACCTGATCCCGGTCGATGTACGGCTGCAGATCGATCCAGGCGCCGGAGCTGCAGAAGGCGCCTGTGTTGTCGGATGAGAAGGAGAGGGCGACGTCGGGGGCGTTGCCGCCGCGAATCGCCGCCACGATCTTGTCGTCGTTGATCCCCGGGACGCTGTCGACGTGGACGTTCGGGTGCAGCTTCTCGAAGTCCTTGATCACGCTGTCGAAGACACCGATCTCGCGCTCGCCCGGAGTAAACCCGCTCCAGACCGTGATCGTGACGTCCTTATTGGGGTCGAACTTCTGCGCCTCGCCGCCGCCGCTGTCCCCGCCTCCCCCACAGGCGCCGAGCGCCAGCGCAGGAATCAGAGCGATCACGATCGCGAGATGCCTCGGTCCCATCCACTTCACGTTCCTCACCCTCCTCCGGTCTCCGTGCCGCGCCCGTGCGCAGAACGAGTTAAGAACCTTGTCCAGTCGGGACCGTAGCCGATCTGCTGCTCGCGGTCAAGTGCGCAGACTAGTAAGGTAGGTAAACAATGGTCAGCCAGCTCGAGCGCGAGATGCGCGAGCAGGGTGGCGGGCTCGCCAGCCGCCAGGAGCGCGGGTGGGCTCACGCGAGGGTGGCCGCCGAGCTCCTCGGCCGGGACGACGTCGACTACCTCATGGTGGCTGCTCGAGGGACCTCTGACAACGCGGCCCGCTACGCGCAGTATCTGCTTGGCGTCCACGCCGGTCTCACCGTCGCGCTGGCTGCACCATGGCTCTTCGGCGAGGGGCGGAAGCCGCCGCGCCTGGCCGGCGCGGCGGTTCTGGCGATCTCGCAATCCGGGCGGTCACCCGACGTGGCCGCCGTGCTGGCCGCCGCGCGCGACCAGGGGCGCCCGACGCTCGCGATCACGAACGAACCGGCCTCGCCCGTGGCGGAGCTGGCTGACGTTGTCGTCGACCTCCACGTGGGGCCTGAACGGTCCGTCGCCGCGACCAAGACCTACACCGCCTCGCTGCATGCCCTGGCTCAGATCACGGCGGTGCTTCGACCGAGCCAGGATTGGCGGGAATCGCTCGACCGACTACCGACGGTCGTGTCGGACACCGTTGACGCCCAGCTGGAAACCCGCCGCCGGTTCGACCCCCTTGCGGACCTCGCGCCTCTCACCGCGGTGGGCCGGGGCCTCGACTACGCAACGGCTTTCGAGACTGCGCTCAAGGTACGCGAGCTCAGCGGCAGACCGGCGGAAGCCTTCTCGCCACCGGATCTGGTGCACGGTCCAGTCGCCGCGATCGATGAGCGCACGCCGCTGTGGGTGGCGAGCGGCGGCGTGGACACGAGCCACGAGGCGATGGATGTGCTGCGGGGGGTGGGCGCGCGGGCCGGGCTCACGATCGCGGTTTCAGCGGACCCTCGGGTTCTTGCCCTCTCCGACATGGCGGTCCCCATCGCCAAGGGCCTGCCGAGCTGGGCAGGCGCAATCGTCGCGGTCGTTCCGGGTCAGGCTGCGGCCCTGCGACTTGCGGAGTTGGGCGGGGTCGACCTGGATGCTCCGCACGGCCTCAGCAAAGTCACGCTGACTCGATGATGGCGTTGCCTCGAAGTCCCACGTATGGGGACCGGGTCCATTCCTACCGCCATCACCAGGAGAACAGTGCAGCGACGACAAGCTCCCCCTCGCGCACGTGGTCCGAGACCTGGAACTCGAGTCGCACGAAGCCGACGTCGTCGGGCCTGAAGACGTGGGTGCTGTAGTCGCGGTCGCTCGACGCGCGGCGCTCGGCGCCGGCACGCCAGCCGGCAACCGCGTCGGCGGGGAAACCCCACTCGGATGCGTACCCGGCGACGAGCCGCGCGGTCGCATCGAGGTCGGCGTTTGCCGCGCGTACGCGCAGGCTACACCGACCCATGGTAAGCTATTACTTACGGTAAGTGATGGCTAACGCAACGCGGATCGACGGGCTGGCGGCGCTGGGTGATCCGACGCGCCGCGCGATCTTCGAGCACCTTGCCGAGAGGCCGCGAGCGGTCGGCGAGCTGGCTCGGAAGCTCCCGGTCAGCCGACCCGCGGTCTCTCAACACCTGAAGGTGCTGAAGGAGGCCCGCCTGGTGGTCGACTCCCCGGCGGGAGCCCGTCGCGTCTACCGGGTCGATCCGGAGGGCCTCGAGGCCCTCCGCGCCTACCTCGACCGATTCTGGAACCGCGCTCTCGTCGCGTTCAAGGAGGCGGCGGAGCGCCCAACCAAGGAGGTCCCGTGACCATGCAGGCAACCGAGGCAACCGCCACGTCCGTGCGGACGGAGATCGTCGTCGAGGCGCCGATCGACCGGGCGTTCCAGGTGTTCACCGAGCAGATGTCGAGCTGGTGGCACCCGGACCACCACATCCTGGAGGGCGAGCTCGCGGAGATGGTGTTCGAGCTGCGCGTGGGCGGACACATCTACGACCGCGGCGTGGACGGCAGCGAATGCCGCTGGGCGCGCGTGCTCGCCTATGAGCCGCCGCGCCTGGTCACGTTCAGCTGGGACATCGGAACGGATTGGAAGCTCGAGACCGATCCCGAGAGGACCAGCGAGGTCGAGGTCCGGTTCACGCCCGAGGGGGCGGAGCGCACGCGCGTCGCGCTCGAGCATCGAAACCTCGACCGCCACGGCCCCGGCTGGGAGGGCATGCGCGACGCCGTCGGCTCGCCCGGTGGCTGGCCGGACGGCTTGAACCGCTTCGCGGAGCGCGTAGGGAGCAAGCGCTAGAGCGCTGCCCGGTACTTGATGTGGGTCACTCCCGGCGCCTCCACGGGGCTCACCTGCTCGAGCTGGATGTCGGCCTCGCCGAGGTTGTCGAACAGCCGGGCGCCGCCACCCAGGAGCACCGGGACGATCGAGATCAGCATCTCGTCCACATGGCCGGCCGCCAGGTACTGCTTGGCCTCCCTGCATCTCCGCGGGCTCGCGGGCCATCGGCGTGCTCGCGTTGACCTCGCCGCCCTCCTGGCCCTGGATCTCGCGAAACGCCCGGAGCGGATGCATCCACTCGTGCAGTCGCTCCCCGCCGACACCCAGCGGGTGTCCTCGCTCTGATCCGGGCCGGCGACGTACCCATCGAGGGACATCGTGATCATGAACCGCAGCTTGCTCATCGGGCCTCCTCCGTCTTGGTTGATATCTGAAGCGCGGGACCGGCTGCATCCCCGGGATTCATTGGGCTTTCATCTGCGATCTGCAAGCTCGCCCGACCAAGCATTCGAGCCGGAGGTGATCTGCATGGACCGGGACCAAGATTCGAGACGGCGACCAGGGCGTTGGGCCGTCGCGGCCGCGGGGACGCTGGCCGCGGGGGTGCTGGCGCTGGGCGCGAGCGCGGCCGGCCAGGCACGTCCGAACGCACGCGCGACGATTCCCCCGCCGCCCCCCATGCCGCCGCCCGGTGACTTCGTCGCCAAGATCGACAACCCCTACTTCCCCCTGAATCCGGGGACGGTGTTCCACTACCGGGGCAGCGAGGACGGAGACCGACTTCGCGACCGAGTGTTCGTCACCCACAAGACGAAGACCATCGCGGGCGTGGAGGCGACGGTCGTGCGTGATCGCGTCTGGGTGAACGGCGAGCCCGAGGAAAAGACCCGCGACTGGTACACCCAGGACAAGCGCGGGAACGTCTGGTACCTCGGCGAGAACTCCTTCGACCGGGTCCGCGGCCACTGGAAGCGAAGCGACGGCTCCTGGAAGACCGGCCGGGATGGAGCCAAGGCCGGCATCCTGATGCAGGCCCACCCGAAGGCCGGGGAGACCTATCGCCAGGAGTACTACAAGGGCCACGCCGAGGACGTGGCGAAGGTGCTGAGCAAGAGCGACTCTCGCACGGTGCCCTACGGCAGCTTCCATCACGTGCTGAAGACCAAGGAGTGGACGCCGCTCGAGCCCGGCGTCGTCGACCACAAGTTCTACGTCCGCGGTGTCGGCGACATCGCTGAGGCGACCGTGAAGGGCGGCACGGAGAAGCTGAAGCTCCGCTCCGTCACGCACCGCGCCCGCGACTGACGCAAGTCGCCACAATCACCTGGTCCAACCGGGCCAGGTGATGGAGGCGCACGAACAGAAGGTCGTCGTGATCGGTGGAGGCTTCGGAGGCCTGCTCGCCGCCAAGCACCTCGCCCGCGCCCCCGTGCGGCTGACGCTCGTCGACCGGCGCAACTTTCACCTCTTCCAGCCCCTGACCTACCAGGTGGCGACCGGCGCGCTCTCACCGGCCGAGGTCTGCTACCCGCTGCGGACCATCTTCAAGGGTCGCCCGAACGTGCGCGTGCTGATGGGCGAGGTCACCGGGATCGATCTGGGAGCCCGCGAGCTTCGCTTCGTCCCGGGCGCCGGGGACTCGGGTCCCATGGCGATCGGATACGACACGTTGATCGCCGCGGGAGGATCGCGCTACTCGTACTTCGGCCACGACGAGTGGCAGGCGGACGCGCCGGAGGTCAAGTCGCTTGAGAGCGCGCTCGCCATGCGCGGTCGCCTGCTCGGCGCCTTCGAGGCGGCCGAGGTTGAGACCGACGAGGAGCGCCGCCGTGCCCTGCTCACCTTCGTCGTCGTCGGCGCCGGCCCGACCGGGGTGGAGATGGCGGGCCAGATCGCCGAGCTCGCGCGCGACACGCTGCGTCGCGACTTCCGCTCGGTGGATCCCAGCGAGGGCCGGATCCTCCTGATCGAGATGGCGGACCGGGTGCTGACGGCGTTCCCTCCTTCGCTTTCTCGGAAGGCCGCACGCTCGCTCGAGCGCTTGGGCGTCACGCCGCTGCTGGGTCGGACCGTCGTGGGGATCGATGATGGGGCGGTGACGATCGAGCACCCTGACGGGGGCTCGGAGCGGATCCCCGCGCGAACCGTCACCTGGGCCGCGGGGGTCACCGCCTCGAGCCTCGCGTCAGAGCTCGCCGAGGGGGCGGGAGCCGAGGTGGACGCCGCCGGCAGGGTGACCGTCGAGCCCGATCTCACCCTGCCGGGACACCCCGAGGTGTTCGCGATCGGCGACATGGTTCGCGTGAAGGGGCCGGACGGAGCGCTGCAGCGCCTGCCGGGCGTGGCACCGGTCGCCATGCAGCAGGGCCGCTACGCCGCCAGCGTCGTTCGCGCCCGGTTGCGCGGGAGGGAGCTGGCGCCCTTCCACTACCGCGACAAGGGCAACCTGGCCACGATCGGTCGCGCCGCCGCGGTCGCGGACCTGCATCTGGTCCGGCTGAGCGGATTTCCCGCATGGATGACCTGGCTCCTCGTCCACCTCTGGTACCTGGTCGGCTTCCAGAACCGGATCCTGGTCTTCATCCGCTGGTCGTTCAGCTTCTTCACACGCGGCCGTGGCGCACGGCTCATCACCCGGATCGACACCTCCGACGAGCCGGCCGCGAGGAGCGACAGCTAGGCCTGTTTCACGCGGAAGCCCTTGTTCGCGCTCTTCTTTAGGAAGGTCGCCGACTGCAGCTTCAGCTTCCAACCACCGGGCAGGTGCCCGCTGGGAATGGCGAGGAACTTCGCGAACAGGTTCGAGGCCTTCCCGCAGCTGATGCGCTTCTTGTTGATCACCGTGATCTTGTACGGGCCCTTCGGCAGGTTAAGCCGGCCGATGTGGTCGTTGTGCTGGACCTGGAAAGTCCCCGGACAGATCTTCTCCCCTCGTGCGGGGTGACGATCGCCGCCACCGCCACCAGCGCCCGCGCCGCCCAGGCGCTTGACGAAGAAGCCCTTCTGGGATGACTTCACAAAGCCGGACTGCTTCACCTTGACCTTCCAGCCGTTCGGCAACCTCCCGTCGTAGTCCTGGAGGAACTTCGTGAACAGGTCGGAGGCGCGCTGGCAGCTCAGCTTGTCCTTGTTGATCACGGTGATCCGGTAGGCGCCGGCGCGCAGCGAGAGCTTGCCGATGTGGTCGTTGTGCAGAACCCGGAACGTGTTCGGGCAATTGCTATCCGCAGCGGCGCGATCGGCGGCGGCGAACAGCGCGACCGCGGTCGCGACGATCGCGAGCGCCGCGATCAGCGCGCGGCGTGTGTGGACGGCAATAGCCGGCATCCCTGCTCCTTTGGTCGGTCGGACGATGACTCTCCCTCCGAACCCGCTCGGGTCGAGACTGCGGAGAGGCTACCTGGTTGAGGCGCGGGGCATGGGCGAGTGCATCTGGACCTTAGCGGCGAACGATCCTGTAGAGCCGGTAGACGCGATGGGTGTGGTGATGCACCCGCAGCCGCTCACGCACGAGGATTCGCTTGTGCGTCTGGACCCAGTGCCGGTAGTGATGGCGGACGCGCATCGTCACGTATCTGTGGTGACCAGCCCTCACGCGTGCAGAGCCCCGCCGGGTGACCGCAGGCCCGCGTCGGTGAACGACCCCTACCGTCTTGACCTTGCACTTACCGGGCCGGTACTTGGTTGGGCATCCGACCCGAATCCGCAGCCGGTTGTGATGGAGGACGGCGGTGTGACCGCGACGTCCCTTGCGGGAGGCGCGGAGGAGGATGCGCGTGTAGTCCATGGCCGCTCTAGGGAACACGTCGACCCCGGTTTTGAACTCGCTCGTCACCCTGACGTAGTAGCGACGCCCGATCTGCAGCGCGCCGGGACGCAAACGGACGCTGACCCGCGTCCAATTCTTGGTCTGCCTGACCCTGCGGTGGTCGATTGGCGCGACCGCGACCCCATTGCCTTGCTTGATGATCTCGACCGTGTAGTTGGCCGAATTACCCACCACGTCGAGAAGCGCGGCGACCCCCGAGCGACGGAGGAGTTTGAGCGTGAGGCGGTTCGGACGCTTGCCCTTCGCGCCTCGGTAGCGAAACGGCGTGCTCTGCCAGATACCACGAGACTGCGCGGCGACCCCGGTGAGGCTGTTGAGCTTCGTCATCAGGTGACCAGAACGACGCGAGTTCGTCACCTTCGGGCAGTTGATGGCCGGAACGCAGAGCCCGGGACCGTATTCGACCTGGCTATGCCATCCGCGCGGGTGGTACTTGGTGGTGCCGGCGGCGCTGACCCCCGGCGCGAGCCCGGCGAACATGACGCCGATCGCGACCGCTGCTATGAGCCCACCGCTACGAATTCCTTTCATGCCTCCTCCTACAGTGCGGCAATACATAGAGGTTCCATCTCGCCAATTTGGATAATGGCTGGCTGGCCAGAAAGGTACAGATACTCAGACGAGCACGCGCCACATGGCCCAGTCGATCGGGCCGACGACAAGCCGCGAGTTAGTCCGCGTGCCTTTGCTGTCCCGCTGAAGAGCCACCCCGCTCGCGCAGGATGTGAGGGTCTTCTCGAGGTCGCGCTTGAGAACCGAGCGACCGAAGAGCAGAAGCCCAGCCGCGAGAGCACGTGGCCCTTCCCCTTGAACTGTCGGTGGTTGACGACCTCGATGTGACTGCCGCCGTCGCGGGGAGCGACCCGCATCTCCCAGATTCCCGACTTGCAAATGTTCGAGTCCATGACGGTCGCGCGGACCGTGCCGGGCGACCACTCGTAACGCGGATGCGGCGCCCGCTCACACCCGCACCCGGCGGGCGTGCAGCGTCGCGTAGATCGGGCGGCAGGCATCGGCGACGGCGGCGTCGTGGTCGGAGAGGGTCGTCTCCCGCGGGTGCCAGGGCTCGAATCCCGTGGAGGACCAGACGGCGGTGTACCAGTGTGGCGCCCACACGCCGTCGGACGGGCGCGGGCCCGGCGGCCAGGACAGCATCCGGGCGGTGAACGGGATGCCCAGCCAGTCACACAGGCAGCGCAGATGCGCCTCGGGCGCGCGCAGGAAGTCGCTCGCGTCGAGGATCGGCACCTCGACATCGTGCTCGTCCCACAGCTCCAGCAGCCATCCCTGCTGCGGCAGCCCGATGTCGTCCGGCCCGCAGGTCTCCCGGGCACGCACGTACGACGCGACGACCTCGACCGGGTCGCGGATGAGCAACACGTTGCGGAATCCAAGCGTCCAGCGCAGGTCCATATCGCGGGAGACGTGGTGCGCCATGTGTTTGGCGTAGTGGACGCGAAGGCCAGGCGGCAGTTGCGCGGAGCCTGGCGACGGCCGTGGCGAGGTTGGTGGGCTGGGAAGCCATGACCGCCTCCCGCACCGGGTGGTCGATGCCGGTGCGGGCGAGGTAGGCGGCATACAGCGGCTCGTCGACGACGACCGTGTCGGGGCGGTTCTCGAACGCGCGCATCATCGCCGTGGAGATGTTCCGCGGGCCGGACCACATCGCCACGCGCACGACCTCGCTCATGGCGGGACGCGTCCCGCCACGTCGGCCTCGACGAGCTCGCGGTACAGGGCCTGAAGGCGCTCGACCATCGGCCCGCGGCGGCCATCGCCGATCGTCCGACCGTCCACGGACCGGACGGGCACGACGCCAGCGAAGGTGCCGGTGACGAACGCCTCGCGGGCGGCGTAGACGTCGGTGAGGCTGAACGTCGTCTCGCGCGCCGGGATGCCGTTGGCACGGCAGATCTCCAGCACGTTGGCGCGCGTGATCCCTGCGAGGCAGTAGCGCCCGTCGGAGGTCAGCACCCCCGGCGCGTCGTCGGGGCCTACGACGACGAAGAAGTTCGTCGAGTTGCACGTCGCCACGAATCCTTGCGGGTCGAGCATCAGTGCCTCGTCGGCGCCCGCGGTGTAGGCCGGGATGCAGGCGGTGATGTCGTTGAGCTTGGAGTGCGAGTTGAGCTTGGGGTCGAGCGTGTCCGGCGCGGCGCGACGCAGGTGCGTCGTGAAGAGCGTGATGCCCTCGGTCGCCGTCGCCGGCAGCGGTTCCTTGTGCTCGGCGATGATCACGACGGTCGCGGGCCCGATCGTCAGGCGCGGATCCTGGTAGGGAGTGCGCTTGACGCCGCGGGTGATCATCAGCCGCACGTGCACGCCGTCGGTCATGTCGTTGGCCCGCAGCGTTGAGTAGATCGCCTCGGTCAGCGCGCGGCGGCTGCGGCCAACGTCGAGCATGATGGCCTTCGCGCCCTCGAAGAGGCGGTCGAGATGCCGCTCCAGGAAGGCGGGATGGCCCGCCCACACGCGCAGACCCTCCCACACGCCGTCACCGAGGACGAAGCCCGCGTCGAACACCGACACGACCGCCCGCTCGCGCGGCACGAGCTCGCCGTTGATCCAGATGAGAACGCGCTCGTTGCGCGCGTCGTCCTCGAAGTCGTGCGTGCCGTGAGCCATGGTGCGAAACCCTAGGACCACCGGCGCAAACGCGCGGGGGAAGCACGCGCCCTAGCCTTGACCCTGTGAGCACCCGGCCGATTGACCTCGGCGATCTCGACGCCTGGCGCGGGCTTCCGGCCGCCCAGCAGCCGGACTGGCCGGACGCCACGCATGTGCGGGCCGTCGCGGCCGAGTTGGCAGAACAACCACCGCTCGTCTTCGCCGGCGAATGCGACCAGCTCAAGGACCGGCTGGCCGCCGTAGCCCGGGGTGAGGCGTTCGTTCTACAGGGAGGCGACTGCGCGGAGACCTTTGCCGAGTCGACCGCTGACGCCGTACGCGACAAGCTCGAGACCCTGCTTCAGATGGCGCTCGTGCTCACCTACGCGGCGAGCGTCCCGGTGGTGAAGAT
>JBKPFQ010000050.1:0-5572 GCA_046728915.1 Actinomycetota bacterium | reverse complement strand
GCAGCAGGAGCTCGAGGGGCGCCAGCGTCTCCTGGAAGCTCGACTCGATGCGGTCGCGGAGCCCCTCGAGCCCCTCCCCACCGGTAGCCGAGACCGCGATCGATCCCGGGTCCCGGATCGTGAGCTCGTTCGCGTCCGCTGGGTCCAGCAGGTCGGCCTTGTTGTAGACCAAGAGCCGCGGCGTCGATCCGGCACCGATCTCCTCGAGCACGGAATCCACCGCGTCGATCGCGTCGCGGCGCCGGCGCTCGGGCTCGGAGGCGTCGACCACGTGGAGGATGAGATCGGCGAGCGCGGTCTCCTCGAGCGTCGCCTTGAAGGCCTCGACCAGCTGATGCGGGAGCTTGCGGATGAAGCCGACCGTGTCCGTGAGCAGGTAGCGCCGGCCATGGTGACGGTACGCGCGGGTCGTGGGGTCGAGCGTGTGGAAGAGCCTCTCCCCCACCCCGGTCCCCGCGCCGGTCATGGCGTTCAGAAGCGTCGACTTGCCCGCGTTCGTGTAGCCGGCGAGCGCCACGATCGGGAGGGCGGAATCGCTCCGACGCGCCCGCATCACCTCGCGGTTCCGCTCCAGCCGTTCCAGGCGGCGCCGCAGGTTCGCGATCCGGTCTCGCGCCAGGCGCCGGTCCGTCTCGATCTGTGACTCGCCCGGGCCCCTCGTCCCGATCCCGCCCCCGAGGCGCTCGAGGTGGGTCCACAAGCCGCGCATCCGCGCGAGGTTGTACTCGAGCTGCGCGAGCTCGACCTGAAGCTTTCCCTCGGCGCTGTGCGCGTGGTCGGCGAAGATGTCGAGGATCACCGCGGTGCGGTCGATCACGGGGACGCCGAGCGCCTGCTCGAGATTTCGCTCCTGCCGCGGCACCAGCTCGTCGTCGCAGGCCACGAGGTTGGCGTTCGAGCGAGAGATCTCGTCCCTGACCTCGGCCAGCTTACCGCGGCCCACGTAGCGGTCGGGATCGGGATGAGACCGAACCTGGACGACCTCGCCCACGTTCGCCACGCCGGCCGTACGAAGGAGCTCCTTCAGCTCGGCGAGCGGATCACTGTCGGCTGCGGGACTCGGCCGAACCCCTAGGCAGAGGGCGCGCTGGCGGGCGCGGGGGTTCTGGATCCCGCTGGCGCCGGCGTCGTCGTTCGTCTCGGCGGTACGACCGTTGCGGGTTCGCTGCATCCACGTCAAGTGTAGGCAGGGCAATGGAGGGGAGCGTGCGGACGCGGCAGAGGCCGTGCGTGGATAGGCTTCGCGCCGATGAGGGTCTTCGTCACGGGGGGCACCGGGTTCATCGGCGGCCACGTCGTGCGCAGGCTTCGGGAGCGAGGTGACGAGGTCCGCGCGCTCGTGCGCACACCCGGGAAGGGAACCGCGCTGCAGGAGCTCGGCTGCGAGCTCGTGCCGGGGTCGCTTTCCGACGCGGACGCCATCCGCGGCGGCATGGAGGGTTGTGACGCCGTCATCCACGGTGCGGCGGTCTACGAGCTCGGCATCCCGGAGAGCGAGCACCGCGCCATGTACGAGGCGAACGTCGTCGGCACCGAGACGGTGCTGCGGGCGGCGCTCGAGGCGAAGGTCCCCAAGGTCGTCTACATCTCGACCGTGGGCGCGTTCGGCAACACGAAGGGTCAGGTCGTCGACGAAAGCTACGAGCACCCGGGCACCGGCTACACCTCCTACTACGAGGAGACCAAGGTCGAGGCGCACCGGATCGCGAAGCGCCTGATCGCCGACGAGGGCCTCCCCTGCGTAATCGTCCAGCCGGGGGGCGTATACGGGCCCGACGACCACTCGGCGATCGGCCGGCAGATGAACCAGTTCCTGGGCGGCAAGATGCCGCTGATCGCCTTCCCGGAGCTCGGGTTCAACATGGTCCACGTCGACGACGTGGCGACGGGCGTGCTGCTCGCCCTAGATAAGGGCAAGGTCGGCGAGGCCTACGTGCTCGGCGGGCAGATCACCACCATGCGCGAGCTGATCGACACGCTCGCTCAGGTGACGGACAAGAAGGCGCCGAAGCGCGCCCTGCCCACCAGTCTCATGAAGGCGATGACCCCCATGGGACCGATCGTGGGCAAGGTCATGAACCAGGGGCCCAACCTGCGGGAGCTGATCAGCTCTGCGGACAACGTCACCTTCTGGGCCAAGCACGACAAGGCGATGGCCGAGCTCGGCTACTCGCCGCGCGGCCTGGAGCAGGGCCTGCGCGACACCCTCGAGGCCGAGGGCAAGCTCCCGGCGGCCGCCTAGCCCCCGGCCCTCAGTGGCTCTCGACGGCCTGCAGGCCGATGGCGCCGACCACGATCAGCGAGATCGCTCCGATCCGCACGAGGGTGGCCGGCTCCCCCAGCGCCAGCATCCCGACGATCGCCGTCCCGGCCGCGCCGATCCCGGTCCACACCGCGTAGGCGGTCCCCACCGGCAGGTCCCGTAGCGCCAGGTTCAAGAGCCCGAAGCTCGCGAGCGCGAATACGCAGAAGAGGATCGTCGGCACGATCTTCGTGAAGCCCTCGCTCCGGTCCAGGGAGACCGCGAACGCGGTCTCGAACAGACCCGCGCTGATGAGCATCACCCAGGCCATTCAGTAACCGGTGCCGGTCTTGATTCGCTTGCGGTCGCGCTCGTGGAGGCCGCCCTTCTTGGTGAGCGTCTCGCAGGCGTGAGCGATGTCGTCGGCCAGGGTCTGGCCCGCGGCGTGGCTGACGTTCTCCTTCACCAGGGCGCGCATCACGGTGACGTCCTGGGCGTCCGGCGGGAGCGTGTACGCGGGGACCATCCACCCGCGCTCGGCCGCGAGCTGGGCGGAGACATCGAACTCGTCATAGCCGAGATCCTCGCCGGCGAGCTTGAACGTGATCAGGGGCAGCTGCGGCTCGTCTTCGCCGATCAGCTCGAACTGACCGCCCTCCTTGAGTTGCTCGCCCAGGTAGTTCGCGTTCTTCTGCATCGCGCCCATGATCTCGGCGTAGCCCTGCCTGCCGAAGCGACAGAAGTTGTAGTACTGCGCGAGCACGTGCGATGCCCCAGTCGAGAAGTTGAGGGTGAACGTGGCGTCGGTCTCGCCCAGGTAGTTCTCGTAGAAGACGAGGTCCTCGGGAAGGTCGCCTGTCTCCCTGAACACCAGCCAGCCGACGCCCGGATAGACCATCCCGAACTTGTGCCCGGAGACGTTGATCGACCTCACCTGCTCGAGGCGGAAGTCCCAGTGCTCGTCCGGGTAGAGGAACGGCCACACAAAGCCGCCGCTCGCGGCGTCCACGTGGATCGGCACGTCGAGGTCCCGCTTGTCGCGGAGCCCCCTCAGGAGCTCGTCGATTCCGACGACGTCATCGGCGTGGCCCGTGAACGTCGTCCCCAGCACCGCCACGACCCCGATGGTGTTCTCGTCGACGAGGGGCTCGACGTCATCGGGGCCGATCACGTACTTGCCCGGCTTCAGCGGGACCGTGCGCGGCTCCACGTCGAAGTAGCGGCAGAGCTTGTCCCAAACGACGTGGACGTCGCGGCCGTAGACGATGTTCGGCTTGCTGAAGTCCTTGCCCGCGGCCTCACGCGCCTTGCGCCACCGCCACTTGGCGGCGAGCCCTCCGAGCATGATCGCCTCCGAGGAGCCCTGGCAGCGGGCGCCGTTCGTCTCGCCGGGGGCGTTGAAGAGGTCGGCGAGCATCCGGATGCAGCGGCGCTCGATCTCAGCCGTGCGCGGATACTCGGCGTGGTCGATGAAGTTGCGGTGGAGGTTCTCGGCGATGATCAGCTTCGCCGGCAGCTCCATCCAGGTGGTGACGAACGTGGCCAGGTTGCGCCCCGGGTCGCCGTCGAGCTCCATCTCCTCCTGGATCAGCTGGTAGACGTCGGGGGCCGACATCCCCGATTCCGGGAACTTGGTGTCCGGCACCCCCTCGATGAAGAAGCGGCTGCCATACCGGGCTGGGAGCTCGTAACTGGGACCCACCGGCTGCCGCTCCGCGTCCAAGCTCATCGCGCGAGGCACCCTAGCCGATCAGGCCAGCCGCCTCCTAGGCATGCGATGGTTGGAAGACCGACGCTATAGGCGCCGTTATCCATCCATCGTTGGCCGTCCGCCGGAGCTGTGGGCCTGCAGCTAGGCGCGAGCGTGAGCGGGTCGACCGGGCGCCGGAAGAACGATCACCGCCGCGATGATGGCGGCGAAGGCGGTCGAGCGGGCAGCGATGGCGAGTGGATCGCCACCCATCGGATCGCCGAACACTGCGATCCCCCCGGCTACCGAGACGAGATTCGCGCTCACCGAGCTCAACGTGATCACCGCGATCGCGCCGCCCGTCTGCAGGCCTCGTCCCAGCGCCAAAAAAGCGCCCGCGCCGGCAGCGAGAGCCGTAAGCGTCCACGGGCTAAGGATGGCGAGTGGATCCCCCGGCACGGTCCCCGTCAGCGCCTTCACGGCAACGTTGGCGACGCCGAGCATCAGCCCGGCCGCGATGCCCAGCGCGGGGCCGGTCGCACGTCCCGGCGCCCCGGCGCTACCCGACAGCAGGAGTGCCGCACCGACCCCCACTGCGGCGGCCTCGAACGAGACCATCGCCTCGAACGAGTAGTTGGAGCTCGCCCCGCCGCCCCCGGCCGAAGTCACGGCGAGCAGGCCGAGGCCCATCGCGCAGAGTCCGAGGCCGATCCACTCACGGGCGCCCACCTTGACCCCGAACCATCGCTCCGCGAGCCAGGCGAGAAGGAGGATCCCACCAGAGATCGTGGTCTCCACCAGCGAGAGGGGCGCCACGGACAGGGCGGCGACATGGAGGGTCCACGCAACGAAGGCGATTATGAATCCGATGGTCCACCACCGGGAGCGGAACAGCGCGACGGCGCTGTGCATCGGCCGGCGGAGCTCCACCGTCGGCGCCGCGATCGCCCCGCGGTACTTGCAGAGCAACCCGACGTTCGCAATGAGCGCGCAGGCGAGGGCGAGCAGTATGCCTAGCTGGACCATCTCTCTCGATTGACCCGTACCCGTGACGGGCTTGAGGAATCCGGGACCGTAATGGATGCACCTAAAGAGATTGTTGGCACTGGATTAAGTGCCTATTCCACCAAGCGACCGAGACCCCTGCGCCGGTTGGCCGACCAGCGGCGATCCGACCGCTACGCCAGGTGCTCGCGAAGACGCGCCACGGCCTCGGTAATCCGGTCGTCGGGCGTCGTGAGGCTGATGCGGAAGAACCCCTCGCCGCTTGGCCCGTACATGGAGCCGGGCGAGACGACCACGGCGGCCTCCTCCAGCACCAGCTCGGCGAACGAGGTCGAGGTGTGCCCGCTCGGAACCGGAGCCCACACGTAGATCGTGCCCTTGGGCGGCTCCACGTCGACGCCGGTCTCGCGCAGGGCGTCGACGAGCAAGTCACGGCGGCGCGCGTAGACGGCGTTCATCTCCTCGATCGCACCTCGCGGCCCGGCAAGCGCCGCCGCGCCCGCCAGCTGGAGCGCCTCGAACATGCCGGAATCGATGTTCGTCTTTAGCCGCCAGTAGGAGCCGACGGCGTCGGCGTTGCCGAGGATCGCGGCGCAGCGCCAGCCGGTCATGTTGTAGCCCTTGGACAGCGAGAA
>JBKPFQ010000049.1:0-6549 GCA_046728915.1 Actinomycetota bacterium | reverse complement strand
CTGGGAGGCTCTCGGGGAGCCCAAAGCGCGAGTAGTCCTCGAGCGAACGGAAGGCGATGACCTCGCGAATCCGGCCGTCGTCGACCGTGAGCACGTCGAGGCAGGTGGGGAGGAAGCGGCCGGTTTCGTCGTCGCGCCGGTAGACACCCAGGGCGAGCTGGCCGCTGGCGCTCGTGGGCACGTAGCGGAGCTGCGAGGGCGCGCCGCTCGGCATGAGCCAGGAATGCTCGATCGCCTCCCTGCCCCGGCACCAGCCCGGATATGGGGGCATCGAAAAGGTCGCGTCCTCGGCCAGCAGCGCGAGGATCGCCCCGACGTCGCCGCCCTCGAATGCGTTCGCGAAGCGTTCGACCAGCTCCCGCACTCGCGCGTCACCAAGCGATCGAATCGTGGCCTGCTGGCTTTGATCGGGCAGCCGTCGCTCGAGCCCCTGGCGAGCTCGCTGAAGAGCGCTGGTCACCGAGGCAACCGTGGTCTCGAGGACCACCGCCACCTCATTGGCGGAGAACCCCAGGACGTCCCGCAGGATCAGGACGGCCCGCTGCTTGGCGGGCAGGTGCTGCAGGGCGGCGACGAACGCCAGCTCGACGGCCTCCCGCTGCTCGTAGCGAGCCTCGGGGGTGGCGGGTACCTCCTCGGATCCGAGCTCCCGGTCCGGAAAGGGCTCGAGCCAGACGGGCTCGCGGATCGGCTCCGCCGAATCATTGAGGCTCGCCGCGTTCGGCGGGCCGTAGTCGATCGGCAGCACCCGCTTCGGGCGCTGGCGGATCGCGTCGATGCAAACATTGGTCGCGATCCGGTGAAGCCAGGTTCCAAGCGAGCTTTGACCCCGGTAACCGGGCAGTGCCCGCCAGGCCTTCAGCAACGTCTCCTGAACCGCGTCCTCGGCGTCATGCGCCGAGCCGAGCATCCGGTAGCAATGGGCCTCTAGCATGCCGCGCTGACCGGCGACGATGCGGCCGAAGGCCTCCTCGTCCCCCGCGCGAGCGGCGTCGAGCAGCGGGCGATCCTCGGCCAGGTCTCCTGTGGCAGCGAAGCGCACTTCACGAATTTAGACGGGCCGCGCCCCCCGGATTCACCGCCTGCGCTGAGTTTCGAGAGAACGCTCCGTCAAAGGGGGCAGAGGGATGAATTCGGCCCAGGGCAACCCGATCGTCCACATCGAGCTCCGCACGGACAACCTGGCGCGCGCCTGCGCCTTCTACACCGGCCTGTTCAGCTGGCGCGTCGAGACCGTCCGAGGCGAGACCGGCTCCTACCTCGCGCTGGAGCCCGCGTTCGGCATCGAGGCGGGGGTGGTCGAGGCAGAGGTCGAGCGACCGAGCTGGCTTCCGTACGTCGAGGTCGAGGACGTCGCACGGTCGACCTCGCGAGCCGAGCTGCTCGGGGCCACGGTGGTGCTCGAGCCAAGCGAGGGCCCGGCGGGCTGGCGCAGCATCCTCGCCGTGCCCACCGGCGCCGAGATCGCGCTGTGGCAACCGAAGGCATGAGCACCGCTCCGAGGTACGAGCGCGGCGCGTTCTGCTGGGTGGGACTGGCGACCGCGGATGTCGAGGGGGCGAAGTGGTTCTATTCGCGGCTCTTCGGCTGGCGGTCCGACGAGGTCGGTGCGGCCGACGCGTTCACCGTGCTGTGCCACGGCGACGAGGAGGTCGCGATCCTCTACCGCCAGACTCCCGAGGCACATGCCGCAGGGGTGGTGCCGCACTGGACCCCGTACATCCTGGTCGAGGACGCCGATGCGACCGCGACCCGCGTCGATGGCCTGGGCGCCGACGTCCTCCGCGAACCCTTCGACGCGCTCGGCCAAGGACGCGCGGCCCCGATCCGCGACCCGACGGGCGCGATCGTCTCGCTCTGGCAGCCGCGACGCCGCGCCGGGCCCACGCTCGTAAACGACGTGGGTTCCTTGGGCTGGGTGGAGCTGGCCACGACCGATCGCGAGGACGGCGGCGAGCGCAACGGCCGCTCTGCCGGATCGCTTCATCAGGAGATCTGCGCCGCCGCCCACTCGGACCTCGGGCGGAGCACGGTAGTCGCCGTCAGATCGCGATGCAACCGACAACCGACGACGTCGTCGCCGAGGAGTTTGCTGCGGCGCGGAAGGGGTGAGAGAATCCGATCCATGTCGGTTCTCCGTAGGGGCCGCGACGCGAAGGTGGGGCTCCTTGGCGATGTGTCCCTCTTCTCCGCTTGCTCCAATCGCGAGCTCGCCCGCATCGCCTCCCTGGCCGACGAGGTCGACGTGCCGGAGGGAAGGGTTCTTACTCGTCAGGGCGACCCAGGTCGAGAGTTCTTCGTCATCGTCGAAGGCAGGGCCAAGGTCTCGGTGCGGGGCAAGCGGACGAGCACGCTTGGCCCCGGCTCGGCGTTCGGCGAGATGTCGCTGCTCGATCAGGGGCCCCGTACGGCGACGGTCACCGCGCTCACCGACATGCAGCTGCTGGTTCTCGACTCACGGAGCTTCTACTCGCTGATCAGCGAGGTCCCCTCAGTCGCCGCCAAGATCTTCCGGGCGATGGCCAAGCGGCTGCGCGAGGCCGAGAACAACGCGATGCATTGAGGCTCGAGGGTCTCGGCGAGCGGCGGCTGAAGAGACTCGGGCCCACCCCCTGACGGCGGAGCCGACGGAAGGCGGCGGTCAACGGGACTGAGCACTTACGTGCATGGGACCATCTGGTTTTGAACTCGAGGCCGCAGAAAGGAGCCGCGGCATGCCCGACGTGCAAACTCTGATGACCGGTCTCATGTTCGGCGAGCAGCCGCGCTGGCACGACGGCCGCGTGTGGTTCTCCGACTGGGGCACCCAAGAGGTGATCGCGCTCGATCTCGAGGGCCACAGCGAGGTCGTCCTCCACGGGCGGTCGTTTCCACTGTGTGTCGACTGGCTCCCCGACGGGCGCCTGCTCGTGGTTTCCGCGCGTGAGGGGCTTCTCTTGGGCCGGGAGCCCGACGGCTCCCTCGTGACCCATGGAGACCTGACGGGCGTCTCCGATCCCCCGCCGGGGAACGAGCTGGTCGTGGACCGTCGTGGCAATGCCTACGTCAACGGCCCCGGCTTCGACATGATGGCCGGCGCGGAGTTCGCACCCGGATGCGTAGCGCTCGTCACGCCAGATGGCTCAGCTCGCCGGGTGGCCGACGACATCGCCTTCCCGAACGGGATGCTCGTGGCTCCGGATGGCTCGACCCTGATCGTCGCCGACTCCTACGGGAAGTGCCTCACGGCGTTCGACATCGCGGACGACGGCGGTCTGGTGAACCGACGGATGTGGGCAGACCTCGGCGACGGAGTCCCCGACGGCATCTGCATCGACACGGAGAACGCGGTCTGGTATGGCGATGTCCCGAACAAGCGTTGCGTGCGGGTTCGCGAGGGTGGCGAGGTGCTTCAGACGATCGAGCTCGACCGCGGGTGCTTCGCCTGCGCGCTCGGCGGCGCCGACCGGCTGACCCTGTTCATGATGGCGACCGAGTGGAAGGGCCCCGAGAACATGCTCACGGGGTCAAGAACGGGCCAGGTGCTGACCGCGGAGGCGCCCGCGCCGGGCGCCGGTTGGCCGTAGGAAGCAGAGCGCGCAAGTGCCCCGCGCGATTCCGCGACCCCGGCCGGCGCCGGCTTATCCTTCTTCTCGCCGGCGAGTCGCGGTTCGAAAGGGGATCGGATGACCGTTGCCGAACGAATGCTCGACACCTATCCAGATGAGTTGAGCGTCGACAAGGCGCTCCTGGCGCGCTGCATCGACGCGTGCTCGGACTGCGCGGAGGCGTGCACCGCGTGCGCCGACAGCTGCCTCGCCGAGCGGGGACAGATCGAGTCGCTCCTCAAGTGCATTCGCCTCGACCTCGACTGCGCCGACATCTGCACCGCCACGGGTCGGGTGGTGAGCCGGCAGACGGAGCGCGACGCCAACGTCACCCGGGCGCAGCTCGAGGCGTGCATCGCCGTCTGCAGGAGCTGCGCTGACGAGTGCGAGCGGCATGCTGCGCGCGGCATGGAGCACTGCCGCGTCAGCGCAGAAGAGTGCAGGAACTGCGAGCAGGCCTGCAACGACCTTCTCGAGGCGATCTAGCGACAGCTCACGAGGCGCGAGGACCGGACGGTCCGATTACGGCCGCAACACCCCGCCTGACGACAGACCGCCCATCGACTCGCTCCGTCCCTCGAGAGCCGCGCGCATTCGCGCGACGAGGTCGCGATAGAGGGGATAGACGTCCTCCCCGTGTACCGCACGGAGCGCTGGGCTCCACATCTCCCAGCGCTCGACAAGCGTGCGCCCGACGAGCGACTTGATCAATTCAAAGTCGACGCCACCCGAGCGCTCCAGCGCGGCGAGCTGCTCGAAGTAGTCGAGCTCCCGGTAGAGGACGTAGGCCTCCGGGGCGTTCTCGGTGACGTAGCGCCGGAAGGCGGAGGCGAGCTCCTCGGGCGTGGCGAAGCTGGCGGTCAGGCGCCGCGCTTCGACCAGCGAGTCCTCGTTCCAGCGACGGAAGAACTCGGCCGCCATCTGCGCCTGCCGCGTGCGTCGCGCCTCACGCACCTGCTGGGCGCCGAACACCGCCGCGGCGACGGCGCCGAACACGCCCAGCGCCAGCACCGCAGTGGCGATGGCGACGACCTGCTCGGCCCAGTTCGGTGCCGTTGCGAAGGCGATCACACCGCTGGTAATGGTGACGATCGGGCCTGGGCGTCATCGCTAGCTCCCAACCATTCCGCGGCGCTCGCGGTATCCATGAAGGCTCGGTCGTACTGCCGTCCGCTCGTTCCCGTTGACGCCACGAAGGTGAAGCCCTCGTCTCTGATCGAAGTTGGCCGAGCTCGATGATGTCGGCGGCGGTCCTGGGCCTCGTCGACGTCCTCGTGCGCGGAGAGGGCCCGCCCCAGGTTGATGGCGTTGCCATCGCGCCGAAGTCGGGGCGCCCCTCCCTGGCCGCCCTGGGGCACCGCGGAAGCCACTGGCCGCCTTGAAGATGCCGCTGCCGGTGAAGGGCGGCGCCACCGCCCCCGCGTCGCCGGCGAAGCAGATTCGTCCCACGCGGTAGTCGGGAATGGAAGCCGAGAACACCTCCTGCGCGAAGGTGTCCCGACTCGCGGTGACGATGTCCGCGTAGTCGGGGAAAGGCTCTCCCGCGCCATGGCCTTGAAGCGGCTCTCGTGCTCCAGGCGCAGGTGCCCCGGCGGGATCGTGCCGTCGTGTCGCCGTCCCTCGCGGTCGATGAAGAAGTCGTCAAGGTCGGCGGCGGGCATCTCCACGTAGCAGCCCCAGTTGATGAGCCGCTCGCCCCTGGTCACGGAGCCGTCGGCGCCGGTGACCGGATACAGGAAGGACCCGGGCATGCCGTGGCACCCGAAGCGCGCGAAATTCGAATCCATCAGCTCGGCCGGCTCCATCTCGCGCTCCTCCAGCAGCCCGCGCCAGCACACGTATCCACGGTACGCGGGGTCGCAGTCCGGAACAGGGCACTCCGGATGCCCGAGCGATAGCCGTCCCGGCCACCGCGAGGTCGAAGCCGTGCTCCGTCCCGTCGCCCAGCTGGATCACCGCCCCGTTCGCCTCCGAGGCGACGCGCTCGACCGCACGACCGGCGAGGTAGACGTCGTCGGGTACCTTCGCGCGTAGCCGGCGATAGAAGTCGCCCCAGTGGAACGCGACGAAGATCGGGGGCAGTCGCAACGCGACGTGCCCGCGACGCGAGCCGGGCACGCGGCCGACGAACTCCATGAACTCGAGGGTCATGTGCGGCAGGTCCGGATCGACGAGCCCGCGCTCGAGTAGCGTCTGGAACATCGGCGTGGGCGTGCCCAATCCGGCGCCCAGCAGGCCCTTCAGCTCTGCGTGAGACTGCTCGAAGACCGTGACCCGGTGGCCAGCGTTCCGCAGCTCGACCGCCATCAGGCAGCCCGCGACCGACCCTCCGACGATGCCGATGCTCAGGGGCCGGCTGATGGATTCTCCGTCGCGGGCTCTATTGAGCTAACTAGCCGCAGCCGGTGTTGTTGCCGCAGCTCGAGCACGTGTAGCACGAGCCGGTCCGCTGCATCATGCCGCCGCACTGCTCGCACGCCGGACCCAGGTCGGTCCCCGACATCTTCGCCGGGATCACCGGCGGCGTGTCGGTGAGCGCGGCCGTTGCGGGGACCGAACCGGCCGCCGCCGGCTCATCGGCCGAGTGGCCGTTGCCGTGGCCGTTGCCGCCGTTTGACTCCTCGGCGAACAGGGACTGCTGGGCCTCCTTGCGGGCCCGGACCTCCTGGGTGAGGATGCCCAGGTCCTCGAGGTCGTCGATGTCGTCGATGAAGCGGCTCGCCAGCCATCGCATGATGTAGTCGGGCATCGACTTCGCGAACGGGATCTCCGGGTTGTTGGTGATCCCCTCCGGGTCGAAGCGCATGTAGCTGAACTTCTTCACGAACACCTCGAGCGGCACGCCGTACTGGAGGCCGATCGAGATCGCGGTCGCGAACGCGTTCATCATCCCGCGCAGGGTCGAGCCCTCCTTGCCGATGTCGGTGAGGAAGATCTCGCCGACCGAGCCGTCCTCGTACTT
>JBKPFQ010000048.1:0-18416 GCA_046728915.1 Actinomycetota bacterium | reverse complement strand
GGGGCATTTTCACTCAGCCTCGTCGGAGTCAGAGCCGTTCTGAGCGGAAGCCCGTGCTTCATCGGACCCGGACGCCCCCGCAGCCGGCTTCGCCGGCTGATCGCTCGCCTTCGGCTCGCTGGAAGCGGAGGAGGCCTCCGGGGTTGGGTTGGGCCTCCGAACGAACATGCCGAGCATCCGGTCCGTGACCAAGAACCCGCCGACGATGTTGATCGTGCCGAACGCGATCGCGATCGTGCCGATCAGGTTGTCGAGCCAGAAGTCCGAGAGGCCGACGACGATCAGCCCGCCGAGAAGCACGATCCCGTGAATCGCGTTCGTCTGCGACATCAGCGGCGTGTGAAGCGTCGTGGGCACCTTGGAGATGACCTCGAAGCCGACGAACGCGGCCAGCACGAAGATCGTGATCTCGGTGATGAGGGGCATCAGGCGGCCACCCCCGCGACCTGCCGCGCGCGCTCGTTCCTGATCTCACCGTCGTGCGTGATGCACGCTCCGGCGATGATCTCGTCCTCGAAGTCCAGGTTGAGCTCGCCCTCGTCGCTCACGAGGAGCTTGAGCAGGTTCTCCACGTTCTTGGCGTAGAGCTGCGAGGCGTGCGTGGCCATGTTGCTCGGCAGATTGAGGGGAGCGAGGACCTTGACCCCGTTCTCCACCACCGTCTTGCCCGCCTCCGAGAGCTCGCAGTTGCCACCGGACTCCCCGGCGAGGTCGACGATCACCGAGCCCGGCTGCATGTTGTGCACCGCGTCCGCCGTGATCAGCACCGGCGCGCGACGGCCCGGCACCAGCGCGGTCGTGATGATTACGTCCTGCTTTGTCGCCGCGTCGGCGAGCGCCTCGCGAACTTTCTCGTTCTCCTCGTCCGTCAGCGGGCGGGCGTATCCGCCCTCGGCCTCGGCGTCCGGGATGAAGTCGAGCTCGAGCGGCCTGCCCCCGAGGCTCGCGATCTGCTCCCACGCCGCGCGCCTGATGTCGAAGCCGGTCACCACGGCGCCGAGCCGCTTCGCGGTTGCGACCGCCTGGAGGCCGGCGACGCCGGCCCCCAACACCAGGACGCGAGCCGGCGCGACGGTGCCCGCGGCCGTCGTCATCATCGGAAAGAAGCGCCCGACCTCGGTCGCCGCGAGCAAGGTCGCCGCGTACCCGGCGACGTTGGCCTGCGAGGAGAGCGCGTCCATCGCCTGCGCGCGGGTGATGCGTGGGATCGCCTCCATCGCGAAGCTGGTCACGCCGGCCTCCGCTAGCGCCTTGGTCGTGTCGCCCGAGGTGAGCGGCGCCAGATGGCCGATCAACACCTGCCCGGAGCGAAGCCGTCCGATCTCCTCGAGCGTCGGCAGCGCGACCTTGGCCACGACGTCGGCGCCCCAGGCGTCGTCCGAGGATCCGACCGACGCCCGGGCATCCGAATACTCGGCATCGGGGTGACCGGAGGCCTCCCCGGCCCCGGACTCGACGGCCACGTCCAGACTCTCGCCCTCGAGCGAGCGCACGACATCGGGGATGAGCGCCACGCGACGCTCGCCCTGCCGAGATTCCTTGGGGACACCGACCCTCATCGCGAGACGCGGGAGCCTATACACACCGGCAACGGCGCCAGCCAGTTTCGGGGGCTACGCCCCCTCATCCCTCTCACCAGCAACGGCACCAGCCAGTCTCGGGGGCTGACGCCCCCTCACCCACGCACCCGGGCGCCGTCCTCGACCTCGGCGGAATGACGGGTGACTTCCTCGGCGAGGATTCGCAGCCCCCGCATGAAGTCCGCGCGCCCTCGAGGCGACATGCGATCCAGGGCGCTGCGCATCGGGTGGACGATCTGACGAACCCACCCACCGATGAGCTCCTCCCGGCCCTCGGCGATCGTCACGATGGTCCGGCGGCGGTCGCGCTCGTCCTCGGTTCGGGTCAGGATGCCGGCGCGGCTCAGCTCGCCCACGAGGAGGCTCGTCGTGGCGAGGCTCAACCCCACCCGCTCGGCGAGCTCGCTCACGCTCAGCCCGCCCTCAAGCGCCACCGCGAAGAGCACGGGGGCGTGTCGCGGTCCGAGCCCCTCACGCTCCGCGGCCTCCTCCATCTCCCTCGGCGGCCGGCCGCTCCGCCGCTTGCCGGCATGGACCACCTCCGCCAGGAGCGTCGCCAGCTCCACGGCTTCCTCGTCGAGGGCCTTCCTGGGGTCCTTTCCTTTGCCGTTCTCCTGCGCCATCTGTGTGCTATAACTCCATCGCTTTTCAAAGTATTTGAAACCTAAAAGGTTTGTGAGAATGAGTATAAACGCTGCCCCCGCCGAGATCGCCGCCACACCCTCCCGCGCCGGCATCCTCGCCCGCGCCGCCACCTGGACCATGCGCCACCGTCGGATCACCCTCGTCGCGTGGATCGTGGCGCTCGTCGGTGTCTCGATCGCCGCGAACGCGATCGGAACCCGCCAGGCGACCAACTTCACGCTCCCCGGAACCGAGAGCCAACGTGCCGTCGACCTGCTTCAGAGCAAGTTCCCCGCCCAGGCCGGCGACCAGGACGAGATCGTCTTCCGGGCTCCGAACGGCCCCATCGACACGCCCGCGCAGCGAGCCCGGATCCAGCCGATGCTGCGCCAGGTCGCCGGGCAGCCGCACGTGAGCGGAGTCGTCAGCCCGTTCAGCCGCGAGGGATCCGACGCGATCTCGAAGGACGGCCGGATCGCGTTCGCCACGGTGAGCTTCGATGAGCGCGCCAACGACCTGCCCAAGTCGGCCGTCGACCGGGTGATCTCGATCGCCCAGGGAGCGCAATCCGACCAGCTTCAGGTCGAGCTCGGGGGCCAGGCCATCCAGCAGGCACAGCAGCCGTCGTTCGGGTTCACCACGGCGATCGGAATCCTGGCCGCGATCGTGGTCCTGCTGATCACCTTCGGGTCGCTGGTCGCGATGGGGCTGCCGATCGCCACGGCGCTGCTCGGCCTCGGCACGGGGGTCGGGCTGATCGCCTTCGGCTCGCAGGTCCTCGACATGCCGGACTTCGCGACCGAGCTCGCGGTGATGATCGGCCTCGGGGTCGGGATCGACTACTCGCTGTTCATCGTCACGCGGTTCCGAGAGAGCTACCGGCAGAGCGGCGATGTCGAGGCGTCCGTCGTGGCCGCGATGGACACCGCCGGGCGCGCCATCGTCTTTGCTGGGTGCACCGTGATCATCGCCCTGTTGGGCATGTTCGCCCTGGGCGTCAGCTTCCTCTACGGCGTCGCCGTGGCCGCTTCGCTGACCGTGTTGCTGACGATGCTGGCGGCGCTCACGGTCCTGCCCGTCCTGCTTTCGCGCTTCGGGGCGAGGATCGGACGGCGGCGGCGAGACCGAGGCGAGGCCGCAACCGCTGGCCCGAGCACGACGCAGGGGCTGTGGGCTCGCTGGGCGCTGCTGATCCAGCGCCGCCCCTGGCCCGCCGCACTCGCGGGCCTGGCGATCATGCTGGTCCTGGTCGCCCCCGTGCTCACGATGCGACTGGGCACGAGCGACGCCGGCAACGACCCGCCGTCCCAGACGACTCGCGAGGCCTACGACCTGCTCGCCGAGGGATTCGGGCCGGGGTTCAACGGTCCGCTCCAGTTGGTCGCCGCGCTTCCGCGAGCCGGCGACGAGCAGGCCCTCGACCGCGTCTCGTCCGTCCTGCGCCACGACCCCGACGTGGCGTCGGTCGCGCCACCCCGGCTGACGCCCGACGGGCGCACAGCGGTGGTCCTCGCCTATCCGCGGTCCGCGCCGCAGGACCAAGCAACGACGGACCTCGTCAATCGCCTGCGGGACTCGACGCTGCCGCGGGTGGAACGCGCAACGCAGGCGACGATCCTGGTCGGCGGGGTAACCGCCGGACAGATCGACTTCAGCCACACGCTGAGCGACAAGCTCCCGTTGTTCATCGCGATCATCGTGTTGCTCTCAGCGCTGCTGCTGCTCTTCGTGTTCCGGTCGCTGCTGATCCCCCTCCAGGCGGCGTTGATGAACCTCCTGTCGATCGGCGCGTCGCTCGGTCTGGTCGTGGCCGTCTTCCAGCACGGTTGGCTGGGTGGGCTGCTCGGCGTCGAACCCGGACCGATCGACGCGTTCATCCCGGTGTTGCTGTTCGCGATCGTCTTTGGTCTCTCGATGGACTACGAGGTGTTCCTGGTATCGCGCATCCACGAGGAGTGGACGCACCGCCGTGACGCCTCGGGCGCGGTGGTGCGGGGCCTGGCGACGACGGGGCGCGTGATCACCGCCGCCGCGACGATCATGGTCTGCGTCTTCCTGTCGTTCGTCCTGATCGACCAGCGGGTCGTGAAGATGTTCGGGCTGAGTCTCGCCGGCGCGGTCTTCCTGGACGCGTTCGTGATCCGCAGCCTCCTGGTGCCGGCGACGCTCGAGATCCTGGGGCGGATCACGTGGATCCTGCCCTCGTGGATGGAGCGGCGGCTGCCGCACCTGGCGATCGAGCCACCGGAGCCGAGGGTGGAGACGCAGGAGGCCGGCTAGGCCGGGAACGCCGGTCGGGGCGGGGGGCGAAATCCGCTCGCGGGGACCCTTTATCTCGGTATGCGTACGAAGGGGTCCCCGCCCCAACAAGACGCCCGCGTGTCCCAGGTCGCCCAGCGCGATCACGGGGTCGTCGCGACGTCTGAGCTGCTCAGCTGCGGACTGACGCGCGCCGGCATCCACCGCCGGGCCAAGGCCGGCCGCCTACACCGGCTCGATCGCGGCGTCTACGCCGTGGGACACGCTGGGCTCAGCCGAGAGGGTCGTTTGGCTCGCGGCGGTGAAGGCGTGCGCCACGGCCGCGGCAGTCAGCCATCACAGTGCCGCGCAGTTGTGGGAGCTGCTGCCGCGATATGCCGGACCGGTCCATGTCACCGTGCCGCACAACAAGAAACCCCGTCCCGGTCACCACATAGCCGTGCATCGGTCGAGGACGCTCACCGACCGCGAGATCGTCCGACGCAACCGGATCCCAGTGACGACCCCAGCTCGCACTCTTCGCGACCTAAGGGGGTGCTGCCGCGCGAGCAGTGGGAGGCAGCATTCGACCGGGCCCGAGCGCACGGGTTCCCGGTGGACGACGTGGTCGAAGAGGCACCAACCCGAAGCCATCTGGAGCGCAAATTCCTGCGCCTATACCGGCGCCATCGCATCCCGGCACCGGAGGTGAACGTACGGGTCGACCGCTTCCTAGTCGACTTTCTCTGGCGGGAAAGCCGCCTGATCGTGGAGGTCGACGGCTACGAGTACCACGGCGGCCCCATCTCGTTCGAAGCCGACCGAGCGCGAGACGCGGCGCTCACGGTCCGCGGGTACCGGGTGCTTCGATTCGCTTACAAGCATGTGAAGGAGGAGCCCGCCCGAATCGCCGCGACGATCCGACGGTTGTTGCGTTCCTGACCGCCTGGGGAAGCTTTAGGTCGTTATCCGAAACAAACTGTCCACGCGGCCCCCTTGGGTGCCCGCTACGGGCTCCCGACTCGGCTAGGCGGGCGCGGCGACGCCCGCCAGCTCGGCCAGGCGCTTGACCGTGTAAAGGCGCTGGTCCGGCTCCGGGCTGATGGGCGAGACGATCAGCCGGTCGACTCCGGCGGCGCCGTAGCGCTCGACGCGCTCGGCCACCTCGGCCTCGGTTCCGACGAGCGCGGTCGCGTCCACGAGCTCGTCCGGGATGGAGTTGTAGGCGTCCTCGCGCTTGCCGTCGAGGTACAGGGACTGCACCTCGTCGGCGACCTCGCCGAACCCGAAGCGGTGGGTCAGGTCGACATAGAAGTTGGTCTTGCGGCTCCCCATCCCGCCCAGGTAGAGCAGCAGGCCCGCCTTGACCACCGCATTCGCCGCCTCGGTGTCGCCGTCGACCGCGACTTGGACCGTGGGCGAGATCTCGAGGTCGTCGCGAGACCGGCCGGCCTTCGCCAGCCCGGCCTCCACGTGTTCGTCCCAGGTCTCGCGGAAGGCGTCGGGCGACGAGAAGATCGGGATCCAGCCGTCGGCGATCTCCGCGGTGATCTCGACCGACTTGCGGCCGATCGCGCCGAGGAAGATCGGGATCGAGCTTCGCACCGGGTGGAAGTTGAGCTTCAGCGCCTTGCCCTCGCCGCCCGGCAACGGCAGCTTGAAGTGCTCGCCGTCGTACTCCAGTCGCTCTTCCCGCGCGACCACCTTGCGCACGATCTCCACGTACTCGCGGGTGCGCCCCCAGGGCTTCGCGTACGGGATGCCGTACCAACCCTCGGAGACCTGCGGCCCCGACGGCCCGAAGCCGAAGATGAAGCGCCCGCCCGAGAGCGCGTCGATGGTGCAGCCGGCCATCGCCGCCGCGGCGGGCGCTCGCGCAGGGACCTGCATGATCGCCGCACCGAGCTGGATCGTCTCCGTCTGCGGAGCGAGCCACGCCAGCACGCTCACGACGTCCGAGCCGTAGGACTCGGCGGCCCAAACGGAGTCGAATCCCGCGCGCTCGGCGGCCTGGACGATCTCCAGGGCCTCGTCCCCCCGCGGTCCGATCCCCCAGTAGCCGAGGTTGAGTCCGAGCTTCATGCCCGGGACCCTATAGGCACCTGGACGTCGGCCGGCGCCGGGACCCTCCGGGCCCCGGCGCCCTTCTGAGCCAAGAACTCGCTACTTGATGTAGCCGCTCTGCTGGAGGTAGTCGTGAGCCACGGCCGACGGCTCCTCCTTGTCGATGTCGACGCGGGCGTTCAGCTCCTGGATCACGGGCAGGGTCAGATTCCCCTGCACCTTCTCGATCGTGTTCCCGAAGTCCGGCCCAGCCTCGTCGGCCACCTTCTTCGAGGCGATGAAGATCACGTTCCCGGCCGGAATCAGACCCTTGTCGTCCTCGAGGACGGTGTACTTGTTCGTGTTCGCGAGCTGAGCGTCGCTCGTGAACACGATCGAGAGGTCGGCGTCGCCCTTGTCGAGCACCGTGTACCGCAGACCGATGTCCACGGGGGTGAACTTCTTGAACTGCAGACCGTAGTTCTTCTCCAGACCCGCAAGGCAGTCGATCCGCTCGCGGCATTCCGGCGACCCCGCGAGGACGAGGTCCTGCGACTTGCCCTTCAGGTCGGAGATGTCGGTCAGCCCCAGCTTGTCCGCGGTCGAGGTGAGCGTGCCCACGGCGTTCGAGTCCGCGAACGGCGTCGGCGGATAGGCGACGAGCCCGTCCTTGGCCAGATCGGTCTTGGCCTGGGCGTAGGCCTCCTCGGCGTTCGACGGGATCTGGTCCGCCGGCACGCTGAAGAATGACCCGAGGGCGGTGGACGTGTACTCGGGATAGCCGCTGATCTCACCGTCCTCGATCGCCTTCTTGGCGATCGTCTCGGATCCCAGGTTCAGCTTGGTCTTGACGTCGTAGCCGGCCGCCTCGAGGCCCTGGGCGTAGATCTCGCCGAGGATGAACTCCTCGGTGAAGTTCTTCGACCCCACCGTGATCGTGGTCTTGCCGTTCGCGGGGTTGGACTGGATGAGGTTGTCGGTGCTGGCCGACGTGCCGGTCTCGGTGGTGGTCTCGTCGTCACCACCGCCGCAGGCAGCAATCCCAACCGCCAGCACCGCGGCGACCGCCAGCATGAACGCAGCGCGTACTCGAAGACCTCTCATCGCTTCCTAACCCCTTTCCGGCTTGGACGGTATGGCCAGCCGACGCCATCGCGGGGATCCTATGCGGACCGGGTCGCCCGCTGCAGCTTCACGCCGCGGGGCGTCACGAGCCATTGCACTCCCGCTAGCGCGAGCTCGATCAGACCGGCGAGCACTGCGATGACGATCGCGCCCGCCAGGACGCCGTCGTCGCCGTAGACGTTGCGGCCGGTGATCAGGTCTCCGAGGGTCGAGAGGCCGACGAACGAGGCGATCGTTGCCGTGGCGAAGATGTTGATGGCCGCGGTCCTGATCCCGGCCATGATCGTGGGCGCGGCGAGCGGCAGCTCGACCCGCAAGATCACCTCCCACGGTCGCATGCCCATCCCCTCAGCGGCCTCCACGGCGGTCCGGTCCACCTGCCGCACGGCAACGAACGTGTTCGTAAGGATCGGCGGCAGACCGAGGATCCCGAGCGCGAGAGCCACGTTGCCGAGCCCAATGCCGATGATCGCGGCAAGCAGGAAGACCACGGCGATCTCGGGCACGGCACGCCCCGCATTGCCGAAGCCCACGGCGAAGTACTCGCCCTTGCCTATGTGACCCAGGATCAGGCCGGTCGGCAGGGCGACGGCGAGCGCGCCGCCGAGCGCCACGGCGCTCACCTCGAGCTGGGTGCGTGCGAACTCCCACACGTACGCGGGCCCTCCAACCTGCACACCGCCGCGAGTAACTGCCTCGCGCGAATGGAGGATGAAGTCGAAGGCGCCGACGAACGAGTCGATTATGGTGGCGAGCGGGATCATCCGGACCTCGCTCGCCGCCAGGGCATCAAGAAGCGCTGGACGAGGAGCACGATGAGATCCAGCGCCAGGGCCATCGCGATCGTCAAGACCCCAACCAGGATGATGTTGGTCTTGAAGTCAGGCTGTTGCGAGAGAAGCTCGCCGAGGCCGCCGGCCCCCGCCAGGAAGGCAAGCGTCGCGATCGCCACCGTCGAGACGATTGCGATCCGTAGGCCGGCGATGACCTCCGGCGTTGCGAGGGGGAGCTCGACCCGCCACAGGAGCTGGTTCTCGGACATGCCCATTCCCCGGCCGGCATCCTTCGCTTCGGCGGGCACGTTCGCGAGGCCGACCAACGTGTTGCGGTAGATGATCTGCAGCGTGTAAGCGGAGAGGGGGATCACGGCCGTCGCCAGACCCAACCCGGTGATCGGCAGGAGCAGGAAGAAGAACGCGATGCTCGGGATCGTGTAGAGAACACCGGTCGCTCCGAGCAGCGGCGGAACCAGCGCCCGATGCCGGTGCGAGACCAAGGCGAGCGCCAGCGCAATCGCGAAACCGGCGACGACCGAGATCGCGACGATCTCGAGGTGCCGGAAGAAGGGACCCACGTAGCGGTCGAAGTTGTCGGCGGCCCAGTCGAAGCAGAAGAGCCCGTTGCCACCGACGCACCCGGTCACCTCGTGCTTGTGGCAGAAGCTCGCGGGCAGCCCCGGCGCGCACTTGTTCGCCGAATCGGCAACCAAGAGGCCCTTGGCGGCGAGCGCGGTCATTGCGCCGTCGGCCGCTCTACGGCCACGTGCTCCTCGACGAGTGCCTCGCTCGAGCCCAGGAACTCGGAGATGATCTCGACCGAGAGAACGCCAACGATCCTGCGCTCGGCATCCACCACGGGCGCGTACATGGTCTCGGCCTGCAACAGGTCCGAGAGCGCGTCCCGCATGATGTCGTCGCGGTCGATCACGGGGTCGGGCGAGATGTCCGGACGGGCGGGAACCACCTCGCACTGGAGGTCTGACTCCGAGAGCCAGCCCAGCGGCCGCCGCTCGGAATCGACGAGGAGCGCGTGCGGCACCTCGGCCCCCTCGAGTTTCGCGCGCACCTCGGCGGTCGCCTGTCCGACGAAGGCGAGCGGGGCCTTCCACAGGTCGATGTCGGCCACGCGCAGCAATGCGAGGCGTTTCAGCGCCCGGTCGGCCCCCACGAAGTCCTCGACGAAGTCATCGGCGGGCGCCATCAGGAGCTCGGCCGGGGTCGCGTACTGCGCCAGGATCCCTCCCTCTCGAAGGATCGCGACCCGGTCGCCCATCTTGATCGCCTCGTCGATGTCGTGGGTGACGAACAGGATCGTCTTTCGCACCTCTGCCTGGAGGCGGAGGAACTCGTTCTGAAGGCGCTCGCGGTTGATGGGGTCGACGGCGCCGAACGGCTCGTCCATCAACATCACGCCCGGGTCGGCGGCGAGCGCGCGCGCCACCCCGACCCGTTGCTGCTGCCCCCCCGAGAGTTGAACGGGGTAACGCTCGGCGAGATCGGCGTCGAGCGAGATCAGCTCCATCAGGTTCTTGACCCGTGCCTCTGTCTGGGCCCGGTCCCATCCCAGGAGCCGGGGTACCGTCGCGATGTTGTCGGCGATCGTCCGATGGGGGAACAGGCCGGTCTGCTGGATCACGTAACCGATCTCGCGTCGCAGCTGGGCGGGTGAGCGGTCGCGCACCGAGGTGCCGCCCACGAGGATGTCGCCCTCGGTGATCTCGACCATGCGGTTGACCATCCGCATCGCCGTGGTCTTGCCACATCCGGATGGACCCACGAACACGCAGATCTCGCCGGCCGGGACCTCGACGTCCAGCTCGTTCACCGCGGGATGGTCCGCGCCGGCGTAAACCTTCGTCGCCTTACGGAATGCGACGGACAGCGCCTCCGCGTGTCCTTTCGCTCCGTTGGTGGCTTCGCCGGACAACTTGCGTGCCGATGCTAAACCCGCGGCGCCGGTGACGCGATGGCACGCCCTGCTCGGGAGGGGCGGCGCTCCGGTATAGATGGTGACGTGGAAGCCACCTCACACCCGCGGGGGTTGACGAGCGCCGAGGTGGCTCAGCGGCTGGAGAGGCTCGGGCTTCCCGAGCAAACGAGCAGCCGCTCGGTTGCCAGCATCGTCGCCGGCAACGTCTTCACGCTGTTCAACGCGATCCTCGCCGTCTTCTTCGTGATCATGCTCGCGCTCGGGCTGTTCGCCGACGCGCTGTTCGGGGTGATCGCAATCGTCAACTCGGCGATCGGGATCCGCCAGGAGCTGAACGCGAAGGAGACGCTCGACAAGCTGGCGCTGCTCGTCGCCCCCAAGGCCAAGGTGATCCGCGACGGCGCGATCCTCGAGGTGACGGGGGACGAGGTCGTACCGGGCGACGTCGTCCGGGTGGAGCCGGGGGATCAGCTCGTCGCCGACGGGCTCGTCATGTCCTCGCGCGGCCTGACGATGGACGAGTCGATCCTCACCGGCGAGTCCGACGGGGTGCGGAAGCGCGACGGCGACCGGCTGCTCTCGGGATCCTTCTGCATCGCGGGCTCCGGCTACTACGAACTCGACGCGGTGCGGGAGCAGAGCCACGCCGCGAAGATCGCGGGCGAGGCCCGGACCTTCCGGCACCCGCCGTCGCCCCTCCAGCTCGAGGTCAACAGCGTGCTCCGCGCGACCACGATCCTGATGGCACCCCTCGCGGTCCTGCTGCTGCTGGCCTTCCTCATTCGAAACGTCGCCATCGACGAGGCCGCCCAGACGGCCACCGCGGGCCTCGTGACGCTGATCCCGGAGGGGCTGGTGCTGCTGATGAGCGTCACGCTCGCGGTCGCGGCGGTGCGGCTGGCGCGAATGAACACGCTGGTCCAGCAGATGGCCGCCACGGAGGCGCTCGCCGCCGTGGACACCGTCTGCGTCGACAAGACCGGGACGCTCACCGACGGCACCCTCGACCTGGTCTCGGTCGAGGTCGCCGACACCACTCAGCCCGCCGTGGCCCACGAGGCGCTCGCGCGATTCGCCCACTCGGCCGGGGAGCGAAACAGGACCCTGGAGACGATCGCCGACCGCTATCCCGGTCAGGCGGAGCGGGTGGTGGCGGAGATCCCGTTCTCGTCATCGTGGAAGTGGAGCGGGCTGACCCTCGACGGGCGAGGAAGCCAGCGCGCCAGCTACGTCCTGGGCGCGCCCGACGTCCTCGCCCAGGCGGGTGCGCTGGAGCTTCCTCCGGCCCTCAAGCGGACGCTCGAGCAGCACACGGCGGCGGGGCGTCGCGTCGTCGCCTTCGGCGAGGCCAACGGCCCGCTCCCCAACGACCCCGGCACCCAGCCGCCGCCCCGCATCGAGCCGCGCGCGCTCGTCGTGCTCGAGGAGCAGCTGCGCTCGGACGCCGCCGACACGATCGACTTCATGCGGGGACAGAACGTGGACCTCAAGCTGATCTCCGGCGACGCGCGCCAGACCGTGACCGCGGTGGCGCACGCAGTCGGCGTCCCCCAGGACGCGGGGGTGGTCGAAGGTCCCGACCTTCCCGAGGACAGGGCCGGCCTGACGGCAGCCGCGGAGCGCAACACCATCTTCTGCCGCATCACGCCCGACCAGAAGAAGGCGCTCGTGTCGGCGCTCGCCGAGCAGGGCCGATTCACGGCGATGATCGGTGACGGCGTGAACGACGTTCCGGCGCTGAAGCAGGCGCGCCTCGCCGTCGCGATGGGCTCGGGCAGCCAGATCACGAAGGGCATCGCCGACATCGTGCTGCTTCGCGACCAGTTCTCGATGCTGCCGCGAGCCGTCGGCGAGGGGCGCCGGATCGCCCGCAACATCCACCGCCTCGGCCGCCTCTACGCGACCAAGACCATCTACGCGGCGATCCTCATCCTGCTCGCCGCGATCTTCGGGTTCGCGTTTCCGTTCCTTCCTCGGCAGCTCACGGTCGCCGCATTGCTCACGATCGGGATTCCGTCGTTCGTGTTGGCCCTGGCCCCGAGCGAGGGGCCGCTCTACCGCGGGCGGCTTCTCCGCGCGCTCGCGGCGTTCGCGGTCCCTGCGGGCGCCGGCATGGCCGTCGGCTCGCTCCTCTGCTACTTCCTGGTCGACTCGATCTTCGGCGGCTCCCTGGACGAGGCGCGCACGGCGGCGACCACGACGCTGATCGTCCTGGGTCTCTGCTTCATCCTGCTGCTGGAGCGCGGCCCGGGGCGCGAGCACATCACCATTCAGAGCTACATGCTCGCGATGGTCGCCGGCCTCGGCGCGCTCTACGCCCTGATCCTCGCGGCGGGCCCCGTCCGCTCCTTCTTCGACCTCCAACTGCTCTCGGCCGGCCAGTGGTTCCTGTGCCTGCTTAACGTCGCCGTGGGACTGGTGCTCGCCGCGCTCGCGTGGCGCCTCCCCTACATCCAGGAGCTCGAGGCGCCCGGCGATGCCGCTCCGGAGCCACCGACATGAGCGAGGGGAGCGGCCCGGAGGTCAAGTCGGCCGTCCCCCGGGGCCGCCGGACCAAGATCGTCGCCACGATCGGGCCGGCGACCCGCTCGGTGGAGACGATGACGGAGCTGATCCGCGCGGGCGCCGACGTGCTGCGCCTGAACTTCTCTCACGGAACCCCGGACGAGCACGCCGAGAACGTCGCCATGGCCCGCCGGGCATCCGAGATCGCCGGGCGCGAGGTCGGGTTGCTCGGCGATCTCCCGGGACCCAAGCTCAGGCTGGACGAGGTGGAGGGTGGTCTGGTGGAGCTGCGGTCCGGCTCCAGCGTCACCCTGACGACCGGCGAGGAGGTCGGCGCCGCGGATCACCTGCCGGTCTCCTGGGAGGGTCTGCCGTCGGCGGTCCACGAGGGTGAGGAGATCTATCTCGCGGATGGCAGGGTCCGGCTTCGAGCGCTGCGGACCGGCCCCGACCAGATCGTCTGCGAGGTCGAGGTCGGGGGCCCGGTCGCCTCCCACCAGGGGCTGAACGTGCCCGGCACCGACGTGCCGCTCCCCGCGGCGAGCCGGACCGATCTCGACTGGGTCGACTTCGCGGTCGATCAGGACATCGACCTCCTGGCCGTCTCGTTCGTGCGTCGCGCGGAGGACCTCCAGCCGGTCGAGCGGCGGGTCAGGGTGGCCGGCGCCGACATCCCCCTGATCGCCAAGATCGAGAAACCCCAGGCCGCGGACAACGCGGAGGCGATCCTGCGGGCGGCGTTGAGCGGGATCATGGTCGCCCGCGGCGACCTCGGGATAGAGCTTCCGCTCGAGCGCGTGCCGATGGTGCAGCGGCGGCTGCTGGAGCTGGCTGGCCGGCATTCGCGCCCGTCGATCACGGCCACCCAGATGCTGGCCTCGATGGTCTCCTCCCCCCGCCCCACCCGCGCCGAGGTCTCCGACGTCACCGCCGCCATCTACCAGGGCACCGATGCCGTGATGCTGTCCGAGGAGACGGCCGTGGGCGAGTACCCGGTCGAGGCCGTTCGCGTCATGGACCGCGTCGCGCGCGAGGCCGAGCCGGATCTTCCCTACGGCGACTGGGTCTTCAACCGGGCCGCGAGCGACACCTCCGACGTCGCCAGCTCGGTCGCTCGGGCGGCGGTCGGATCGACGTACACGCTGGGGCTCGTCGCCCTGGTGGTCCCCACCCGGAGCGGTCGCACCGCCCGCCTCGTCTCATCGCACCGCCCGCGGGTGCCGGTGCTGGCGGTCTCGCCGCGGATCGAGACGGTGCGGCGCCTTCAGCTCCTGTTCGGCGTGGGCTGCATGCTGGCCGAGGACTGGACCAGCCTGCGGTCCCTCCTGTCCGATTGCGCCCTGATGGCCAAGGACGCCGGCATCGCCGAGAGCGGCGACCTGATCGGCATCACCGCGGGGCTGCCCCAGCAGGAGCTGGGGACGAACCTGTTCGAGGTGCACCGGGTGCCGTGAATCACGCTGCGGCGGCCAGCTCCGCGGATTCGCCGTTGGGCTGGGCCTCGTCGACGAGCTCGTCGATGACCTTCGCCAGGGCCTCGTGAAGCTCGGCGTCCGCCAGGCGGTCCCCGGCGAAGGCCGCCTCGGCGTATGGGATGGGCAGTTCGACATCCACGACCCGTGCGCCGGTGGCGCCGAGCACCTTGCGCACCTCGGCCTGGGCCCAGACGGCGCCGAACATGCCAGTGCTCGTGCCGATCACGGCCACCGGCTTGTTGCGGAGGGCGTTGCTGGGGAACGGGCGCGATGCCCAGTCGATCGCGTTCTTCAGCTGGCCGGGAAGGGAGGAGTTGTACTCGGGCGTGGCGATCAGGATCGCATCGGCCTCGGCGATCGCCTGGCGGAACCGCTGCGCCCCGGCAGGCGCCGATTCCGTGTCGTCGTCCTCGTCGTAGGGCGGGACGTCCTTCAGCCCATCGAAGATCTCGAGCCGGTGGGGTGACGGCACCTCCTGTGCCGCCACCCGCAGCAGGTGGGTGTTGTGGGAGGCGCGCCGCAGGCTGCCTGAGATCCCAAGCACCCGCATCGCTACTCCTCCTTCGCGAGCTCGAGGTGGACCGTCAGCGTCACGTCGTTCTCGACCGCGAAGCCGCCCTTCGGGAGCTCGGCGTTCCAGTTGAGGCCGTAGTCACAGCGGTCCACCGTGGTCTCGAGGCCGATGCCGATGCGGTCCTCGCCCGCGATGTTCGGGACCGGGCCCACGATCGTTCCTCGAGCCTCGACGGGCTTGGTCGTGCCCTTGATCGTGAGCTCCCCGCTGACGATCAGCTCGTCCCCGTCGACCCGGATGTCCGTGGAGTCGAATCTGATCTCGGGCGTGCGCTCGGCGTCGAAGAAGTCCGGCGAGAGCAGATGCCCGTTGAGCATCTCGTCGCGAACGTCGACGCTCTCCACCCGGACCACGCCGTTCAGCTCGGGGTCGCCGTCCCGGTTCTCGAGCATCACGTCGAAATCGGTGAAGGCGCCGCGAAACGTCGCCACCACCATGTGCTTGACCGCGAATCCCACGCTGGAGTGGATCGAATCCGACTTCCAGACGCCCGTCGGAATCGCTGTCTGCTGAGTTACCGTTGCCATTTTGGAGAACCTCCTTGAGGTCGCTATCCTTGACTTGTCAAATAAACTCTAGCAGATACTTGAGCATGCAACAGTTGACTCCTAAAACATCAGTGAAGTCGGTCGAGGCGCTGGGGCACCTGATGGGCGCCCATGCGACGCTCACTCGCCAGCTCAGCGCGCAGCTCGTCGAGGACCACGGCGTGACGTTGAGCGAGTACGAGGTCCTGTTGCTGCTCTCGCGCGAGCCCGATCACTCGATGCGCCGGATCGATCTGTCGCGCCAGGTCCGCCTGTCTCCTTCCGGCATCACCCGAATGCTCGACCGCCTCGAGGCGACCGGCCTGGTCGAGAAGGGCTCGTGCGCGAAGGACGCCCGGGTCACCTATGCGGTGCTCACCGAGACCGGCATGCGGAAGCTCCGCGATTGCTCATCCGATCACTTCGCGGCGATCGAGCGACTGATCGGCGAGCGCCTGAGCGATGAGGAGATCGAATCGCTCGGCCAGCTGCTCGGCCGCCTGTCCGACCTCGACGACAGCTGCGACGTCGGCGACTAGCTACGGGGAGCCGTCCCCCACGGGCTCCGGCGGGGCGAGCACGAGCTGCGTCACGACGAGGTTCGCGACGAGCCGCTCGTCACGATGGACCCGCACCTCGACCACGTGCGTCGTGTGGCCCGCGTGAAGATGCTCGGCGGTCGCGATCAGCTCGTCCCCGGGCCTGCCGCCGGCCAGCACGTTCAACTTCATCTCGATCGTCGTGAAGTCGCGGCCCGGGGGCAGGTGGCGAAACGTCTGCCAGGCGGCGACCGAGTCGGCCAGCGCCACCCAGGCACCGCCGTGGACCAGCCGGCCGGGATGCAGATGCCGATCGTCGACGACGATCCTGCCGCGGCAGCGCTCGTCCGTCAGCTCGAGCGGCTCGACGCCCATGTCGGCGGGAAGGCTGCCCCGGATCCGCTCCTGGATCGTCTCCGGCGTGATCTCGGGGTTCGTCTCGGGCATCGGCGGCGGGAGGGTACCGGGCAACTAATCGTCGAACGCGGAGTCGCCGAACGGCTCGTCGCGCTCGCGCACCGCCTCGCGCCAGCCGACCTCGGCGGCGCGTCGAACGAAGGCATGGCCCTCCGGCGTGTGGCGCGCGATGCCGTCGAAGAAGGTCCCCAGCGCCTGCGTCGCGTGGAGGCCCTGCGCATATGCCGCCTGGTTTACGAGCAGCTTGTGCATCACGAGCTGGTTGATCGGCAGGCGGGCCACCCGCTCGAGCAGCGCCTCGAACCGCTCGTCGAGACGGTCGGGCGGCGCGGACTCGCTCGCCAGCCCCCACTCCACCGCCTCCGCACCCGTGATCGAGTCGCCGGTCAGAAGCAGGCGCTTGGCTCGCGCGGGACCGATGCGCCACGCCCACAGCGCGGTGGTCGGAACGCCCCACACGCGCGCCGGTGGATATCCGATCCGCGCATTGTCGGCGACCACGAGGAGGTCGGAGCACAGAGCCATGTCAGTCCCGCCCGCGACGCAGTAGCCATGCACCTTGCACAGCACCGGCTTCTCCGAGTGAAAGAGGCTCATGAAGCCCCGCACGTTTCTCCACATCATCTGGAAGTCGACCACGGGGTCCCAGACCCGCTCCGGGTCGTGGTTGGCGGCCATCACAGCGGGATCGACCGGTGAGCCGGTGGGGACATCCTCGGTCTCGAATCCCTCCCCCATTCCACGCTCGGCGGAAGCGACCAGGTCGTAGCCGCCGCAGAACCCGGTGCCGTTTCCCGCGAGAGCGATCGCGTGGACCTCGGGATCCAGGTTGGCCCGCTCGACGCAGGCCGCGAGCTCCCGAGGCATCTCGAGCGTGATCCCGTTGCCGCGATCCGGCCGGTCGAGCGTGACGCGCGCCACCCGCCCGTCGCGCTCATAGGTCAAGGTCTCCAGCTCCAACGGCACGATGCTATTCGGCCCCCGCGCGATGAGTTTTGCCCCGCCCGACTGTCACGATTCTCGAAGGCGGGGCGGGCGAGGTCGAGATCGAGCTGATCGGTCAGCACCGGTGAGCGCGCAAGTCACCGCAGCTGATCAAAGGTGCAGTCGCGCGGATTCTTGTCCTCGCGCCAGCGAAGGAGCTTCGAGCCGTGGCGGATGCGGCCCGCGCTCACGTGGTCGAAGCTGACCTCGACCACGAGCTCTGGCCGCAGCGAAACCCATTCCAGATCACGGTCCGACGCCCAGCGGCTGGGATCGCCGGAGCCGCGCTCCCCCGTCTCATACGGCGCGAGCTTGGCGCGGAGCTCCCGCTTCTCCTTGGCCTTGAAGCTCGAGGTGTGCCCCACGACGCGGAGCTCGCCGTTGGACTCGTAGAGGCCGAGGATGAGGGACCCGACCATCCCCTCCTCCTTCCCTGGGCGCCACCCCACGACCACGCAGTCCAGGGTGCGCAGGCGCTTGACCTTCACCATCCCCTTCCGCTCTCCCGGGCGGTAGGGCGCGGCGAGCTCCTTCGCGATAACCCCCTCTCCCGACTCCAGGAGCGGGCGTGCCTTCTCCGCGTCGGTAACCAGGGGCGTCAGCTCGATCGAGCCCGGATCGTCCAGGCCCTCCACCAGCGCCTCGAGCCCGGCGCGGCGCTTGTCGAAGGGCTCCTTGAGGAGCTTGCGCCTCCCTTCCGCGAGCAGGTCGAAGACGCGAAAGCGCGCCGGCGTCTGCTCGGCCAGCATGTTGATCCGCGACTCCGCCGGATGGATGCGGTTCTGAAGCGCATCGAACTCCTCGACCCCCTCGCCGTCCAGGATCACGAGCTCGCCGTCCAGCACGTACTGGCCGCCGCCGAAGCGAAGCTCGGGGAAGTAGCGGCTCAGCGGCCGGCCGTTCCGCGACTGCACGAAGACGTCGTCCCCGTCGGCGAATACGACCGCCCTGAAGCCGTCGTACTTGGGCTCATAAGCCCACCCCTCGCCCTCGGGCAGTTGCTTTCGCGAGAGCGCCAGCTGGGGCTTCACCGGAGGCTTCAGCGGAAGTGCCACTGGCACGATCGTAGCCCTCGC
>JBKPFQ010000047.1:0-13293 GCA_046728915.1 Actinomycetota bacterium | reverse complement strand
CTGCGCTCGACCGCCGAGCTCCTCGATGAGACTCGCCAGCGTCTCCGGACTGCGCGAGTTGCTGACCGCGACCTCGTGACCGGCGTCGACGAAGAGCTTCGCAAGTGTGCCGCCGATCTGCCCCGCGCCGATGATCCCGATTCTCATTTTCGCGTCCTCCTTGTTTGTGTGCTCGTGCACACTCGCACCGACGCCCGCGTGACGAGAAGAGCCGATGACCACCCCTCTCGCACAGAGGGCGTCTCCCTAGCCTGGCAGCTCCGACTCTGCGCGTGTGCGCCTGTGTGCGTCGGAACGACAGGGGTCGCGGGGCCTTCGGACAACGCCCGGTCGAGTCTAGGCGGTTCGTTCAAGCAGCTCGCGCAGCGCGGCTGGGGCAGCTCCACGAACTCACGCGATCGGTGCGGTGCTGACTGCGTTGGTGACCTGCTTGAGCGTCGTGGAGCGGTCAAGCCGGAGCACGTCAGATGCGGCTTAGGCGCGAACCACCTGAGGTGACCCACCTCCGCAAAAACGGGCAGACGGAGCAGCAGCTCGTCCGTCGCGCCGGAAACCGCCGCGTCGTGCAGTTCTCTTAATGACTACTGGCGCGCGTACTCCTCCGCGGCCTTGGGCTCGAACTCAAAGCCGACGAACCGATCATCGCCGATGATCTCCGCGTCGTGGCCGGGCTCGATCACATATGCATCGCCGGGCCCAAGCTCAAGGACAGTGCCGTCGTCATGGGTCACGCGCATCCTTCCCGCCTGAACAACGCCCAGGTGCCTGTGCTGGCAGCTATCGGTTCCCGCCACCGGCTTCACGCACGCAGACCAGCTCCACCCGGGCTCCATCGTGAAGCGAGCCGCGGCGTGGCCGCCCAAATGCACGACGTCCACCTGCGTCTTGTCGGGAGTCCGACTCTCATCGGGCGAGTCAAAGTCGCGCTTCTCAACACCGGCCATTTTCACCCTCCTCGGTTGAAGTACCGCCGACTATGACATCCGACCGTCGAACGGGGGCGTCAACCACGCGACGCGCCTGGCAGCCGTCGTTCGCCGAGGCTCACGATCGCTGGTGCGTGCGCATACGACTACGCCCGCGTACTCCGTCGCGCCAACGCGGATGGTGGGGCGCTCGCTCGGCGCACAGCGGTAGGGAGTTGCGACCCCACCCCGGATCTGATCTCCTCGCTCGGCCATGACCCGGACCACTGCCGCCCCGCGCTACGCCTTCTTTGGCCGCGTCTCGACCGATGACGTTCACGATCCCGTCGCCCCCGCGTCAGCTCGCCGGTTGCGAGGGACCGGTGCGTGGCAGCGGCGGGACGATCGTGGGTCAGCTATTGGGACATCGAAAGCGGACGCAAGGAACTCGCTGGGAGGAGTCCCCACCCGGTTGGCCCCAAACCGAGCCGTACGAATAGTGGCGTCGCCACGACGAGTACCCCGACACGACCGCAGGAGACGCCAGATGACCCGCGATCTGCTCACGCTGCCGAAGGGCGACCTGCGCCTGCTCGAGACGCCCCCTTGCCAGAAACCTCCTCGAATCGACCATCCCGGCACGCCTCGCCTACCTCGCCCGCGACGGTTCCCCACGGATCACGGCGACCTGGTTCCACTGGACCGGCACCGAACTCCTCATGGCGACGTTCATCGCCGCCCCGCACGTCGCGCGACCGGCCCGGCGTCTCCGTGACCTCGCGGCCCAGCCGACGGTCGCCGTGACGATCGACACCGAGACCCAGCCGCCGCAGGCGCTGAGCCTCCGCGGCCAAGTCGTTATCAGCGAGCACGACGGCGTCGTCGCCGAGTACGCCCTCGCCGCCCACCGCTACCTCGGCGAGGAGGCCGCGGCGCCCTACCTTGCCATGCTCGACACCCCGCAAACACGGATGGCGCGCATCGCGCTCACCCCGACCTGGGCCGACCTCGTCGACTTCCAACCCCGCCTGCCCGACTAGCTCGGCGGCATCCGCCTGGAGGCGGAACCGTCGTGAGCGCACAACGACGACGAACGGGTCGACGTCGAGCAGACGTCGACTGAGCGCGAGCCCGTCTTCAACCAGACGCTACAGCTCGGGATCGTCGTGCGCGATCTCGACGGGACGATGCGCAGGTACATCGACGACTACGGGATCGGGGCCTGGCAGATCTACGAGTTCAACGCCGGCAGCGCGGAGGACTACCGCGAGTACGGCCAGCCCGTCGAGCGCTCCTGGCGCCTTGCCATCGCCACAGTCGGTCAGGTGCAGTGGGAGCTGATCGAACCTTTGGACGAGGGCTGAGGCTAGACCTCAAGCGCCGCAAAGCAGCGCCGTCGCACCGGCGGCTGAACTTGTGGTGCTACGCGATCTCTGATACTTGCGCGCGCGCGTCAAACATCTTGAGGTAGGCGACATCGCGAGCACGTCGCCGCTTGTTGACGTAGTCCGTCGTGGCGGTTCACCTCGAGGTCGGGGCGCGCGCGGATGGCGAGCATGAGCCGTGAGCGCGGTCATCTGCCTCGTGTGCCATCTCGAGCGAGCTACGAGCATGACGAGCGTTCTAACGAAAGAGTCGAGGTGGTCTGGCGAAGGCGACTCCGCCGCGACGAAGCAGGAACGTCATCGTGCACTCCGTCGTCGAGGTCGCCGCATCTCAAGAACGCGAGTTCCGGGCGATCGGGACGCTCAACGAGGGTGCGCTGCACGCTCAGCTCAAGGACTGGTACCGACGGCGGGGCGATCGCGTTGAGCAGGTGGTCGACGGTTTCGTTGTTGATCTGATCCGCGGCAACCTGCTGGTCGAGATCCAGACCGGCGGCTTCGCGCCGCTGCGACGCAAGCTCGAGCTGCTGACTGGGCAGCATCGGGGTGCGACTGGTCGCGCCCGTGCCACTCGTTCGCACGATCATCCGGCTCTCGGACGAGGGCGAGCTGATGTCGGCCCGTCGCTCACCGCGCCGCGGACGGATCGAGGACATCTTCAGCCGGCTGGGTCAGCACCCCCTCGCTGCTTTGCCGACCGCGTTTCGAGCTCGACGTGATCCTCAGCCACCAAGACGAGCTTCGCGTCTACCGCCAGGGGCAGGCATCCCGCCGGCATGGCTGGGTCGTGGCCGGCCGGCGGCTGGTCTCGGTCGAAGAATGCGTCCGCATCGGCTGCCCGCACGATGCCGCCCGCCTGCTCCCGCCCGGCCTGCCCGAGCTGTTCGACACCGCCCAGCTCGCCGAGGCAGCCGCGATCGAGCGCCGGCTTGCCCAACAGATGGCCTACTGCCTGCGAGCAATGGGCGTCCTCGAGACGACGGGCAAACGCGGCAACGCCGTCGTCCACCGCCGAGTCGAGAGACCGCGCTCCTGAGGGAGCCGACGGCACGGAGGCCCGGACCGGGTCAGCCTCCTCGCAGCCGTGTGGTCATTCCAGCTGGATCAGTACTTCCCCGCGCAGAGGTTGCGAGCCTTCCCGGACGCCCCGCGCATCCGCCGGCGCTATTGCTTGGGCTACACGTTTGGAGAGGAGCAGGTTTGTCTGCCCAAGGCGCTCGCACGAGCCCGCACGACTACGCCGTAGTCTGGCGTACAGGCGACGGCCCGACCTCGGGCGGCAGGCTCGAACTCGGCGAGGACGCACTCGTCCTGCACGGGGCAGGTGGACCGGAGGGGGCTCCGGATCCCGTTCGACGAGTTCTCGTCGGTCGAGATCGGCCGCAGCGCCGGTGAACGGATCAACGGCGACAAGTCGCTGGTGCTCGAGCGTCCCTCCTGCGACCGGGTGCTGATCGCAGCCCTTGGCGGGGTGGGTTTCCTGGGCGAGATCACAGATCTAGTGGCTCGGCTGCGCCGCCGAACACGCCGCGCGGGCGTGCGTTGCCGTGGTCGTCCCGATCAGGCGCGGCACAGCAGAGGCGGCTGGGCGGCTCGTCGAAGAGGGTGAAGGGTGTCAAAACTCTGATCCAGATTCGAAAAGGTCTGGCAGTGTTGTGATGTCGGCAGGATTCGAGACAGTCCGCCTCCGCTGCCTGTTCGGTCGCGGCTCGGCTCACGGGCGGGTCTTTTGCTGGCAGGTCTTTACTGAGTAGACGCGCGCGCGCGAATACCAGAAGCCGCTGAACGCCGCAAGAACCGCCACTCGGTAGGTCCGGTTGCCGGGCCTGGGAGGATCGGTCGATGCTCCTCTCTTTCGCCTACCTTGCCTTCGCTGCCGTTTTGAGGCTGCTCGTTCGGGGTCGACGGGCCGAGTTCGCCAAGGACGTGGAGCTCGTGCTGCTGCGACACCAGCTGTCGGTGTTGGCTCGCCAGCAGCAGCGTCCGAGGCTTCGGCCCGCCGATCGTGCGCTTGTCGCTGCCCTTGCTCGTCTGCTCCCGCATCGCCGCCGGCATGGGCTGGTGGCGACACCGGCGACGTTGCTGCGCTGGCATCGGGAGCTCGTGCGCAGGAGGTGGACGTATCCGCAGCGCAAGCCCGGCCGTCCGCCGACAGCCCGTCCTTTGCGTGAGTTGGTGGTGCGGCTGGCGCGCGAGAATCCGCGCTGGGGTTACCAGCGGATCGCCGGTGAACTGATGAAGCTCGGCTTCCGCCTCTCACCGAGCATGATCCGGCGTGTGCTCGCCTCAGAGAGGCTCGAGCCGGCGCCTCGGCGCGGAGCGGTGAGCTGGCCGGTGTTCCTCCGCTGGCAGGCCGCGAGCATGCTTGCCTGCGACTTCTTCACCGTGGAGACCGCGTCGCTGCGTCGCCTGTATGTGCTCTTCTTCATCGAGCTCGGCAGCCGGCGCGTGCACCTCGCCGGTTGCACGACCAACCCGACCAGAGCCTGGGTCGCCCAGCAGGCGCGCAACCTCAGCTTCACGAGCCTGTTCGGCGGATGCGCTTCTTGATCCACGACCGCGACAGCAAGTTCACCGCTTCCTTCGACGAGGTCTTCCGCAGCGAAGGAATCGAGGTGATCCACACGCCGGTGCGAGCGCCGCGTGCGAACGCATTCGCGGAGCGGTTTGTCCGCACCGTCAGAACGGAGTGTCTCGACTGGATCTTGATCGTCGGTCGCCGCCACCTCGACGCCGTCCTACGAATTTATGTCCAGCACTACAACCGAGAGCGCCCGCACCGCGGACTGGCGCTCCAGCCGCCCGAACCGCCAAAGCGCAACTCACTATGCGACGGCGATGTTCGGCGCCGCGACCGCCTCGGCGGTCTCCTGCACGAGTACTACAGAGCTGCGGCATGAGTGTGAACATGGTTTTGACACCCTTCACGCCTCGCCAGACCGCTTCATGACGCACATCGCGATGCTCGAGGTCGACGACGACGGCAACACCGCGACATGGGGCGAAGATCGGTGAGCCGACGGCGAGGAGCAGCGGCCGCCGACGAGCTCCGGGCGAGCCGCTCCAGCTGGGGCGGGGTGCGCGTCGCATTCGCGGCCGGCCTCAGCGCCGCCATGCTGGTTGCGCTCGGCTACGCGGCGAACGGGGCGGCATGCTGCCAGGGCCGTCCGCGCTGTCTTCACGGCAGAGAAGCAAGGCCCGCCGTGGCGCGCGCGGTCGAACTGCAGAGCGCGAGACACCTGCGGAGAACCAATACCGCGGGATGCGCTCGCGATCCTGCATCGCAACGTTACGCCTTGTACGTCGCCCCACGGCTTCCAACAGGCCGCTGTAGTATCGAGGCCTCGATCTCGTTTCCTAGAAAGGGGGAAGGGATGCGGAGATCTGTCCTCACGACGATGCTGTGCGCTAGCACACTCGCCTTCTTCACTTCCGGGGCGCTCGCCACACATGGTCCCGACGTGGAGGTCACCGTCGGGAGCAACGACGCGGTCATGCTGCAGAACAAGCAGAACGAACCGTGGGTCGCGATCAACCCGGTGAACCCGTCGCAGCTCGCGGCGGGGGCCAATGACAACATCGACCTCGAGGGCTGCAATAACCGTACCGACAACACGTGTCCGTTCACGGACGGGGTTGGTGTCTCGGGCGTGTACTTCTCGATCGGCGGCGCCTCATGGACGCAGCCGATCTACAGCGGCTACTCGTTCCGGAGCTGCGTCGGCGTCCCGGGAAGCATGGACTCGTGCTCCCCGGCTCAGCCGGGCCCGATCGGCACGCTGCCCGGGTACATCGAGAACCGCCTCGTCTCGGACGGCGACCCTGCGGTCGTTTTCGGTCCAAAGGCTGGGGCCGGTGGGTTTAGCTGGTCGAACGGCACCCGGCTCTACTACGCGAATCTGACCTCGAACTTCCAGGTCGAGCGAAACGAGGTGCTGAAGGGCTTCGAGGGCATCGCGGTGTCCCGCACCGACAACTTCGGAGCAAGTTGGCTCGCGCCGGTCGTCGTCTCGAAGCAGAGCGGGTCGGCGTTCTCAGATAAGGAGTCGATCACGGTCGACGACGCGTCGGAGACGAGCCCGTTCTTTGGCAACGTCTATGTCTGCTACACGGCCTTTCGAAGCGTGGGGGCTGCACCCAACCCGATCTTCGTTGCGCGCTCGACCGACGGAGGCGACACGTGGGCACAGGAGAAGCTCTCGGAGGCTTCGAACACGGGCCTGGGAAGCGGTCGTCAGGGCTGCGACGTCGCCACGGACAGTAACGGCGTCGCGTACGTGATCTGGCGAGGGGGCGAGACCCCGAAGGCGAACCCGCCGCTCTTCACCCGCGGCATCTTCATGTCGCGTTCATTCGACGGGGGCGTCACCTGGGACGAGCCTCGGCAAGTGACGCGAGTCCAGGAATGCGGGATCTTCGACCCGAACCAGGGTCGCGCGTCGTTTGACGGCCTCGGCGGCGCCCGCGTCAGTCTGAACGCGAGTCTCGACATCGCCAACGGCGCACCCACCGGGATCGGTGCCCCCGATACGCTCGCGCTCACATGGTGCGACGGCCCCACGCCGAGAGCGCCTGCCGGCGGTCCGAATGAGGATGCCCTCCTCAGGCTCTCGAACGATCAGGGCGAGAGCTGGACTCCTCCGGTGAACGTTGCCCAGGCGGGCGATAGGCCCGACTTCCCGTCGCTCGCGATCTCGCCCGACGGGACCGACGTGTACCTCGCCTACATGGCCTTCCACACCCCGTGGCAGCCGACCACCAGCAGTCCACGGATGATGGAGGGCGTCGTCCGCCATTCCAACCTGGCCGGTCTTGCGATCGGCGACTTCACGACGATTCATCGCGGCGAGTCGGGCGACGCACGCGGCTCGAGCACGAATGGACTCGCGGCCGAGTTCCTCGGCGACTACAACTACGTCGACGCCACGAACAATTTCGCCTACGCGGTCTGGAACGACGTTCGCAATGCGGCGGATTGCCCGGCAATCGACACGTACCGGCAGAACTTCGCGACGAGCACGCCGACGCCGGCCCCGGCGCCGCAGCAAGCTTGCCCGTCTGCCGGCACGGATGTGTTCGGTAACAGCGACATCTTCGGTACGCGCGTGGACGACCCAAGCTAAGGCATCCACCGAAGAGTCGACGGATGAGAGAAGGGGCGCCTCGAGGCGCCCCTTCTTGGTTGACCGTTCTAGGCGGGACGCGTTGCTACGAGCTCCGGGGCGCCTCTCGCGCTCGAAGCGAGCAACCTCGTCCGCGACCTTCCTCCGAACAGCTGACCCTTGCGCCTATGCCACGGCCCTCATGGGCGGTTCTCGTACTCGTCGTGTGGGCGGATCCAGTGGGCAGTCGGGGCATGACGGCGCCCAAAAGAGCGCCCCTGACGGTGCCCCCACGCAAAGGACAGATCAACCGCTCGTGCGCGCGGCGCTCATCACCTTCGACGAGACCCCTCGAACGCCGACCCGTGACGGTGTCCGAAACCGTTACGGGTACGCAACTCCCTGCTAATCGGCCACTTTTCGAAGTGCGCGCCGGTGCGCGCGCTAGGCCACGAGTGGCGCATGGTTGAGCGAAAACGAGCGCGTTGTGAAGGTCGATAGTGGGGCATGGGGCGGGTGTTCTCCTGAAGCTCTTCAGCCTCGCGGCCAACCAGTTCCAGACCTTCCGACCGCCGAAATGCGTAGCTCGGCCGCAAGAGCGCGAAGGCACGAGCCAAGCCGAACCCCGATCGCGTGCACCCGGTCCTGCGCGACTACCTATTGGAGAACGTGGCACCCTCGGAAGTCTGGGAAGCCCTGCAGCTTGCTCTCCGTGGCTCGAATGAATCGGCCAGGGTCAGCGCGGCCAGACTACTCCTTGATGCGCTCCACCAGGAGCAAAAAGAGAAGCAGCACGACGCGTGGGTGGCAGACGCGGCGGCGGACTTCGACCGCCGGCTCGCCGATGGGATCAAGCGACACCGGGAGATCGTCGCCGGCATGCTGCGCACGGACCACCCGGCCCATCCGGGTAACCAGGCGCACGGGCCGTTTCACGACGGCTCGGGGTGGGGCATGATGATCGAGCTCCTCCGCCTCGGCGAGGTCGAGCGCCAGTACCTTGCGTTCCCTGAGGGCGTCCGCAACCAATTCCTCCTCGAGGCGGAACCGAGCGACGAGCCCGAGTCGACGGTGCGACGCGCTACGGCTCTGCGTCAAATGACGTACCGGCGCCGAGCGAACCGCCTAAACGACGCCATTGTCGAGACGCGGAATAATCTGATCGGCGCGGATCGTCTTGGGACGCGTCAAGAGAGGAGGTAGACATGTCCTACGGCATTCTGCTGCTGCGTGTGGTGGTTGGCCCCGCGTTCGTCGGACATGGAACCCAGAAGCTGTTCGGCTGGTTCGGCGGCTACGGACCGAAGGGGACCGGCGGGTTCTTCGCCTCGCAGGGCTACCGCGCCTCGGTGTTGATGGCCGTCGCGGCCGGATTGTGCGAGACGGTGGGAGGGATGCTGCTGACGCTCGGGTTCGCGACGCCGCTTGCCGGGACGCTGCTGGCGATCGTGATGATCAACGCGATCGGCTCGGTCACGCTCAAGAAGGCCTTCATGCTCGGTTCCGAGCTGGAGATCGCCTACCTGACGATCGCCGTGTCGCTCGCGGCGATTGGTCCAGGCCGGTTCTCGATCGACCGCGCAATCGGCTGGGATGACAACATCTCCGGCGTCTGGTGGGGGATCGCTGCGCTTGTCGCCGCGCTCGTCGTTTCGTCCCTGACGTTGACGCTCGGCCGCACTCGATCTATGCGCGAGGAGGAGCCGGCGGCGCAGACGTAGATTCGCGCGAAGTCCGGCTGCTCAGCAGAGAGATTTGCGTGCACGACAGCCGCCGGATCGTCCCGACGATCGGATCCCAGCGGCGGTGTTCCCGCTGCCTCACAGGTCGACCCCGCAGCGTCCGTCAATCGACGCGCGTTGCCCTCGGCCGAAGTTTGAACGGTTCGCCTGCGACCGACCTTTAAAGCCGCTGAGCGGCCGCGGTCGTATAGCCGGGCGAGGTGAGTCTCGAGCCGGCGTTGCGATGCTATCGGGCGTCCTGCTGCTGCTCGTCGCGGCGCCTGCCGCGCTCGCGGCGATCACGGTCACGCGCGCCGAGCTGAACGGCGGGCAGCTCCGCGTCGAGGGAACGGGCGCGACGCCGAACGCGACGATCACGATCGACGGCACGCCGATGGGGACGGCGGCCTCGGACGGCCGCTTCCGCATCGAGCGCTCCGGCTTCAGCTCGTCGACGTGTGTGATCACGGTCAGCGATGGGGCATCGTCGGCACAGGCGACGCTCTCCGGCTGCACGCCCGCCGGTGGAACGCCGCCGCCTCCACCGCCGCCGCCTCCACCGCCGCCGCCCCCGCCGGCAACAGCGAGCTTCCAGGGGCTCGGCACGATTGCGGGCTGGTCACAAAGCCAAGCGTGGGTTGTCTCCGGAGACGGACAGGTCGTTGTCGGTCAGCTCTCGCGGCTCGGCTCCGACACGCGCGCGTTCCGCTGGACCGCCAGTTCCGGCATGCAGGATTTGGGCACGCTCGGTGGCGCGAACAGCGAGGCGTACGCCGCGTCGGGCGACGGCGCCGCGATCGTCGGCCGGGCGACCAACATCTCCGGCAACTACCGCCCGTTCCGCTGGACGCCGACCGGCGGCATGCAGGATCTGCCGAGTTCGCCGCCGGAGTTCCTGAGCGGCGACGCACTCGACGTCTCCGCCGACGGAAACTCCGTCGTCGGCCTCTTCGGCTTCGCGGAGCGCTGGACCGCGATCGGCGGGCTCGAGGATCTCGGCAGCTTCTCGTCGCGCGGCTTGTCGTCCGACGGCCAGGTCGTCGTGGGGAACAACGGTCACGCGGTCCGCTGGACGCCGGCGGGTGGCCTTCAGGATCTCGGCACCGTCGGCGGGACCGAAAGCTTCGCCGACGACGCTTCGGGCAACGGCTCGGTCGTCGTCGGACAGTCGCGCGACGCGACGCCGTGGGGGTTCTGGAAGGCCTTCCGCTGGACGGCGTCGACCGGCATGCGCGACATCGGCACGCTCGGCGGGCCGATGGCGGCCGCCTACAACGTCTCCGACAACGGCTCAGTGGTCGTCGGGCGCGCGCTCACGAGCTCCGCGTCCGATCGCGCCTTTCGCTGGACGACGAAGAAGGGGATGCAGAACCTCCAGCAGCTCCTGCAGAACGCGGGCGTGACGTCGGTAAGCGGCTGGATCCTGCTCGGTGCAACGGGTGTCTCGGCCGACGGCACCGTGATCGTCGGCGAGGGGATCAACCCGGCGAAGCAACGCGAGGCGTTCCGCGCGGTGCTGCCGCTGCCTTAGAGCTCAGCGATCCGGGGGAACGCGCAGCGCGGGTGCGCGAGCAAGGCGATCTGTACGAGCAGTGGTTTCCGCCGACGCGACACGCGCGAGCGCCCCCAGATCGAGCGCATGCTCGCTCCCCACCTCCACCTCGCGCGAGGGGGCGCGCGGTCGCGCAGCGCAAACCGAGCTCCCTCCTCCCCCGTAGTTAGAGTCGACCGGATCATTCGGGAACCTCGAGGAGGAGGATGGATGATGCGAATAGGTGTGGTCCCGCTCGCCGCCCTCGTCGCCGTCGCGGCGCTCACGCTCGCCGCCTCCGCCGGCGCGATTGGGGGCGCGAAGCGGGTCACGAGCCTGAACGGCGCTGAGGAGTGCAGCGCGACCGCCTGCAACACGGGCGATCCGGATGGAAGCGGCTTCGCGGACATCACTCTGAACGTGGGGCAGGCATCCGTGTGCTGGGACATCACCGTGGCCGACATCGCGCTGCCGGCGACGGCGGCCCACATTCACGAGGCTCCGGCCGGGCAGCCGGGACCCGTCGTCGTCCCGCTATCGCCACCGGATGCCTCCGGCCACGCGAGCGGGTGCACGTCGGCGGATCCGACCCTGATTCAGGACATCGTCGATAACCCGGCCGAGTACTACGTGAACGTCCACAACGTGGACTTCCCCGCCGGTGCGGTGCGTGGCCAGCTCTCCAACCGCGGCCAGGCTGACTGATCGATCGTCCCTCGAGGCTCCCGCCTAAGGCGGGAGCCTCGAGCCGGGCGATGACCGACAGAAGGAACTCGCTCGCCCGCACTCCGGCGACGACGCGGTAGTCGAACATGCACGAAGAGCCAGCCACCCGATCTCCCGCACCTCGCCCTCGCGGACGACCGGCCGCGGCCCAATCCTCGTATTCGCTCCGGCCTCGCGCAAGGTGGCGTGAGCGATCCGAACTCTTTGGCGACGGCGCGCGCGCTCCCACGTAGCGACCTCAAACGGCCTCGGACACCGGCGGCCCGGCGCCGCGCGCCGCCGGGCCGCTCGGACGCGCCGTCAGCGACGGCTGATCTCGTAGATCGCGCCCTGGTCGAGCGAGACGACCAGGAGCTCGCCACTCGGCGCGGTCTCGAATCCCGCCTCACTCCACCGCTCCTGGAATTCCAATTCGCGGCGGCCCGATCAGATCGTCCCCTAAGAGAACCGGCCCGACAGAAGTCGCGAGGATCGCGTCGACTCCTTAGGAGGTGCACAGGCTCATGCGTGTTTCGATTTCGACGCACCGAGCCGGTTCGTACACTCGGCGGTGTGCGTCGCCTGATCCTCGCCGTAATCATCGCGGTCGCCGGGCTGCGCGGGTACCGGCTACTAACGAGCGGCGCGGCCACAATCGACGTCGGTGTCGGAAGGAGGGTTCGCAGCCTAGGGCCGCGCAGCTGGGACATTGCCGCAGAGCGCGAGCTCGTCTTCGACGTGATCGCCGGCCCCTACCTGGGCCGGACGCCGCGAGCGCTCGCGGACAAGCTTCAGGTCTGGGAGCGGGGCTCGGACATGGTCCTCGCAGCGCACTTCACGCCCGTCAAGTGCGGCGTCGCGACCACGCTGGAGACCGTTCGCTTCGAACGCCCAGAGCGCATCGACTTCCGCGTCGTCCGCGGCCCTGTTCCACACGTCGTGGAGTCGTACGTCCTCGACGCGACAGAGCAGGGCACCAGGCTCACGTGGGCGGGCGAGCTCGGAACCGACTTTTGGGCCGTCGGGGCCTGGTGGGGAGACCGGGTAGCCTGCGCCTGGGACAGGGCTGTTCGATCGTCGCTCAAGGATGTTGTCGCCGAGGCCGAGAGGCGTGCCTCGGCGGGCTGAGCCGCTCCTCAGACCCCATCTCGCTCAAAGTCGAGCGCGGTCGACAGCCTGCACGTCGCCCCTCGACCGCGTCGATCGCCTGGCTGCGCAAACGGCTGGCGCCCGCTCCGGCGGCCTTCATCGCCCGACGGCTATCCCAGAACGGGACCGTCACGGCGGTGCTGTTGTCGCGTCCTACGAGCGGTAGCCGCCAACGTTGCCCTCGACTAGCGCTGCGCTCCGCTGGCGGCTTCCGCGGGTCCTCGTGAGGGCAACTGTGCTTGGAGGCGTACGGGTGAGCTTCTTCTGGACCGTAGCTACGCTCGGGGCCGATGAATCGAACCAAAAACGCGACCTTCGACTGCCTCCCGAAGGGCGCCGCCTGCTCGCCTTCCTTGGAAGAAGGACGGCAGGGATCGTTACCGCGAGCGGTACTCTGACCCACGAAAGGCCGCCGATGAGAGCCGAGTAAGGGGAGACGAGGAGATGCTGACGCTGACGCAGATGAAGTGCGTCGCGTGCCGCAAGGACGCACCGACCGTGACGGATGCCGAGGTCGCCGAACTTCATCGCCAAGTCTCTGACTGGGACATTGTCGAGCTTGATGGAATCAAACGCCTGAGACGCGTCTTTTCGGTCGACGATTTTGCGCAGGCGTTGGAATTCACGACGAAGGTTGGCGCGCTTGCAGCGGAAGAGGCGCACCACCCTGCGCTGCTGACCGAATGGGGGAGGACGACGGTCACATGGTGGACGCACAAGATCAGGGGCCTGCATCGCAACGATTTCATCATGGCGGCGAAAACGGACGAGCTGTATCAACGGTGAACCGATCCG
>JBKPFQ010000046.1:0-8075 GCA_046728915.1 Actinomycetota bacterium | reverse complement strand
GCGAACCCGGCGTGTCGCGTCTGGCCGAATCCGAGCAGCGCGGCGTTGACAACTCGCGGCGTGCTTCTGACCGTCAGGTCGCCGTTCGCCTGCGCGTCCCGCACCGCTGCGGCCGAGCGGAGCACGCGGGACGTCGCGTCGGTCTTCCAGGTGACCGTGTTCACCTTGTGCAGCGCGGAGTACTGCCTAGAGCCGGGCGCGCTGTCCACGATCGAACGTTGGCCGTCGGCGCCGTTCGTGAAAACCCACATGGGCGCCAGCTTGTTGCCGCGGCGGAGCTTGATCGGGCCGTAGTCGAAATATTTGACCGTACGGTTCTTTGTAGAAGCCGATCAGCACCTGCTGCTTCTTGGGAGCGGCCTGCGTGGTTACGGCTTCGTCGGGATGCGCCCCCGCGAAGGTGCCGCCTAGTGCTGCGGCGCCGAGGACGAGGAACATGCTGAGAGCGGCTTTCTTCATTGCAACCCCCTTCTCGCGGATGTACGCGATGCGTTGACGGGACACTTCGATGCGAGATCGCCGCGGACCGATTCAGAGAGCCGGCAAAACGACATCGCTGGCGCCGGGCTGCCCCCCGGTCCACCGCGCATTTAAGGCTTTGTTAAGCGCGACGTGGGCTTCCAGCAAAACCGCCCGGTTAGCCTTCTCGGGTCCTTCGAGGAGGGAGAGTTCGATGCGACACCGATTCCTTGCGTTCGCTCTCGCCGTGGCGGCGGCAATCGTCTCTATGGCAGCTGTCTCGTCCGCTGCGGCCAAGGCTCCGGTCGCGACGTACGAGGTGACGATCGACAACTTGACTGCGGGCCAGCCGCTGACGCCGCCCGTCGTCGCAACACATCGCGCCGCGACCGGCATGTTCACGGTCGGGCAGCCGGCGAGCTTCGCTCTGAAGGAGATCGCCGAAAACGGCAACCTCACTCCGATGATCGCGCAGCTCGCTGCGGACAAGCACGTCTCGGACAGCGCAGCCGCGGCCGCCCCGCTCGTGCCCGCCGGCCTCCCCGGCTCGGCCATGTTCGGCGACTCGGTGACGCTTATGCTGACCGCGTCCAAGGGGGCGAAGTTCCTCTCGTTCGCGAGCATGTTGATCTGTACGAACGACGGCTTCACCGGCGTGGACTCGCTGCCTTTGCCGAAGGACGTCGGCAACGGCGTCGTGGTGCGCTCGGCGGGGTATGACGCCGGCACGGAGGTGAACACCGAGGACTTCGCGGACATCGTCCCGCCGTGCCAGGCCTCGTTGGCGTGTCCTCGGGCGAGCCCGGGACGGGCACGAGCAACCCCGCGCTCGCAGAAGGCGGGGTCATCCACCATCACCCCGGCATCGCCGGGGGCGCCGACCTCGTCCCGGTGATCCACGGCTGGACCGATCCCGTCGCCCAGATCACCGTGGAGCGCGTCGGCTAGGCCTTCCTTGGGGCCGGGCGCCTTGCGGTGTCCGGCCCCAGTCCGTAGGCGGCCTTCCAAGGCAGAGCCGTTGCTGCTAATCGCGGATGGACGACGCTCCGCCTCGGCGCCTCGCGAGCCGGCTTCGCGCTCCGCCCACACGGGCTCGCCAGGCTCGTCTTCGGCGAGATCGTGAAGGGCGCTGCCGAGCAGGCGTTCGCGGCTCGCGAGCCGGCCCTGCCCGTCTAGAGGGCGTGGGCCCGGTGATCTGCGGATCGGAAACGATCGTCCGCGTCGTGCCATCAGACGAGATGCGATCTGATCGATATGAGCTCAACCGATGCGGGAGAGTCGATGACTGACGTGGAAGTTCGCTTGAGAGACCTGGCGAGCTGCGGTGGGTGCGCGGCGAAGTATTCGGCCGCCCGCCTCGAGGAGCTGCTGCGCGGATTCGTTCCGGTGGAGGCGGAGCGTCTGCTCGTCGGCCTCGCGCCTGCGGATGACGCCGCCGTCTATCTGCTGGACGCCGATCGGGCGCTCATCTTCACAGTCGACTTCTTCCCGCCGATCGTCGACGACGCCGGCGATTACGGCACGATCGCTGCGACGAACGCGCTGAACGACGTGTTCGCGATGGGTGGCACGCCGCTGGTTGCGCTCTCGATTGCCGCCTTCCCTGAGGAGCTACCGTCGGACGTCCTGGCGCGCGTCTTCGCCGCGGCGGCCGCGCAGGTTCGGGCCGCCGGCGGACTGCTCGCGGGCGGTCACACGATCCGCGACGACGAGCCGAAATACGGGCTCGCCGTCGTCGGCACCGTCCATCCACGCGGCATTTGGTCAAAAGCTGGCGCGCGGCCGGGCGACACGCTCTTCCTGACAAAGCCGCTCGGGACCGGCCTGATCATGACGGGATACAAGAAGCGGCTCACCGGAACACAACCGCTCGAGCGCGCAGTCGAGTGGATGCGCGCGCTGAACGACGAAGCCGCAGACGCCCTGCACGCATTCGCCCCTCACGCCGTCACCGACGTGACGGGGTTCGGACTGTTCGGCCACACGTACGAGGTCGCGTCGCGTAGCGGCGTCCGGATCGTGCTCGACGCCGACCGTCTGCCGGCCATCGACGGTGCGCTCGACCTCGGCCGCAACGGTGTGCGGACGAGCGGCGACCCGCGTAACCGTGACTTCGCCGGGCGGCGGCTGACCCTCGAAGGTGTGCCGGAATCGCTGGTCGCGCTCGGCTACGACCCGCAGACCGCGGGCGGTCTATTGGTGTCGCTTCCATCGTCGCAAGGCGTGGCTCTGGAGGCGGAATTCGCGCGCCGGCGCCTCTTTCTCCGCAGGATCGGCAGCGTCGAGGAAGGCGCGGGGGTTCGCGTCACGATGGACACGCTCTGAGCTGAACCGGAGGTCGGGTGAATGGAGGCAGTGGTTTTCGACGTGATGGGGACGCTGTTCGACCTCTCGCCGCTTCGCGACCGTTGCGGGCGGCAGGTGCACCGGAGGGGTCGCTCGAGGCGTGGTTCGGCCGGATGCTTCACGCGTCCGCGTCGCTGACCCTCGTTGGCGAGTTCCGGCCGTTTCGCGAGATCGGGAAGGCGAGCCTCGAATCGGTTCTGGAGCAACTGGGCGCGGACGTGAGCGAGGCGGACGTGATCCTGCAAGGGCTGGGCGAGCTCGACGCGTACCCCGACGCTGCGGCGGCATTCGATCAAGTGCGCGCGGCTGGCGTCCGCATCGCGACGCTGACGAATGGTGCCGAAGACCACACGCGCCGGCTCCTGGCGCGCGCGGAGCTCGAGGATGCCGTCGAACTCGTGATCGCCGTCGAGGAGGTTCGCGCGTACAAGCCGCACGCGGCGCCCTACCACCACGCGGCAGCGCGGTTGGGGTTGCCGGTCGACCGACTCACACTTGTCGCCGCGCACGGCTGGGACGTCGTCGGCGCGCGTGCGGCCGGCCTCGGGGCGGTCTGGATCGACAGGCTCGAGCGGCGGTGGCCGTTTCCGCTCCCGGAGCCCGCCCGAGCAACGACGCTGATCGAGGCAGTCGAGCAAGCGCTCGCCGACGAAGGGCCTCGATAACGAAGGCAGCGATAGTTGTCCTTGCCGACACGGAGGCGGGCGACGGGCTTGGACGAGTCGTGAACGCGATGATCACGGCGAAGGAGCTGAAAGAGAGTGGAGACGAGGTCGCACCGCTCTTCGACGGCGCTGGCACGAAGTGGGTGGCCGCGCTGAGCGAGGGGGAGCATCGCTACCACGCGTTGTTCGAGGACGTGCGCGACCGGATCGTGGGCGCCTGCGCGTACTGCGCCAAGGCCTTTGGGGTCAGGGAGGAGGTGGAGGCGGCAGAGGTTGCCCTGCTCGACGACTACGAAGAGCATCCGAGTCTGCGCTCGTTCCTCGCCGACGGCTACCACGTGCTCACGTTCTGACTGCTGGCTCACGAAGGTGATAGTGAGCTCCACGGAACGCCGCGAGCGCATGACTGCCAGCCGGCGTGGAACGCTCAAGCGTATCGGCGCATCGGACTTGGAGGATGGGGCGAGTGGTGGTCATCGGCGTGTTGCTCGCGTTAGTTGCAGCCGGCTGCGGTGGCGGAGACGGGAGCTCCGAGGCGGAGAAGATCCGCTCGGTCGACGAGGAGCTCTCGACCCTGCCCGACGCCGGACCGGGCCTGGGCGAGGCCTCGCCGCCGCCGGAACTTCGCGCCGGCTGGAGGACCGACTTCTCGAAGCGCAGTGTCTCGTTGGACGAGTTCATGTCCGGGGGGCCGGGCAAGGACGGCATCCCGGCCGTCGACGCTCCCAGGTTCGTCGCCGTGGAGGAGGCCGACTTCCTCGAAGATCGCGAGCCGGTGATCGAGCTCGTCCTGGAAGGCGACGCCCGCGCCTACCCGATCCGGATCCTCATCTGGCACGAGATCGCCAACGACGTCGTCGCGGGGGTGCCGGTCGCGGTCACCTTCTGCCCGCTTTGCAACACGGCGATCGTCTTCGATCGCCGCGTGGATGGACGGACCCTCGACTTCGGGACGACCGGCAACCTTCGTAACTCCGACCTAGTGATGTACGACCGGCAGACCGAGTCGTGGTGGCAGCAGTTCGGCGGCGAGGCGCTGGTCGGCGAACTTACCGGCGCGAATCTGGAGCAGCTGCCGTCACGGATCGTCGCCTGGGAGGACTTCCGCCGCGAGCACATCGGGAGCAGGGTCCTCTCGCCCGAGACCGGCTTCTCACGGCCGTACGGGGAGAACCCGTACGTCGGGTACGACAGGGTCGACAGCTCCCCAATCTTCCCGACGAAAAACGCGGACGACGATCGGCTGGCGCCGAAGGAGCGCGTCGTCTTCATCGAGCGCGGCGACGAGGCCGTCGCCGTGCCGTTCTCCTCCCTGCGCGAGAAGCGGGTCGTGCGCGTCGAGGTCGGAGGCTCGAGGCTCATCGTGCGGTGGCGGCCGGGGTTGGCGTCATCGCTCGACGAGGCCGAGATCGTGGCCGGCCGCGACATGGGCGCTGCCGAGGTTCGCGAAGGCGGCCGTCTCGTCCGCTTCGACCAGCCCTTCTGGTTCGCGGTTGCCGCCTTCCGCCCGGACGCGCGGATCGTTCGCTAGTCCTGCTCCCAATCCGCAAGCGCATCCCGGATCTGCATACGGCCGCGGTGGATCCGGCTCTTCGCCGCCGCGACCGAGATGCCGAGCGCGTCGGCGACCTCCGCATTGGTGAGGCCCTCGACGTCGCGCAGCACGACCGCCGCGCGGTGCTCGAACGGCAGCGCCGCGAGCGCGCGGACGAGCAGGTCGCGCATCCCTGGCTCCGGATCGGGCGCGGCGGCGAGACGGTCATCGAGCTCCTTGAGGTGGTGGCGCTTCCGCCGCTTGCGCATCAGCGCCTCGTTGACGGCGATCCGGTACAGCCAGGTGAACAGCTGCGCGTGGCCACGGAATCGATGCAGGTTGCGCCAGGCCTGGACGAAGACGTCCTGCGTCGCCTCCTCGACATCACGCCGGTCGTCGAGCAGCCGGTAGAGGACGGACGCGACGCGATGCTCGTACGTGCGCACGATTTCGCCGAAGGCGTCGAGATCACCCGCCCCCGCCCGCTCGACCAGCTCGCGATCGTCGTCTCTTCCCGGCACGCGCGGTGGATCGTACGATGGGAATCGCTGTGGCCGGACGAGGCATCCAATCCGACATGAGCGTGATCGAGCGGCTTCTCCTCGGCGGCTGTGAAGGGACGCGTGAGCGACTCTCCGACATCGCCGACGGTGAGGCTCGCGGCCTCCGGGGCTGGCGCGCACGCGCCCACCTCGCCCGCTGCGAGCTTTGCCAGGCTGCCTACGACTCGCTCTTGCGGACGGTCGAACGGCTTCGCGCGCTGGGCGAGGCCGATCGGCCCCCTTCGTCCGGCTCCGTGGCGGACGCCGTCGTCGAGCGCGTCCGCTACGAGCCGCCAGCCTCGTGAGCCGGTGCCGGCTCGCGACCGGCGCCGGCAGTGTCATCTCGGGAGTTGGCTTCAGGACCTCGCCGACCGGTCGAGACGTGTTGCTCGCCATTCGTGGCAGGGTCGCTGCGTTCTCGTGCTACTCGGGGCGGCGCGCCTAGCTCGGCGACGCAGCTCGGTCAGGTGCTGCGTTTGACGACCGATCCCGCTCGCTTTACCGGCCTATCACTCTGAGGCAGCCAGCAGTACTCCCGGCTCGACCGCCTGCCGGCTATCGGCGCCGACGACGTCCCAGGCTGTCCGTAGACGAGATCCGCGCGGTCGACCGGATTGCTGAGCATCATGAATCCCGTCGTCAGGTTCGCCGCGTCGAATCGCACGGTGGACACCCCGATCGTGCTCATCATCAGCCAGGTCAGGCGGTCAGGACAACACCCATGGGAGCGCAGCCCACCAGTTCGCCGGCAGGTCGACGAGTGCGACCCCCTAGACCCACGAGATCGCGGGCGATGCGCCGTTCGTGCGATGAGAAAAGGATTCAAATCACCCGCGCCCGCAGTGGGCGGGTCGATCTGAACTTCATGCCGACCGAGCCCTCGCGGGAAAGCGCGGATCATTGGCCGGGCGCTGGAGCGGAGCCCGGACGTTGTACCCGGACTCCGCTCCTTTGCCGGCTACGCGTGCGGGAGGTGCACCGACTTCTGGATGTCGAAGCAGGCGACGTTGCAGAACCTCGGCGACGGGTTGTGGAATTGCTGAAGCAGGAGTTCGCCGGAGGCTGCGACGCCGTGGTCGCGCACGATCAGGTTGATCTGCGCCTCGTAAGGGTTCAGCAACCCCGGCCCGAAGGCTGTTTGTGAGGCCTCGCCGATGGACAGGTGGCCGGCGAAGGCGCTCTCGGCGCCGACGACATGACCCGTGACCCGCTGGACAGATCCCTGAACCGCTGGGATCCCGAGATCGCCGCGAGTTTCGTCGCAGCCACCCGGCCCGCACGCGCTTGGGTTGTTGAAGATGAGTGCCCAGACGGTCACTGCGTGGCCGGCGGGCAGCCCGGACGTCTGGAGGGAGACGCTGACACCGTTCGATGTCCGGACGAGTGTCGATGTCGCCCCCGGGACGAAGTCGATGAACGTGTGGCCTGGGCCGATCGAGAACACGGGGCTCGTGCCGATCTCCGAGCCCGCTGCTACGGCAGGCGCGGCGACGATGAGCATCATCCCCGCGATCAGAATGGCGAGTCGTGACCTCATTCGACCTCCCCTTCCGCCCCTTTCTCTGGCTGGGGCTTGTCCACCCTTCAGACTGGTGAGATGCAGCGAGCACCAGATCGGTTCACTCGGAGTGCGAGGCGTGTTCGCGCGCAGACCTGATCCTTCCGGCCCCACAAGACGCTCCCTCGCGCGCGCACGCGCAAGTCCATGGAGATAGAGACTCGGTCCCTCCGCGCTCCCCAATCCTTGGAGAGGCGGGTTTGTTTTCGGTCTCGCCTGCTTAAAGGGGATTCGCCTCTCACGCCGAATCCTGGCTCAACCTCGAGCGCACGGCCGGCACCGGCAGGCCGGGGGTACTCCGCGGAGTGGCCTCTTTTCGCGGGGGCCCCAACTCTGAGTCCGACCAGCCCCAGTAACAAAACCCCCGTCGCGCGCGCGCGCGTGCGGTCCCTCCGCGCGAGCTCAGCCTTCGAGACGTCGACAACCTTTCAAGCCCGTCGTCGTACAACGGCGGACGTCCCCGCATTCACGGAATCGGCAGCCAACCCACGGCGGCGTCTAAGGGCGTTCCGCCGAGTTACTCGCGTGGCTGAACGAGTTCGACTAGCGTGTGACGCACGCTGCGACCGGACGTATCTGAGGAAAGCGGGGGAGGAAAGCGGGGGAGCTCGTCTTCCTCATCCCGAAGGTGGACACGCTCTTCGTTCCTGAAGAACTCCACGAATGCCCTGGCCGCCGCCAGCCGAGCCGACGCATCTCCGCCCGAGTCAGCACGGCGCAGCCGAACTGCCTGCACGAGTCCATCGTGATGGTCGCGCGAGAGCGGGATGAGGACGGGGTGGCCCTTCGTTCCACGTAGGCGACCTCGGGCGACTCGAATCTCTATCTAGCGGATCGGTTCACCGTTGATACAGCTCGTCCGTTTTCGCCGCCATGATGAAATCGTTGCGATGCAGGCCCCTGATCTTGTGCGTCCACCATGTGACCGTCGTCCTCCCCCATTCGGTCAGCAGCGCAGGGTGGTGCGCCTC
>JBKPFQ010000045.1:0-4634 GCA_046728915.1 Actinomycetota bacterium | reverse complement strand
GTCCTGGACGTACTGCACATACTGGGGAAGCAGAAACAGCATCCCGAGCGCCGCGATGTAAGCGGCGAGGATGGCCAGCGCGCCCGCCGCGACGCGCGGGCGTGGCAGCACGCGCACATCGAACAGCGGCTGGGCTCGGCGGAGCTCGACGATGAAGAAAGCAACGCCGGCGGCGATTCCCGCCGCCGCGGCGCCGAGCACGGCCGGGCTCGTCCATCCGGCGTCGACCCCCTCGATCAGCGCGAACACGACGCCGGTCAGCGCGAGGGTGGAGAGCGCCACGCCCGGGAGGTCGAGCCGGGGCGCGCCGGGCCGGCGCGACTCGGGCAGCCAGCGCAGCCCGAGCGGAGCAGCGATCAGTACGAACGGGACGTTGACAAGAAACACCGAGCGCCAGCCGGCCACGTCGACCAGCACACCGCCCGCGACCGGTCCGAGGGCGAGCCCGAACCCGGCGACCGCCGACCAGATCCCCAACGCCTTCGGCCGCACCTCGGGCGCGAAGAGCACGGCCAGGAGCGACAGCGCGGGCGGCAGCACACAGGACGCCGCCACCCCCATCAGCGCCCGCGCGGCGATCACCTCGCCCACAGTCTCCGAGGATGCGGTCAGCACGGACGCGGCGGCGAAGCCGACGAATCCCGACAGAAACACCCGCCGCCGCCCGAACCGATCGGCGAGCCCACTGCCTACCAGCAGCAGCCCGGCAAGCGAGACGAGAAACGCGTCGAGCACCCACTGCAGCTCGCCGATGCCGGCGTCGAGGTCGTTCGACATGTCCGGCAGCGCGACGTTGACAATCGTCATGTCCATCGCGCTGATGAACATCGCCACGCAAATGACCCCGAGGCCCCACCACCGCCTGTGCGCCGCCGCCTCCTGTGGCGAGGGCGGCGGCGCGAAGTGGATGAAGTGCGGAACCTCGATGGTCTCTTACTTGGCGAGCGTGCGTGCTCCGGACGGTCGCTCCCGCACAGCGCACGAACCCGGCAGCCTTTGCTCAGCAGAGAAGCATCATTGACTTTCCCACAAGCGGGTGTAGTGTCGTCCCGCCTCGCTCTCTGGGTTGAAGGAGACCGCTTCGAGCCGGGGCCCCAGTGATTAGCAGTACAGGAGGTTTCGCATGGGGGAGCTCTCGACAGGGTCCGCGGCGCGGCCGGAGGCGACCTCCTCTGCGGGCGGAAGGGAAGCGTGGGCGATCCACTTCACGCGCACGAACGGGGACACCTCCGACACCTACGCGGGCCTGCAAGGGGGGCGGTGAGGACGCGCCGAGCGATGGCGGCCGCGGTGGCGCTCGCCGTCGTTTGCGCAGTGGCGGCGAGCGCGGCATCGCCCGCGCTAGCGGACCGGCCCCGCATCGAGCGACTGGTGCGCCTGTCGGGGGCGAGCCCGTTCCCGGGGCCCTGCGGTGCGAGCGCGATCGCACAGCGCGGCGCCGAGGTCGAGCCGTCGATCGCCGTCGACCCGCGCGCGCCGCGGCGGATCGTCGCGGCCTGGATCCAGGACGACGGCCGATCGAACCTGGTCAAGGCCTCGCGCGACGGCGGCCGGACCTGGACGCGCGTGTTCGTCCCTGGGCTCACCGACTGCACGGGAGGAACCGTCTCGGCGGCCGCCGACCCATGGCTCTCCTTCGCCCGCGGCGGCAAGCTGTTGCTGAGCTCGGGGATCGCCAACCTCCCTCACCTGCCGGGCCCGACGTTCGGTCCCCAGCCGAGGCAGGTCGTGAGCCGCTCCGGCGACGGCGGGCTGTCGTGGTCGCTGCCGGCGACGGTGCAGTTCGCGCCGGGCGTGTACTCGGACAAGTCCGCTGCGACCGCGGACCCGTTCCGCCGAGGCCGGGCCTACGAGGTGTGGAGCGTGCGAACCGGGCCGGAAGAGGACACCGGCTCGGCGTGGTTCTCCCGCAGCTCGGACGGCGGCCGGACGTGGTCGCCGCCGGGACTCGTGTACGACCCGGGCAAGGAGCACGTGCTGCCGTTCAACGTGGCGATCGCGGTCCTGCCGCATCGAGTCCTGCTCGACGTCATGACGGTCTTCGACGACGCGTCCAACACCGCGGATGTGATGGCCGCCCGCTCCGTCGACGGCGGGCGGACCTGGTCCCGCCCCGCGCTCATCGCGCACGCCAGCTTAAACCCGGCGATTGACCAGGACACGGGAACCGAGGTCGCGGGCACGCCGGGAGACGCCTCGGTCACGGTCGGCCCCGACGGCGTGCCGACGGTCGCCTGGAACGACATCGCCTCGCGGCACTCTTCGCGCACCCTCGCCTCGCGCTCCAGGGACGGTGGCCGCAGCTGGAGCCGCCCCGTTGCCGTCTCCCGGGTCCGCGGCCAGGCGATCCAGGCGAGCGTCGCTGCCGCCGGAGACGGCACCCTTGGCATCACCTGGTACGACGACCGTCGCGACCCGGGGGGCTCGGCCGCCTGGAAGTTCGATGTTTGGTTCGCCTTCTCGCGCGACGGCGGGCGCAGCTGGCGGCGCATGCACCTCGCCGGGCCCTTCGACATGAACCGCGCCCAGGCCGTAGAGGGCGCCGGGCGGCGGATCGGTGACTATCAGAGCCTGGCCGGGCTTCCACACGGCTTTGCGGCCGCCTTCACCCAGGCCCCGCCGCGGGCGAAGATCGGCGCCTCCGACGTGTTCTTCGCGCATTTGCGGACGGGGCACGCGACCCGAGGACCGGGGCACCGGCGGTAGCCACGGCGTAGGGAACTGGATCGGATCCGAGACGAAGGCAAAGACCTGCTCGACCAGCCACTCGATGCGTACGCTGGTCTCGAAGCTGATCACGCCAACGCCTCCTCCCGCGCACCACCACCGATTGGCTGGCGTGCCTCCAGGCGGGCTGCGGACTCGGGGTCATGCGCCGGCAGGTAGACGGTGGGCGTCTCCTCCGCGTAGGCGCGGATGCGCTCGTGGGTGAGCCGTTCGGCAGCCTCGTCCGGGCCGACACCGTCCACAACTCCGCGGAGCAACGCGTCCTGGGTGTAGGAGCTGTCGGCCGCGAGAAAGACAGCGTGGTCTCCGTCCTCGACGACAACGGCCAGCTGCCCCGGGCTGTGTCCTGGAACCGGCACGAGGGTCACGTCACCTGCCTCAGTTAGTCCCATGCTCGCCGGGAAGGGGCCGAACGGAACCCTCGGCAGGTCAACCAGTTTCGGGTCGAACCAAGCGGGCCAGCGCTTGTTGGGGTAGGCGCGGATGCGTCCCCGCAGTCCCGCCGCGTACTCCAGCTCCGCCCGCGAGACGAGAATCTCGTTGTTCGGGAAGTGGTGTAGCCCGCCGGCGTGGTCGGTATGGAGATGAGTCATCACAACCAGGCGGACATCGGAGGGCACGATGCCGAGTCGCTCGAGCTGCGGGCCGATCTCCTGCTCCGGCTCCACTCGCTCGCGCACGGCGAAGCGGAAGACGGGGTGCCAGCGCGGGAAGTAGCCGGGTTCGGCGACACGCGACGTTTCCCCCGTGTCGACGACGATCACGCCCTCGGGGTGCTCGATCGCGAACGCGTAAATCGGAAGCGGCTCCGTCCACTCGCGGTCGAGAAGCGTGTTCACGAGACGGCGTCGGCCATGACCCACGCCCTCTCGCCACTTGGTCGTGATCGCGACGGTTCCGGTCGGTACGCGATATCCGGGTCATATGAGCTTGACCGCGGGCGATGACAGGGATACGTTCCGTGGGCTACCTGTGCAGGACACGCTCTCGCTAACAGGGGTTTCTGCCCTGATGGAAGCGACATGACCGAGCCAGAACCGACACCGAGAGCAATCGATGTCAACGCGCTCGTCCAGCAGGTGCTGCGTGAGAGCTACCTGCAGACCACCGAAGATCTGCGTTATTACGCAGAAAAGGTGCGGTACCACAACAAGCTCAGAAAGGAATCGCGGGCGTATCTGGGCGCCCTCCGAGATTTCTATGTCGCTGTATGTGAAGCGGCGCGCGAGCGAGACATCGATATTTGTCGTCCCGACGAGGACGACAGGTCGAGACTGGCGGAGATCTTCAAGGAACACACTCGGCCGTACGACGCTGGTGATGTCGCCTGCGAGTTATCGATTCCGGACCACGTCCCAGCTGAGGGCGTGACTGATCTTCAGCAATTGGAATCGGAAATCAAACGCTGGGAAGAGGAACTCAATTCCATAGGCGACGATGCTCAACTCGCCAACGTCGATCTGCAGAACATGCTGCAGAAGCAGCAGCAGACGCTCCAGATGATGAGCAACATCTCAAAGATGTCGCACGACACGGCGATGTCTGTGATCCGCAAGATGGGGGGGTAGGTGCTGCCGTAGGAGGCTTGGCGCCGCCCGTCGATCGTGATCCTGTCGCTGGCCGCCCTCGGAATCTCCGCGCTCGCGCTCGTGCTCGCCAGCCTCGGCTTCTACTGGCAATGGCTTCGGGTCGGGCAGCTGGCGGTGGTCGTTGACCCGGAGATCCGCATGGAGCTTGACCGAAACGGAGTTCCACAGCTCGTGGTCCGCCGAGCCGGCCCACGCTCAGACAGCGCCTCTTTGATGCGAGCCGCCGGTATCAGCGAGTTCGGCGGTGCTGTCGGACGGATCGACCTCCCAGATCCGCGCCCCCTCGCGAACGACGAGGCCCTGATCGAAATCCGGGCC
>JBKPFQ010000044.1:0-18054 GCA_046728915.1 Actinomycetota bacterium | reverse complement strand
GCCACCGTCCAGTCGGTCGTCAGCTTCGGCCAGCCGCCGAGCTCCGTGCCGCCGGCCGAGGACGCGTTCAGGTCCATGCTCGCCGTCCCCTCGACGATCTCCTGACCCGGTTGCCCGTCGAGATCGGCGTAGGGCGGCGGCACACTGACGCGAACGGTTGGTGTCACCCTGCGCGCGATTTGTCACTGCTGTTGAGGGGTGTTCGAGTTTTTGCCCGTATAGCGGGCAAAAACTCAATTACCCCCAAGGCGCGGGCGGGCGACGCCGAGCGATGGTTGGAAACCGACGCTATGGGTGCCGTTTTCCATCCATCGTCAGCTGGCCGAACCGGGCCGCCTCCTTGGGTGCCGTCGCCGGGTTCGACGACCCGGGCTGGGCTTCCGAGCCGGCGCCGCCCTACACCCGCGACATCGCGAGCATCGCCACGTCGTCGGGCACGGACTCGGTGCGGAACCGCTCGGCGAGCCAGCTCAGGCACTCCGCCGCGCCGCCCGGCGCTTCGGCGAGCGCGTCACACAGCCGCTGGAGCTCCACCTCGAAGTCGCGATCGCTGCGCTCGATCAGGCCGTCCGTGTAGAGCAGGAGCAGGCTTCCCGGGGGCACGTCCACCCGGTGAACCCGGTACTCGAGGTCGTCGAAGGTTCCGAGCGGGGGCGTTCCCTCCCCGCCGAGCCGCTCCACCTCGCCGGTCGGCAGCCGGATCAACCCCGGTGGATGGCCGGCGCGCACGTACTCCGCCGTCCGGGACGCGAGGTCGAGGTGCAGGTGAAGCGCCGTGGCCATCTGCGGGCCGCCCCACTCCCTCATCACCCGGTTCACGCGGCGGAGTGCCTCGTCCGGCGGCTGGCGGTCGAGCACGTAGGCTCGCAGGGCCGCCGACACGCGGCCCATCACGGTGGCGGCCTGGATGCCGCGGCCGGCGATGTCCCCGATCGTCAGCGCCGCCTTGCCGTCCCCGAGGACGACCACGTCGTACCAGTCGCCGCCCACCTCGAGCCCGGGCGCCGCCGGCTGGTAATGGGCCGCGAACTCGACGCCCGCCAGTTCCGGCAGCGATTCCGGGAGCAGCGACCGCTGGAGCGTGATCGCGGCCTCATGCTCGCGGCGAAAGAGCATCGAGTTGTCGATGGCCATGGCGGCGCGGCGAGCGAGATCCTCGACCAGCTCGAGGTCGCCCTCACCGAATCGTCGCCCGGACTCCGATGCCACGAGGGTCATGGCGCCGAGAACCCTTTCCCGGGCTACCAGCGGGACCACCATTCCCGACTCGAGGCCGAGCTCCCGCATCAGCCGCAGATGCTCGTCGTCCTTGGCGGCGTCGACGAGCAGCTCGTCCGGGATCTCGGGGTAGAGCTCGGATTTCGCCGTGCGGATGACGTTCGGCGCGCCGGTCGGGGCCTTGGGATCGACCGGATATCGGTCGCGAAGATCGCCGGCCAGCCTCACCTTCCCCGGGTCGACATGAGCGGTGGCGACGTTTCGCAGCTCGCCGTACTCGTCGACGAGGTCGATCGCGCACCAGTCCGCCACCTCGTGAACCGCCAGGTCGGCGAGGTTCCGCAACGTCGTGTCCGGATCCAGCGAACCCGCGAGCAGCTCGCTCGCGTCGGCCAGAAACGACAGTCGCTGTCTCGCGAGGCGCTCGTTCTCGTACAGGCGGGCGCGGTCCAGGGTCTGAGCCGCCTGTCGCGCGGCCGTGACGAGGAAGGTCCGCTCCTGGTCCGCGAATAGATGCTGGGTCCCGAAGCTGAGGGCCAGCGCGCCAAACGGCCGTTCGTCCACGGCGAGCGGGATCACCGCCAGCGACGCGAACAGGATGTTGGCGTCGGCGAGCCCGGAGTAGCGCCGATTGAGCTCGTCGGCCGACTCGGTCCAGATCGCCTCGCCGGTGCTAACGGCGATGCTCATCGGCACGTCGGCATCGAGCGGGAACCGTTGCCAACCGCTGATCCCGCCCTCCGTGTAGCCGACGCTCCCGACGAGCTCGATCTCCCTGCCGGTCGAGTCCACCATGCCGACGGCTCCCGCGTCGGCGCCGAGCCCTTCCACCGCCTGCTCGAGCAGTCGCTTGACCGCGCCGTCCCTGGTGATCTCGCTCGAGAGCGCGCGGGTGAGCTCGTGCAGACGGGCGGCGAACTCGCGCGTTCGGTCCAGGTCGGTCACGTCCCGCGCGATGACGGAGGCGCCGACGAATTCGCCGCTCTCGTCGGCGAGCGGCGAGACGCTGAGCGAGCGCTTAGTAGCCGCCCGCTCCTGTGGACGCGTTCGCTCTCGTAGTGATCGACCCGCTCGCCGGCGAGCACCCGCTCCAGGATCCTCCGCTCCTCTCCAGCGCGATGCTCGGGAATCAGGATCGAGATCGGCCGTCCGATCGCCTCCTCCGCGCTGTAGCCGTACATGCGCTCGGCGGCCGGATTCCAGCTCGTGATGATGCCGTCGCGGTCCTTGGTGATGATGGCGTCGTCGGACGACTCGACGATCGACGCGAGCCGAACCTCGCTGACCGGTGTCGAGGGTCCGCTCACGCTCGGGCGCCCGCCGCGCTCGGCGTGGCGAAGCTCATGGAGACGACGGTGCCGTCGTCGGAGGAGTGGAAGCGGACGTCGTCGCTGAGCTTCGTGATCAGCGGGATGCCGACCCGGAGACCGGGGTTGCTCGGATTGGGGGTCATGCCCATCCCGTCGTCGGCGACGGTCACCAGGAGCCTGCCTCGCGCGTGCCGGGCATCGACCCTGATGGCGCCCGTCTCGCCGCCGCGGTACGCATGGATGACGGCATTCGCGACCGCCTCGCTGACGGCGATCTTGACGTCGTCGACCGAAGCCCCAAGCCTTCGCGCCAACCTCGCGACCGCGTTCCTTGCGATCCCGACGCTCGACGCATCGCACGGCAGTTCGAGCTTCACCTGCTGCTCCTGGGGAAGCTGCGTGGTCAGACCGTTCAATCTAGTGGGACGCCGGCCCGGGCGCGGGAAACCGCGCCCCTCCGGGCTACCTCCCGCAGCGCGGGCGGTTGAGGATGTCGCTGCCGAACGGGCGGAGCCCGGGCTGCGCGGCGTATCCAAGGTACGGCAGCTTGAAGTTGCGTTCGATCGAGCGCAGGAGCGAGTAGTGGTTGTACTTGTGCTGGGTCACCGTGCGCCGCTTGATGCACGGCGACACCATGACGGCGCCGATCCGTCCCCCTCCGGGCCCGGGGTGCAGCGCGCCGGGTGTGTCCGGCGAGATTAGGTTCGGGCCCCGCTGCTCGTTGCAGCAGGCGCTCGAATCGGCGTTAGTGCCCTCGGACTCCGCTTCGTCGAAGGTCACGATCAGGAGGCCGCGGTCCTTGAACGCGGGCGATCGAAGGATGGTGGGCATGCGGTGGCGGAGCCACCTGTTCGCGGACTTCAAGCCTCCGGGGGCGCCCGTGACACAGGGCGCGTCGTGGCCATCGTGGCAGAGGTTCGGCGTGATGAACGCGTAGTTCGGCGTCGTCCCGCGACGGCGAAGGTCCACTCGGAGGTGCGAGAAGTCGACGTCGTGGCGCGTGCACGTCCGGAAGTCGATGATCGAGTGGAAGTACACGAACGGGTTGTGGCGGGTCGCGTACTGGTCGCCCACCTCGGCGTGCTGGGTATCGTCGGGCTGGTTGATCCCGGGATGGCGGCACGGGTGCTCCTTGCCGGGCGGGGCGTCGGCGTTCATGTCCTCCATGTAGCCCTTCCACCGGAATCCCGATTCCTGGAGCTGGTTGGCGATCGTCTGCGTTTGAGGGGGGTACAGGCACCCGGTGCCGAGGTACTGGCCGTCGCTCGTCGGGGTGCCGGGAAAGAACTCCTTGAACATCTGGCAGTCAAACTGGGTCTCGGGGTTCGGCGCCTGGCCGCTCACCATCGCGATGTAGTTGGTGAGCGAGAAGTGTCCTATCCCGTAGTAGTTCGGAACGAAGGCCCCGCGGCGCTTCAGGGTGTGAGCGAGATACGGCGCCTCGCTGTCCCTGCCGAAGGTCGAGGACGCGTTCTCGTTCTCCAGCACGACGATGAACACGTGCTTGAAGTACGGGACCGGCCGGGCGGATGCCGGGGCGGCGGCGAGCGCCGCGAGCGCCGCCGCGGCCGCGAGCGCCGTTGCGAGCCGCAGCCTCATCGATCGATGACCTGCTTCCACAGCGAGTCGAGGGCGCGGGCCCGCGGGGTGTTGCCGAACACGGAGACCGCGCTCGAGCGCTTGAGCTCGTAGCCCAGCCTGTCGAGGTAGCGCCTCCACGGGGGCGATCCGATGGCGGGGCCCTCGTGCTCCTCGGCCTCGGCCTCCGCCCGCTCCTCGCGCCGGGAGCTCGAGGAGGGCTGAAGCGAGCACGGTGTGGTGACCGGGAGCGGCAGCGTCGGCAGGTCCGGCACGTGGAAGTCGGGGTGCTCCCAGTCGAAGGTGCGGCCGATCTGAGACGCGTAGCGATGGCGCTTGTTCAGGTAGCCGAGCCCGAACCGGTGGGAGATCAGCTTCAGGATCGACTCGTGGGTGATCGTCGCGTGGCTCACGTGGCCGCGGCGGGCATAGGGCGAGATCGCCACTCCCGGGATGCGGAAGCCGGTGAGCCCGAACGTCTCAGACAGCTTCCTGCTCTCGCGGCCGTCGGGGACGAACGGCGGCCTCACGTGGTCGAAGAACCCTCCCCACTCGTCGTAGTTGATGAACATCGCGGCCCGACGAAACTGCGGTGAATTGAGGAACGCGTGCGTGATCCGTGCCATGTAGGCCTGGCCGATCCGGATGTCGCCGTGTGGATGCTCGTCCCCCGAGAGGCCATCGCCTCCGCCGCCGTCCAGGAACGGCGGGTCGACGAAGGCGATGTTCGGCAGGGTGCCGGCCTCGCAGTCCGCGAGGTAGTCCTCGATCGGATGGATCCACGACACGGCGCGGGTGCCATAAAGCGCGGCGAAGGGCTGGTCGAACGCGTAGTAGCGGGCGGTGAACCCCTTGGCGAGGGCCCGGTCGAAGATCGTCTCCCACCGATCGCCGAGCTCGTCCGCCGGGATGACGTTCGTGGTCTGCCCGCCGGACTGCGCGCCCCACATGTAGTGGCGGTTGGGGAAGGTCGGCCCGAGCAGTGAGCAGAAGTAGCGGTCATAGAGCGTGAACGCCTTGGCCACGTGCGGCAGGAAGCCGAGGTCCGGCTTCTCGTAGTAGCCGATCGCGTACTCGTCGTTGACGGCGTAGAAGCCGTCGAGCTTGCCGTGGTTGTACTCCTTCCGTCCGCCCTCGAAGCTGTGGTCGGGGTCCATGAACCCGCAGCCCTGGAAGTCCGGCGCGAGCGGATGCGTGGCATGCTTTCTGCCCTTGTCGTCCGGGTATCGCAATCCCCTGTTCTTGCCATCCGCGCCCGGGAACCATCCGAGGTAGTGGTCGAAGGAGCGGTTCTCCATCATCAGCACGACGAACGTGTCGATGGGGATGTTGCGCGAGCTCGGGAGGGAAGTGCGGGTCTGGACCCTGGCCGCTTCCGAGATCAGCGTCTCGGCCGGCAGCACCGTCGCGAGGCCCGCGAGCCCGGCCAGGCCGGCAGTGCGCGCGAGGAACTCGCGCCGACCCATGCCCTCGTCGGATTGCCACTCGCCGCTCGGCGGGGCGCCGTCGCGTCGCTCGCGGTCCGTCATCCGGGGCCACTCCCTCGAAACGGCGGCGGCGCGCGCAGTCGCTCGCAGTCGAAGACGCCGTCCTCGTGGCGGTCGACGGTCGCGACGTCGCGTCCGAGGCCGCAGTGGATCTCATCCGGCTGTCCGTCGCGGGCCTTGATCCGGTCGCGGCCACCCCCACCATCGATCCGGTCGAACTTCTTCCCGCCGGCTATCCGGTCGCCCCCGCCCGCTCCACGCAGCACGTCCTTGCCGCCGCGGCCCTTGATCGAGTCGCCGCCGCCGCGCCCGTTGATGACATCGTGCCGGTTGGTGCCGATCAGCCGATTCGAGCCCGCGTCGCCGACGGTGCTGGTGGACGCGGCCCTAGCCGTGGTGGTCGTGGTGCCCGAGGGCGTGCCCGAGCCCGCCAGCACGACCACGCCCCCTGAGGCGAGCGCGATCCCCATGATGACGGCGAGCGCCACGACAAGCCCCTGGCCGCGACGAGTCATGCGCAACCCCGGCGGTCCCTCATGGCCGCCAGAATAAGGACGGCCCGACCGCCGCGCGGCAGTTCCCGTGAACCATCTGTGAACAATTAATGGCGGCGGCTTCGCCGCCTGACGTCACATGCTGCTGCGGCGACAGAGTCGCCGCCTCACGCGCCCCTCAGTAGAGTGGGCGGCGATGTCGGAGGCGACGCTTCACACGAGCGCGGGGCCGGTGACCGTCGAGCTCTTCGACGACGACGCTCCCAAGACCGTCGCCAACTTCCGCAAGCTCTCGGCGGACGGGTTCTACGACGGGCTCATCTTCCACCGCGTGATCCGCGACTTCATGATCCAGGGCGGTTGCCCGGAGGGCACGGGCACCGGCGGGCCCGGGTACACCTTCGAGGACGAGATCAACGAGCACAAGGTCGTGCGCGGAGCGCTCGCAATGGCGAACGCGGGACCGAACACCAACGGATCGCAGTTCTTCATCGTGACCACGGACGCGGCGCCATGGCTCGACGGCAAGCACACGGTCTTCGGACAGGTGACCGAGGGCATGGAGGCGGTGGACTCGATCGAGGGGGCACCGACCGGGCCCAGCGACCGCCCGCTCGATCCCCAGGTCATCGAGCGCGTCGAGCTCTCCGAGTAGCGGTTGGCTCCCTCGATCCGCATTCATCCTCGCCTTGCATGGTGCTATCTTGAGTAAATCGGTCTACAAAGTTTGAAAGGATAAGACCACCGACTCGAAAGGCAGGTGAGGCGATGACACCGATCTGGATGTTCGAGGGAACCCAGGAGCTCGACCCCGTCGCCGAGCGCAACCTGGTCGAGCGCCGGTTCTCGGCGCTCGCGGCCGCCGTCCGCGAGCACGAGGCGCGCGTTCGCAAGCAGATCTCGGGCGCCCGCCCCTGCGACCTGACTCTCTACCGACGGATGCGCCAGATCCTCGCCGAGGAGGGCGCGGCTCGATGAGTCATCTCAGATGCCCACTAGCGGAGCGATGGATGGATTACCCACGCTAGCTATATGGGCCGAAATCCATCCATCGTTCGGCGGCCACCCCTACTTTGCCTATCCCCCCTCGGGCCCGGCGCTCGGCTCGGTCTCCTCATCCGGCGTCTCGAGCGGCAGGCACACCTTGCAGAAGTCCGTGCCGAACGGAGTGAGATGGATGCTCCGGCGCACGGTGCGTGAGGTGTGGCCGGAGCGGCGCATGGCCTCGATCGCGTCGGGCTGGGCCTCGAGCACCTGGTAGGGGTTGATGTCCGGGAAGGGTCTCGCGGGAGAACCAGATCAGCCCCAGCCGGTTCAGGTTGTCGAGGTAGGCAGGGACCCGATCGGGATAGCGGCACCCGGCCGCGGCACCGATCATGTTCAGGCCCGGGGCGACGAGCTCGGAGACGAGCGGCAGGCCGTGGCGCACGTCGATCGCCGGCTGCGGGCCTCGCGTTGCGAACAGTCGCAGGATCCGCGCCTCGTCGGGCGACAGGTTGTCGAGGATTCGGGCGTAGGCGGGATGCAGGTCCTCGGCGTGGGCGACGTCGGCGGACTGCGCCAATAGCTCCGCTCCCCGCTCGCGGAGCGCGGCACGGCTCGAGTCGGAGGCTTTGGGCGCCGCCTGGCTCTCGCCGGCCGAGTCGCGGGGCGGCGTGGCGCGATCCCCCAGCGCCGTTCGGACGAGGCGCGATCCGAGGTCGAGCGACACCCCCACGCTCCGCTCGGCCGCGTGCCACCAAGCCGAGGCGGCGATGCGGGCCAGAGCGGGCATCGCCTGGAGCGGCCCGGCGGCGTCGTCGCGGTCTGGATCGTTAGCGGCCACCTCAGACCCCGAAGATCGCAAGGTGAACGAGGCCCGCGCCGAAGCCCAGCACGGCGCCGTGCAGGTAGAGGAGCCACTCGTCCTCGCGGATCGCGGAGCGAAGGAGCTCGACGAAATCGGGATAGGACATCTCGCGCATGCGGCCGCTCAGAAGCTCCTCTACCCGTTCGCTCTGGCGGCGATTGAACTCGGGATCGGTCAACGGCGTCATCGTGTAGCCGGCGGCCTCCGTCGCGACGGACTCCCGGATGGTCTCGTAGGAGCGCGGACCGACGGCCAACCGCACGGCCTCCCGCGTGACCGTACCGCCCGCGGCGCGGTCGACCGCGGGCCGCAACGAGCTCTCGAGCATCCACCGAGTGCGGTGGGAGCGCGGACCATGCATTGAGCTGGCCGCCGATGTTGCCAATCGTGACGATGTCGTCGGCGATGATCCCCGCCTAGACGTCGGCCACCTCGCGCTGGCGCCGGAGGAAGAGCCCGTGGAGCAAGACCGGCCCCAGTCGCCTCGGCTCCACCGACTCGAAGATCATGTAGATCGCGAGCAGGTTCGTCACCCAGCCGACCACCACCCCGCAGACCGGCAGGACCCACCAGTGCGGGAGCAGGAGCGTGATGCCCACCACGGGGATCCCGAGCAGCACGCCGAAGACGAATCCGAGGTTGATGATCAACCGCAGCTCCCGCTCGCCCACGTCGCGAAACACCCGGTTGGCGAGCTCCGGCCGCTCCTCCATCTGGCGGATGACCATGAGCTTGACGTCGAGCAGCTGGTCGATGTTGTCGCAGATCTCCTCCGTCACCTCGCGGACGATCTCCGGCAGCTGCTCCTGAACCCGCGAGTGCACGGCCTCGAGCGCGCGGGGGCAGGTCGTCCCAGAGGCCCGGATGCTCGCGGCGCATGATCCGCCTCGACGACGTCGCGGATGTCCTCCCGCGACGTCGCGATGATGTGCTCGGCGATCCGCTCGGGATCGAGCTGGCGGTAGAACTCCGATGGGCTGCCCAGCTTGGCGATCCCCTTGTCGACCGCGATCGACCCCATCTTCGCCGCCCGCGAGGGGATGATCCCCTGCCAGCCGACCGCCCCGTGCATGAACCCGGGGACCTGCTGCACCCGCCGCGGCAGGAGCGTGACGAGCGGGGCGAGCCCCGGCAGCCGGAAGCCCGCGAAGCGCACCGGATAGAAGAGCATCCAGACGCCGGTCCAGTTGATCACGTACCCGATCGCGCCCGTGAACAGCGGGATCGTGATCGCCTTCAGCAGCTCGCTGCCGTGGACGAGCGGCAGCGAGATGCCGCCCAGCATCTGGGCTCCGGCCTCCATGTACGACCCAAACTAGCCCCGGATGCCCGGAGCTTGCCCAGGTAGCGGGGATGGAGCCTTACCATGGCCCCGGGGATGAAGATCATCATCCAGATTCCGTGTCTGAACGAGGAGACGACCCTTCCGCAGGTGCTGGGCGAGCTCCCGCGCGACCTCGTGGGGTTCGACTCCGTCGAGTGGCTCGTGATCGACGACGGCTCCACCGACCGCACGATCGAGGCGGCGAGGGAGGGCGGCGTCGATCACATCGTCAGGCTGACCAACAACAAGGGCCTCGCCGCCGCGTTCCAGGCCGGGATCGATGCGTCGCTGAAGCTCGGAGCGGACGTCATCGTCAACACGGACGCCGACCACCAGTACCAGGCGCGGGACATCCCGCAGCTCGTGCAACCCATCCTGGAGGGCCGGGCCGACATGGTCGTCGGCGACCGTCAGGTGAAGGACGTCGAGCACTTCTCCGCTTCCAAGAAGCTGCTTCAACGGCTCGGTAGTTGGGTGGTCCGCCGCGCTTCGGCAACCCGCGTTCCGGACACGACCTCCGGCTTTCGCGCCTACAACCGCGAGGCGGCGCTTCAGCTCGTGGTCGTCTCGAACTACACCTACACGCTCGAGAGCCTGATCCAGGCCGGCAAGATGCTCGTCGCGATCGAGCACGTCCCGATCGGGAGCAACCCCAAGACCCGTGACTCCCGACTGGTCGACTCCACCGCGCGCTACGTGCGACGCAATGCGCTCGCCGTGTTCCGCGCTTACGTGCTCTACGAGCCGCTCCGGGTGTTCACGGTCGTGGCCATCCTCTTCGCCGTCCTCGCCCTCGCCGCCTTCAGCCCGTTCCTCATCGACTGGATCGTGAACGGGGACACGACCGGGCACATCCAGTCGCTGATCCTCGGCGCCATCCTGGCGCTTACCGCGGTCCAGATGTTCGGGCTGGGCGTAGTGGGCGACGCCATCGCCGGGCAGCGTGTGATCGCCCAGCGGACGTTCGAGCGGGTTCGCAGGCTGGAGCTCGAGGCGGGCATCGAGCCCTCCCACTACGAAGCGGGCACCGAGCCCGCCGAGATGTCCTCCGCGGGCACGCACGCGACCCGCGCCCGCGCGCGAGGTCGCGATCGAAGCGGGGTCGGCGTCTGACCCGCACCGCGACGGACCCGGCCCTCACAGGCGGGAACGTCTACGACAAGTACGGGACCGCGAACCCGATCGAGCGCCGGCTGGTGGACGCCTTCATACGCGAGCTGCTCGGACTCGTGGAGCGCACGGGCGCCACCGACGTCCACGAGGTGGGGTGCGGGGAAGGCGAGCTGGCCCGCCGGCTGGCCGCGCGCGGCTTGAAGGTCCGCGGGACCGACGCGTCGGCGGACGTGGTCCAGGAGGCGCGAGCGCGGGCGAGCGCCGCGGGCGTGAGCGTCGAGTTTCGCGCCGCACAGATCCAGGACCTCGACCCCGAGCGGGATGCCGCGGAGCTCGTGGTCTGCTGCGAGGTCTTGGAGCATCTGGCCGACCCGGACGCCGCGCTCGGCATGCTGGCGACCCTGGCGTCCCCGTGGGCGATCGTGAGCGTTCCGCGAGAGCCCCTGTGGCGAGCGCTCAACATGGCGCGGCTCAAGTACATAGGAGCGCTCGGAAACACTCCCGGCCACCTCAACCACTGGTCGCGGCGGACCTTGATCCGGTTCCTGGAGCGCCGCCTCGAGGTGGGCGAGGTGCGCTCGCCATTGCCGTGGACCATGGCCCTCTGCCGCGCGCCGGGACCCTAGAGTCAGTTGCGGCGGCTTCGCCGCCTAACGACGCCCGCTGCTGCGGCGACAAAGTCGCCGCCTAGAATCCCTGCCCCGTGATGCGCACGCTACGCCGGATGGCCGCGCCGGTGCGCTCCCGGCCCGGCGTCGCCGCGATCGCCTGCCTGGGGATCGCCTGGGGCCTGGTCATGCACACGATGGGCTGGGCACAGCTGGCGCATTTCGCTCAGGTCCGAGCGCTCGCCGACGGGCGGGCGAGCATCGATCCCTGGCACTGGGAGACCAAGGACAAGGCCTGGGTGGACGGCCACTTCTACTCGGTGAAGGCGCCCGGGCTGCCGCTGCTGACCGTCCCCGAGTACCTGGCTCTCGATGCAGCCGGCGCGTGGCCGGTCTCGCGAGACGCCGCCGAGAACGCGAGCGATGCGGCGCACCCCCGGTGGACGCCGCCGGGCACCGGGCACGCGTACGTCGCGCAGTATGGGTTCGATCCCCAGCGAGCCATCCGCGTCGAGAACCAGATCCAGGACGAGACGCCGCTGGTGTGGGCGCTCACCCTGGTGGGCGCCGTGATCCCGGCGATCCTCCTGCTCCTGCTGGTGCGGTGGGTCGGCGAGCGGATCGAGCCCGGCTACGGCACCGTCGCGGCCATCACCCTCGGCCTGGGGACGATCGTCATGACGTTCGCCGCCGAGTACTTCTCGCACGTGGCCGCGGCGGCACTCGGCTTCGCGGCGTTCGCGATCCTGTTCCGCGAGCGGGAGGGGCCGCCGCGACTGGCGCCGGTGGCCTTGGCCGGTCTGGCCGCCGGCCTCGCGGTCACCTTCGAGTATCCGCTGGGCCTCCCCGGGTTGATCCTCCTCGTCTACGCGCTGTCCCGCCCCGCCCCGCGCCTGCCGCGCGCCGTGGCGTACGGCGCCGCGGCGATCGTCGGCGCCGCGCCGGCGCTGGCGTTCAACGCCTGGGCCCTGGGGTCGCCCTTCGACTTCGCCTACTCGTCGGCGGTGGCCGTCCAGGGCCATACCGGCCACGCAGTGCTCGGCCTCAACGATCCCGGGTTCTTCGGCATCGGGGCGCCGCGCCCGGGCGCCGCGCTCGACCTGCTGGTGGCGAGCCGGGGGATCCTCACGCTGACGCCGGTCCTGGCCATGGCGGTCATCGGCGCCGTGCTGATGCGCCAGGGCAGGCGCCGGGCGGAGGCAAACGTCGTCCTCGCGGTGGCGACGGTGTTCTTCCTCTACAACAGCGGCTACTGGCTGCCGTTCGGCGGGGGAACGCCCGGAGCGCGATTCATGATTCCCGCCCTGCCCTTCCTGGCCCTCGGGCTGGCGGTCGCATACCGGCGCCTGCCGGCGCTCACCCTCGCCATGGCGATCCCGTCGGTCGTCTTCATGCTGGCGGGCTCGATGACCTTCCCGCTGCTCGGAGAGAACGGCACGGAGGCGTGGGCGAACGAGCTCGGCGACAGCATCCTCGAGCACACCGTGCTGACCGTCCTGGGCGTCGGCAATGGCTGGCTCGCAGCGGCGCCCGTGTTCGCCGCCGTGGCCGGGGCGATCGCCTTCGCCGCGCTGGCGACGCCCCGGACGCGGCTGGGCGACGTCCGCGTGGCCGCCGGCGCCGTGCTCGGATGGGCGGTGCTATCCGCGGTCGGGCCGACGATCGCCGGAGATTCCACCACGCCCCTCGAGCACGGCGCCTCGGCGCTGGCGTTGATCGCCGGCTCCGCCGCCGCCTCCCTGGGGACGTTGCTCGTGCTCCGCCTTCGCGAGCGGCGCGCGGCCACCGGCGTGGACTCGCTCCTCCTTCCTTCGCCCACGAGGTAGCCGCGCCGGGATGGCGACTTCGGCGCGGGTCCGCCGTGAGGTCTCGATGCGCGAGCTGGGCGTGCTCGTCATCGGCTCGGTCGCTCTCGCGGTGGTGATGACCTGGCCGCTGGTCCTCCACCTCGGGGAGAACGTCCCAAAGGACCTCACCGATCCGTTGCCGCAGGCGTGGCAGGTCGCCTGGGGCGGCCATGCCCTCGTCCATCAGCCCCTCTCGTTCTTCCAGTCGAATCAGTTCTGGCCGCTCGAGGACACGCTGGCGTTCTCGGACGCCCTGCTCGGCTACGCCCCGGCCGGCCTGATCGGATCCGGCCCGGCGGCGGCGGTGGCCCGCTACGACGTGCTGTTCATCCTCTCCTACGCGCTGTGTTTCGTGGGCGCTTACCTCCTCGCGCGCGAGCTCGGGCTGGGACCGGTCGGCGCCGCCGTCGCGGGCGCGGCGTTCGCATTCGCGCCGTTCCGGCTCGAGCAGGACCGCCACATGCAGGTCGTCTCGAGCGGCGGCATCCCGCTTGCGATCGCGCTCGCGCTTCGCGGGTACCGGCTGGGCCGCGCGCGGTGGGTGGTCGCCGGGTTCGCGGTCGCCGCTTGGCAGTTCTCGATCGGCCCGACCCTGGGCCTGCCGTTCACCTACCTGCTCTGCCTGCTCGGGCTCGTCGGCGCCGTGGTCTGGCTTCGCCGGGGGCGCCCTCCCCTGCCCCGGCGACTGGTGCTGGCCACCCTGGCCGGAGCGGCGCTCTACGTGGTGGTCATCGCAGTGATCGCCCAGCCGTACCTGCGGGTCTCGCACGACCAGCCCGATGCCGAGCGGCCGCCGTCGCGGATCGAGCCCTTCTCCGGGCCCGCCGGCGAACTAATCCTGGCCCCGGAGGAGAACCTGGTGTGGGGGGATCTCACCAGCGGCGTCTTCGACTCGGTCGAGAATCCCGGCGAGAAGACGCTCATGCCCGGCCTCGTGATCCTCGGGCTGGCGGTCGCTGGGCTCGTGACATCTGGCCTCGATCGGCGGATCCGGATCGGCTTCGGGTTGGGAGTCGTCGGCTCCTACGTCCTCGCCGTCGGCTTTCAGCAGGCCGGCGGGTTGCTGTGGCCGTACCGGGTCGCATACGAGGTGCTGCCCGGGTGGGATGGTATGCGCACGCCCGGGCGGCTCGTGACGTTCGCCTCCCTGGGCCTCGCGCTCCTGGCGGGCGCGGGCGCGATGGCCCTCCTCGCGCGGGCCGGCGACCGGCTCGGCACCGCAGCCGCGACCGCGATCGCCGCCGTGCTCGTGCTCGCGGTCGTGATCGAGGGCCGCGGCCTTCCCTTCGACCCGACCCATGCGCGGGCCCAGCCGGGCGTCCCCTCACCTCCCGCGGACGTCTCGACCGCCCCGGCGCCGCAGCTCTACCTCCCCGCGGAGACCGCCGACCAGAATCGCCGCTACGTGCTCTGGTCGACCGACGGCTTCCCCCACCTGGTGAACGGGCGCTCCAGCGTCGAGCCCGCCTGGACCGCGCGCCTGGTCCGCGCGATGGATCGATTCCCCGACCGGGCATCGGTGGAGCGGCTGCGCCGCGCCGGCGTGCGAAGCGTGATCCTGGACCTGGATCTGGCCGGTGGCACGCCGCAGGAAGACGCGGCCGCCCGGCCGATCGCCGGGCTGGGGATCGATCGCGAGCGCCACGGCCACGCGATCGTGTACGACATCGAGCCGTAGCCGCCGCCCATGGCCCAGCTAGCTCGAACCCCGGAGCTCGTAGATCACGAGCTCGCCCACCCGGGTGCGCCTCAGCGGAAGTCCGCCAATCGGCTTTCGCGCGGCGTCCTGCCAGGGTGTGCGCTTGACGCGATTCGTGTGCAGGACGACGCTTCGCACGCCGAGCTGCGACAGGAGCTCGACACCGCTCCGGTCCGGAAAGCCTCGCTCGCGGCGAATGAGCTGCGCGGTGAACGCCGGATTCAGGCTCGAGCGCCCGTTGACGATCTTCGGGAAACCGTCAGTCGACCAGAACACGTAGCGGCGGTTGTCGGTGGGACGCAGCGCCGGGAGGTGGAGCTGCGGGTCCGGGACCGAGGCCGTCGAGGGTGGCACGGGCGGGACCTTGGGCTGGGCCTGGGTGTCGAGCGGATCAAACGGAAGCCCCCTGCCCTCCACGAGGACGAGCAGAACCACAACCGCCGCGATCGCGGCGCCCCCACGCCAGGCCATGCCCTTCAGCGCACGGGACGCGGTCAGTCGCTCGAGGCCGGCGCCGGCGAGCAGGGCGAGCCCCAGGGAGGTGAACGTGTCGAGTCGCCCCGGGACCCTGATCGCCTGCCATCCTGGCAGCGCCTCGTAGATCCACCGGTACGGCCACAGATATCCCCAGACGCCCGATCCTCGAAAGCCCATGGCGAGGACGGCCACGATGGCGGCCCCGATCCCCAGGCCGACGCGCAACCAGCGAGGGAAGGACGTCGAGCCGAGCCCGGCGATCGCGAGCACGAGGATGGCGAGACCCGGGAACAGGGTCTCCTCCGGCACGTTGGAGAGCGTGTGGCGGAGCGGCTCGGTCGCGTCGCCCCAGACGAGGTTCTCGTCGGGCGCGACGAGGTACGCCCACGGCGGCGCGGCGAACGCCTCGACGTCCGACGGCGTTCGCCGTGCGTTGGGGTGCGCGTCCGCCACGTGGACGTAGGGGCGGCTGAGCGCGATGCCGGCGCCGACGAAGAGCACCGCGCCGGCGATCGTCGCCACCGCGAGCGCGCGGTCCAATCGCGGCCGATCCCGGCGCCACCACACGACGGCAGCGATCAGCCACAGCGCAACGAGGAGGTAGGCGAACGGCAGGCCAAGCGTGAACCCGAGCAGGAGCTGCCACGTGGCGACGAGCCAGCCGGCCACAACCCAGCCCGGGCGCCGCAGCCGGTAGCCGCGGACTCCGAAAGCCAGCGCCAACGGTATGCCGCCGCTCGAGATGACCTGCATGTGGCCGTCCTGCTCGAGGCGGAGGGGGGCGAAGGCGTAGGCAGCGCCGGCGACGGCAGCACCTCCGGGACCGAGTCCCAGCTCGCGCGCCAGCAGGTACGCGCCGGCGAACGCGAGGGCGTAGGCGAACAGGAACATCAGGTCGTAGCGGACGACGGCCGCGTGGGGGCCCTCCCCGATCAGTCCGGCGGGCGTGTAGCCGATGAGCGCGTCGGAGAACGCGAGCGTGTCGCCGAACGGCCAGAACTGGTTGGCGTCGAAGAAGTGCAGCGGCTGGTGGACGAGCGCGTGGCCGTCCCATGCCATCTGGTACGCCTGCGCCAGCGGGTCACCGAGGTCCTTCGGGATGTCGCGGCCCAGGTGCAGGATCAGCGGCCAGTGCATGATCACGGCCACCAGGCAGACGCCCACGATCAGAGCGCAGATCTCGCGAGCGGTGACCTCCGGGGCCCGTGACATCCGCGGCATGCTAGGTCTCCGGGGGGCTAAGCCGCCGATGCGATGAAGATCGTGGGGAGGTTGGCGGTGCCGCTGTGGCTCTGGATCCGGATCGCGAGCGAGCTCGCGGATCGCGGCCCGTCAGCCGGAAACGACCACGCGCTCCGGCTCACCGGGCGCGGGCGCGCGCACCGGATTCCGCTCGCGAAGCACGGTCGGCGCTCCGCGCTTCGGGCTCAGCGTGATGCTCCGGCGCCGGGTCAGCTCGTCGCCGTCGGGCGCCGGCTCGATCCTGTAGGCCGACAGCGCGGCTCGCAGGACGATCTTCATCTCGAGGGTGGCGAAGCTCGCCCCGATGCACCGGCGGCGTCCGCCGCCGAACGGGATCCAAGTGAAAGTCCCGGGCGGGTCCTCGAGGAAGCGCTCCGGCCGGAAGGCGTACGGGTCCGGATAGATGTCCGGGTCGTGCTGAACCAGGTATGCGTTCGCGATCAGGCAGACGCCGGGCGGGTACTCGCAGTCGCCGATCTCGATCGGCTCCTTCACGAGCCGCGGCTCGGCGTTGGGCAGGACTGGACGGCGCCGGAGCGTCTCCTGGATCGTGGCCGTCAGATATGCGTCGCCGTGATCCGCTTCGACCTCGGCGACGAGACGGTCGAGGACGGCGGGCTCGCGGCTCAGGCGCTCGAAGACCCAGGCGAGCTCGGATGCGGTCGTCTCGTGGCCCGCGACGAGCAGGGTCATGAGCTCGTCGCGAAGCTCATTGTCGGTCATCGGCGAGCCATCCTCGTGGCGGGCGGCCAGCAGCATCGCAAGGACGTCATCGCGCTCCTCGGCAACGTCGCGCCGCTCGTCGATCAACTCGAACAGGAGCTCGTCGGCGCGCTCGCGCATCCGCGCGAAGCGCACCCAGGGGCCGCGACCGAAGTAGCCGCGCTGAAGCGGGGGCAGGACGGAGGCGGGCTTCGCGCTGAAGTCGAGGATCCCGGTGAGGAGACGCCGCAGCTCGTCGAGGCGCCGGCCCGGGTCGAGGCCGAACACGGTGCGCAGGATGATCTCCAGGGTGAGGCCCTGAAGCCGCGGATGCAGTGGCTTGGGCCGGTCCGTCGGCCAGCTCGCTAGCTCGCGCTCGGCGACCTCCGCCATGAGGCCTGACAGGCGGGCCATCTTCTCCCCATGGAAGGCGGGCAACATCAGCTTTCGCTGCTCGAGGTGCTCGGCCTCGTCCAGGAGGATGAGCGACTTCTGGCCCACCACCGGCTCCAGGATGCGCGCCCCCTCGCCAGGATGGAGGACGTCGGGTGGGGCGGCGAACAGCTGCTTCAGCTGGTCGGGCTCCGACAGGATCACGAACGGGGGCGATGCGAGGAGGCGGATGGTGAAGCGCTTGCCGTAACGGGCGCGCGCTCGCTCCATGAACGCCACCGGACGGGCCCACCATCCGATCGTCTGCACGGCCGCGGGCTGACGCGGGCCCGGGGGTAGCTGCGAACGCACCGTCATCTCTCCTCAGCGCAAGCTACTCGTCGGCACGCGCCCGGCCATGTGACATCGCGCACACATCCGCAGGCCCGTCCGTGCCCTAGATCCGCGTCGTCTCGGCGCCGAGCTCGGTCGCGATCGCGACGTCGATCGAGTAGTCGATCGGCAGGGCGATCAGGGACGGGACGTCGAGTTCGAGCGCGGCCCGCAGCTGCTCCCGGTAGTCGTCGATCGATTCGCACCGCCACGCGGGCATCCCGAACGACTCGGCGAGCCGAACGAAGTCGGGGTTCTCGAAGTCGGTGCCGAAGTGGCGGCCGAAGCGGTTCTCCTGCTTCCAGACGATCGAACCGTACTGTCGGTTCTCCCAGACGACG
>JBKPFQ010000043.1:0-12938 GCA_046728915.1 Actinomycetota bacterium | reverse complement strand
AGCCCCACTCGTCCTCGTGGTAGTCGCCGCGCATCCGGCGAGACAGGAGTTGCACGACGTCGGCGAGCCGCCGCGGCAGCTCGTCCGCGGCGCGGTTGGCAGCGCTCATCGGGTCGAGCCCGTCCTCGATGCCGACCCGCATGCGGCGCAGGAACTCGGCCACCGCATCGGCCGGAGCCTGGGGCGAATCGGCCGCCGCGTGGGTGCTCACCGGACCGACCCCGAGAGCCGTCCGACCAGATCGCCCGGATGCACCGACGGGCCGACGCGGCGTCCCCGCAGTTTCGCGGCGAAGTCGCGGATCGCGCCCTCGGCGTCGAAGCGAGGGCGGTATCCGACCTCGGTCACGAGTCGCCGGTTGTCCACCCCGCGGCCGAAGCGCAGCATGCGGACCCCGTCGCCGTACAGCGGGCCGGCGCCCAACCGCCGCCCCAGCCTCTCAAGCGCGACCCCGAAGAGGGGATGCGGAATCGGCAGCGCTGGCCGTCTCGCCAGCCGCAGGATGTGGCTCAGGGAGATCGAGCCCGAGGGCGCGACGTTCACGGGGCCGCGTACGCGTGACTTCGTGGCCGCCTCGAGGGCACCTGTGGCGTCGGCGGCGTGGAGCAGCTGGAGGCGCGGGTCCCAGCCCAGCTGGACCGGCACCACCGGTAGCTGCAGGTAGCGGGCGAGCGGCGTGTCGAGGTCGGGTCCGATCTCGGGCTGGTGGCGCAGCGTGCAGCACGCGAGGTCGGGATGGCGGCGAGCGAAGTTCTCGATGTATGCCTCGAGCTCCGACACGTCGCGCTGAAAACGCGTTCGGAGCGGCAGCGTTCGCGCCATTCGCTCGGTGAAGAAGTACGGCGTCGCACCCTCGCAGCCGTAGATCGCCGCCGACCCGCGGACCACCAGCCGCTCGAGGGTCTGGGTCCGCTCGCAGGCCGCCAGCAGCTGGAGCGTCCCGATCACGTTTACGTCGTGAAGCACCCGCGCCGGCCTGCCGGGCTCGGGGTACCAGAGGATCCCGCAGTGGACGATCGTGTCGGCCTCCGTCGCCGGCAGCAGCCGCGACAGAAGCTGGCTGCGGATGTCGGCCTCGATGAAGTCGGTGCGCTCGAGGTCGGCGGACGGCGGCTCGATGTCGATCCCGCCGAGGTACTCGATCCTGGGGTCGCGCTCCAGACGTCTCGCCAGCTCGGCTCCCCAGTGGCTTGCGATGCCGACGATCACGACCCGGCGAGCCAACTAACCCTCAGCTTTAGGATTAGATCGATCGCGACGCCGGAGCGCTTCCTCGAGGGCCGTCAATCTGCGCTCGAGCGACTCGAGCTGTTGCGCCATCTCCTCGGCGGCGTCCTGCCCTCGCCGCGCCAGTTCGGCCCCGGCGTCCTGCCCGCGACGCGCCAACTCGTCTCGCGCGCCCTGCCCCCGACGGGCGAGCTCGTCCCGCGCATCGCGCCCCAGCCTGGCGACCTCGTCCAGAAGATTCGTTGCCCGCTCGCGCGTCAGCCCGCCGGCCCCGGCTCGTGCGGGTCGCCCGGCCACCTCGAGCGTCCGCTCGATCGCCTCGCGCAGCGCGTCCGCCACACCCCCGTCGGGTCGCTTTCCGGACTGCGACGGCATGCGTCCTCAACCAGCGCGATCGGCGGACCGCGGCGCCTCGTTCTCGGCCGAACGGCGCAGGGCAGCCAGTTCGTCGAGTGCCGCGTCGAGCTGGTCCTCGACCGCCTCGAGCCGCGCCGAGAGCGATCGCATCCGCTGCTCGAGCCGCTCGAAGTCCGACGCCGCCGGGATGTTGAGCGCTCCCATCGCCGAGCGTTGAGCGTGGGCCGCTCGCTCTCCGGCGCCGATCGCCGTGGTCACGGCCTGGCTGAATATCGGGTTGTCGAGAAGGGCCTGGGCGAGGTCGCTCAGCGCCTCCTCACCGCGAGCCCGGATCCCCTCCCCGCGCTCCGGATCCTCATTCACCGGAAGCCTCCTTCGCTCATCGTCGCTGCAGTGCATGGGTGGCGCAGCGTAACGCTTCATTCGGGGCCGCTCCGGTGCCCTTCTGAGACCGGCGGCGCGCTCGCGGCCTTGCGCGGATATGGACGACCTGAGATACGGTTCCCAGGCAGGGTTATACGTTGCAAACCGCCCCCCGAACAGCTAGCGTTCGCACGGCTCTGAGCAGGCCGGATTGGCGGAGCTGCGTCGCGGCGTTGTTCCCCCCGCTGGGCGCGAAGGACGGGGATTGACAGGATGGGAAGGAAGCTACTGCTGATACTCGCCCTCGGGGTGCTCGGCGCCGTCGTAGCCGCGGGCGCGGGGATCGCGAGCGATGGCCTCCTCGATTCGACCAAGAGCGGGGTGTCCGTGAACCTTCCCGGCGGACAGAATCTCCCGCCCGTCGACGCGCTGCCGGCCTGCTCGAACACCGCCGACGACGACGGCGACGGCCTCATCGACCTCGCGGATCCCGGCTGCTCAGGGCCGACGGACGGCGACGAGTACAACGCGGCGACGGGGACCACCGGCGGGAGCACCGGCAGCACCGGCAGCACGGGCAGCACCGGGACGACGGGGACCACCGGGACCACCGGGACGACCGGCACCACCGGGACCACGGGGCCCACCGGCACGACCGGAGCCACCGGTCCGACCGGTAGCGGCGGCGCCGCCGGGCCCCCAGGCGGATCTGGAGGCCGGCCGAACGGCGGCGGTCACGGCGGAGGTCCCAAGCATCACCACCACGGCAACGGGGGCACGTCCGCCGGCGACCGCAATCCATCTCCGCCCCCGCCTGTGAAGCCGAACGGCGTTCCGACGAAGTCCAACCCGTCGCTGACCATCGCGAGCCCGACGCCCGCCCCACTCGGCGTGCCGAGCTTCCTCATCGGTCAGTTCGAGATCCCGCCCTTCCTGCTTCCGGTCTACCAGGCCTGCGGCACCCAGTACGGGATCCCGTGGGAAATCCTCGCTTCCATCAACAAGATCGAGACCGCGTTCGGCACAAACCTGAACGTCTCCACCGCCGGAGCCGTCGGCTGGATGCAGTTCATCCCGTCGACGTGGAAGGCCTACGGCACCGACGCGAACGGCGACGGTCGCAAGGACCCGTACAACCCGGTCGACGCGATCTGCGCCGCGGCTAGGTATCTCAAGGCGGCCGGCGGCGACACGGACCTGCGGCGCGCGATCTTCGCCTACAACCACGCCACCTGGTACGTGGACGAGGTCATCCTCTACGCCCAGCAGTACGGCAAGCTCCCCCAGGACCTCGTCGGCTCGATCACCGGTCTCACTCAGGGTGACCGGTTCCCCGTCGCCGCCAAGGCCCGGTACGCCGATCAGATCTCGACTCGCAAGGCGGCGAAGGACGCGAAGCCCGGCAAGAACGCATCCGGCAACGCCGCCGACATCGTCTCGAGCTCACCTACACGTCGAGGGATCAACATCTACTCGCACGACGGCGCCCCGGTCGTCGCCGTCAACGACGGGACGATCAAGAGGATCGGTCACGACTCGAAGCTCGGGAACTACATCGTCCTCCAGGACAACTACGGCAACCGGTTCACCTACGCCCAGCTCGGGCGCGTCTCGAAGGCCTATCCGGTCCCGAAGGAGCGCAAGCTCTCCGCCTCCGACTTCAAGCTCGTCACGCCCAACGACAAGGCGCCCAGCCAGCCGGCCACACGGGGCATGCCGCTCGGCGTGACCAAGCACGGCACCGAGCTCGCCAGTGACTCGGCGAATCCCGATCGGGCGTCCAAGTCGAGGTCCGCCAAGTCCAGCCCCGCCAACTCAACGGCCTCGCAGAGCAAGTCCGGGCAGGCGGTGGCGGAGTCGCCGGCCGCCCCCGAGTCCACGGCGACGAAGGGCCCGGTCAACACCGAGAACCAGCGCGACCGCCTGTATGCATTGCCGGAGCGCCCGCACAACGTCGACCGCGCCGACATCACCGGTCAGCTGGACACCCTGCTGGCGAAGCGGATGCCCGCCTACTCGACCTTCAAGTCGTACTTCGGCGGCGTCCTTCACTTCGATCGCAAGTCGATGGAGCTCCGCCCGCTGCGCAAGGGATCCAAGGTCGTGGCCGGCACCGTCCTCGGCCGCATCGGGAAGACGACCGAGCTCGCCCCGCACCTGAACTTCGCCATCCGGCCCGCGGGCAAGCACACGCCGAAGATCGATCCGAAGCCAATCCTGGACGGCTGGAAGCTCCTGGAGGAGACGGCGATCTACCGCGCCGCGGGGCAGAACCCCTTCACGAACAGCACCGGCACCAGCAATGTGACCCAGGACCTCCTGATGCCGAAGACCCAGCTGGCGCGCAAGGTCCTGGCCGATCCGCGGCTCTCCATCTACTCGTGCGGTCGCAACGACATCCGCACGGGTCAGATCGACCAGCGCATCCTGGCGGCGATGGAGTACCTCGCGGACAACGACTTCCGGCTCACGATCACGTCGCTCAAGTGCGGTCACAGCGTCCTGACGACCTCCGGAAACGTCAGCGAGCACTCGACCGGCGACGCGATGGACATCGCCATGGTCAACGACATCCCGATTCTCGGTCACCAGGGTCCCGGCTCGATCACCGAGGCGGTCATCAAGACGCTCCTGCAACTCCAGGGCACGATGGAGCCTCACCAGATCATCTCGCTGATGAACCTCGGTCCACCGACGTTCGCGATGGCGGACCACGCGGATCACATCCACGTGGGTTACTACCCGGAGGGCTCGGCTCCGGAGAAGGGCAAGCAGTTCGAGTCGCTGCTCAAGCCCGACCAGTGGAGGAAGCTCATCGGCCGGATTGCCGAGATCCAGAACCCGAAGGTCCCCACGTCCCCGTCGAAGTACTCGCTGCCCGCCAAGAAGGACTCGGGCAAGAAGGCGAGCGGCAAGCGCGGGCGCGGCGACTAGCGGGACGGCGCTCCGCCACCCGCTCCCGGACCGTGAATAGGCTGGGGTCGCCATGAGCGCGACCGATGCGCCCTGCTTTCGCTTCGTGCAGCTGGACGTTCCCGGGCGCCTGGGGCTCGACGACGGTCGCTATCTCATCCGCGGCCGCGGCGGCGCGGATCCGGACGAGGGTGAGACGGTGCTCGTGGTCCAGACCATGGGAGCAACCTCAGCCGGCAGGGGTCCCAGGAGGCGACGGAGGCCCCGCCGAGCAGAGCCGGACGACGTCCCGCCGGAGGTTCCCGTCACCAGGCTCACCGTGATCCCCGCGGAGAGCAAGCCCCCGGACCTGGCCAAGGCCGAGCTGGCTGCACTGACGGCGGATTCCGCCGCCGCCGAGGCGGCGGTCCTCGACGGGCTGCGCGAGGCAAACCGGGTCGTGCGGGCGCACCGGATCGCGAACCAGGACCCGTACGATCACGAGATCGGCAGGATGACGCCGCTCGCGGTCAGGGTGGGCTTCGGAACGGGCACCGAGCTTGCCGACGGGCAATGGAGCCAGGCGGTCGACGTGCCGTCACCCGAGCGCCGGAGGCGCCGCGCCGACGCTTTGCGGCCTCAGGAGCGTCTGGCCGAGCTGCTCGCCGGTCGTGAGCCGATCGACGTCTGCGAGACGCTGCTCCTGCGCGCGCGGGCGGACCTCGACCAGGATCGACCCCGGGAGGCCGCGCTGCAGATCGGCCCGGGGCTCGAGGCCCTCCTCACGGAGCTCCCCGACCGAGCCGGCCCGGGTCAGGAGGAGGACCTGGCGGCCCTGAACGGCCTGCGGGAGGCGATGCGCGAGGCGGGCCGCGAGGCGCTCCGCGGGGATCTGTCGGCCGACCGCGCCGGCCAGGTGGCCGAGACCCTGCGCATCTGCGAGCGCGTCCTCCGCCGCCGCCAGGCGCTCAGGGAATCCGGATAGCGCTCACGCGTCGAGCGCGGCGAGCACGGCCTGGAGCTCGTCGGCGACGTCCCCGCTCATCCGCACCGTCGCGTGGCGGTCGTAGGGCGTCGGGCTCTTCGTGATGATGGCGATTCGCCCACCCCGGCCGAGCGCCACCTCGGGGAGCCCCGCAACCGGGTAGACCTCCAGCGAGGAGCCCACACAGAGGAGTAGGTTGGCTTCCGCGCAGTGCCGCTCGGCGCGGGCCATCGCCTCGGCCGGAAGCATCTCCCCGAAGAGGACGACGTCGGGCTTCACCTTGCCGGCGCAGCACCTGCACGATGCGATGCCCTCGGGGTCGAAGAGCGACTCGACCTCCTCCAGTGGATAGCTCGCCGCGCAGCTCGTGCAGCTCGCGGTGGCGATCGAGCCGTGGACCTCGATCACCTCCTCCGATCCGGCCTTGCGATGCAGACGGTCGATGTTCTGGGTGATCACCGCGTCGAGCAATCCCCGGCGCTCGAGCTCGGCCAGCGCCTCATGCGCCGGATTGGGCTCCTTGTCGGCGAGGTCACAGAATCGCGGCCGGTAGAAGTCCCAGAACCGCTTGGTGTCGCGATGAAACGCGTCGATCGTCGCGACCGCCATCGGATCGACCTTGGACCACAGCCCCTTGCCGGGCGTCCTGAAGTCCGGAATCCCTGAGGGCACCGAGATACCGGCCCCGGTGAGCGCAACGACCCGCTCGCTTGCCTTGATGAGCTCGGCAAGCTCCTCGGGCGCGGTCGTTACCTGCCCTGCCACTTCGCCTTGCGCTTGCCCAGGAACGCCGAGATGCCCTCGCGGGCGTCCTCCGACGTGAACGCGGTGACGAACCCGCCCTTCTCGGCCTCGATCCCCTCGTCCAGGTCGCCCTTCGCCGAGACCTTCTTGATCTGCTCTACCGCGATGGGCGCCTGCCCGCCGAGCTTGCGTGCCCATGCCAGCGCGGTGTCGAAGAGCTCGTGGTCGACGACGACCTCGTTGGCGAGGCCCAGCTCGTATGCCTGCGCGGCTGAGATCGGCTCGCCCAGCAGGTTCATCTCGAGGGCCTTGCCCTCTCCCACCAGGCGGGCCAGTCTCTGGGTGCCCCCGAAGCCGGGGATGATCCCGAGGTTGATCTCGGGCTGTCCGAAGCTCGCGGACTCCGCGGCGATCCGGAAGTCGCAGGCCATCGACAGCTCGCAGCCACCGCCAAACGCGAGGGAGTTCACGGCGGCGACCGTCACCTTGCCCGACTGCTCCATCCGTCGCAGGACACCGTGCCCCGAGTCGAGGAGCTCCTTGCCCGCCGCGGGCTCGGTCATCTTCGTGAACTCCTTGATGTCGGCCCCGGCGCAGAACACCGCGAAGTTGGAGGACGCGAAGACGACCGCGCGGATCCCGTCACGGGACTCGAGCTCGTCCCACACCGCGGTCAGGTCGCGGATCATCTGCGGCGAGATCGGATTCGTCGGAGGCCTGTTGAGCCAGACGATCGCGATCTCATCGCGGGTCTCGAGGAGGATCGTCTCGTTCTGCTCGAAGCCCTCGTCCGCCTGGGGGTAGAAGAAGAACCCCTGGCCCGTCTTCTTGCCCAGGCGGCCCTGGTTGACCAGGCGCCGCAGCAGGAGCGGCGGGGCGAAGCCATCCCCCCACTCGCGCTGCGCGAGCTCCAGGCGGTCGAGCATCTCGTCGAGCCCCGCCTCGTCGGCGCGCGCCAGCGGGCCCGGGAGGATCCCGGCGCCCATCATCAGGCCGAGATCGACGTCCTTGGTCGTCGACACACCCTCGTCGACCAGCATCACGGCCTCGACGAAGGCCTTGAGCTGGAAGCGCTCGACGACAGTCATCTCCGCGGTTGCCGCTTCCATCTCAGCCTCCGTGTGTGTAGTAGCCCTGGCCGGTCTTCTGCCCGAGGTTTCCGGCCTCCACCAGCTCCTTCATCCGCGGGTGAACGTAGAAGCGGTCGCCGTAGCTCTCCTTCAGGTGCTCGGCCACGTGGAGCACCGTGTCCAAGCCGAGCAGGTCTGAGAGGAAGAACGGGCCCATGGGCGTGACCTTCGCCTCGGCGATCTCCTTGTCGATCTCCTCATGCGAGCGCCCGCTCTCGTCCTGGTAGCGCCAGATCTCCGAGGCGGCCGAGTTCAGCACCCGATTGACGACGAACCCGGGCTCCTCGCCGCAGCGAATGGGGTTCTTGCGGATCTGCATCGCGAAGTTGGCGGCGGCCTGGCTCGTCTCCTCGGACGTGAACTCGCCCTCGACGACCTCGATCAGTCGCATCACCGAGGCCGGATAGAAGAAGTGAAAGCCGACGACCTGGTCCGGGCGGGTGGTGGCGGTGCCGATCTCGGAGATCGACAGCGCCGACGTGTTGGAGGCGAGGATCGCGTGCCCCGGCGTCACCTCGTCGAGCTCGGCGAACACGGCCTGCTTGATCTCCATGCGCTCGGGGACCGCCTCGACGACGAAATCCACGTCGCCGAAGTCGTCGTAGGAGGTGGTGCCAGTGATCCGGCCGAGGATCTCCTCGCGGCGGCCGTCCGCCTGGTCCTGCGTCAGCTTCTCCTTGGCAACGAGGCTGGCGAGCTGGCCCTCGGTCACCTCTCGCGCCTTGGTCAACCCGGCGTCGATGAACTCCTGCTTCACGTCCTTCATCACGACGGGCACATCGGCGGCGGCGATCACCTGCGCGATCTCGCCCCCCATCGTTCCCGCGCCGAGCACGGCGGCCTTGAACACGAACATCGACTCCGACCTCCGGGTAGCTGAGCGCCGGAAGGCTATAGGGCTTGGGTTCCGGCCGCCGCCTCCTCGACCTCGAGCTTGAGGCGCGCGAGTGAGCGGCTCAGCGACCCACGCATCTGCGACCGGATGAAGAGCAGGTCGGTCAACTTCGCGAAGGGCCCGCGGTGGCGCAGGCGGTAGTCGAACTCCTGCGTCACGACGGTCCCGCCGCCCTGGATCGCGAACGTCGCCTTGAGCTGCCCGGTCGTCTCGGGATCCTCGAAGGACACGCGGTGAAGGCGACGCGGCTCGTGTTCGAGAACGCGCTCCACCACGAGGCCCCGCCCGGCGGGGCCGGACGCCCACCGCAGAGAACCGCCCGCGTCGGGATAGCCGTTCGCGGACTCGACGCGCCCGAACCCGTCGACCCACGCCGGCCATCCCTCCGGGTCGAAGTAGTAGTCCCAGACCTCGGCGAGCGAGGCGTTGACGGCAGCCGAGGCCGAGACGCGGCTCATCGACCTCCGCGGGTGCTGCTGTCGCCGCTGTAGATCTCGCGCTTGATGAGCGTCACGGACTTGATCACCGAATCCAGGAAGGGCTCCAGCTCGTCCACGAGCCGCCGATATTCCTTCCTCCCCGCCGCGGTGATCGAGTAAAAGCGCCGGGTGCGTCGATCGGGATGCTCCCACTGGCCCTCGATCAGTCCTCGGGCCTCGAGATCGCGAAGAAGCGGGTAGATCGTGTTCGGGTTCACCGAGATCACGCCGTCGGTGATCCCCTCGATCTCCTCGATCAGCCGGTTGCCGTAGGCGGGCTCGCGCTCGATCAGATGCAGAACGAGGAGCGGGAACACGTCGCGTCGGCGGACCTCGCCGCCGAACACGTCCATGGCGCCGCCACTGCGGCGCCCGGGCTGGCCGGTATCGGCGCGCGACGCCCTCGTGCGGGCGGCACGCGCCGCCTCGGCCACCCGGCGCGAACGTGGGCGGGCGCCCTTGTCACGCTCCTGGGCCATCCCAGCCGACTATACGGTCGGCGCCAGCGCGACGCAGGTATGTGGGTGAGGGGGCGCTAGCCCCCGAAACCGGCTGGTGCCGTTGCGGGTGTGTGTGAGCATCCGCACTTTTATTCGCCGCCTTGCGGGTGTAGCCTCGTCGCGTATGGAGTTGAGGGGCGCCAGCCCCCGAAACTGGCTGGTGCCGTTGCTGATACGTCCAAGGAGGACGAGATGGCGAACATGAACATCCAGGACCGGGCGCAGTACGAGCGAGCGGACCTCGCAGGCCCCGACAGGACCCTGCGGGTCGCGAGCCGGCGGCCCGTCACCATCTTCGTCGCGCTCGGCCTCGTGCTGCTCGCCGCGCTCGTCTACGCCGTCGCCTGGGGAATCGACGGCTGGTGGCAGGGTCTGGTCCTCGGCGTGATCGTGCTGACGACGATCGGGCTGATGATCGCGGTGAGCCCGACTAGGCGCGCCTAAGCGCTAGGCGACTTCCGCAGCCGCGGGGGCCTGCTCCGAGGCCTCGACGCCGGCGTCCGTCTCCTCCTTCGTGGTCTCCGGCTGCGGGTCCTCGATCCGACGTGGCATCAGGACCTCGCGGGCGATCACGAGGCGCTGGATCTGCGACGTGCCCTCATAGAGCTGCATGATCTTGGCGTCGCGCATCAGCTTCTCGACCGGGTACTCCTTGATGAACCCGTACCCACCGTAGACCTGGACGGCGTCGACGGTCACCTCCATCGCCGTGTCCGCGGCGAACCGCTTGGCGTGGGAGGCGACGAGCGTGTTCCGGTTGCCCTGGTCGAGGAGGACGGCCGACTCCCAGGTAAGGAGCCGCGCCGCCTCGATCTTCGTCGCCATGTCGGCGATCATGAACGCCACCGCCTGGTGCATCGCGATCGGGACGCCGAACTGGACCCGTTCCTTCGAATAGTCGGAGGCGAACTCGAAGGCGGCACGTGCGATGCCCACCGCCAGGCCGCACACGCCCGGGCGAGTGCGGTCGAGCGTCTGCATCGCGAGCTTGAAGCCGTGGTTCTCCTCCCCGAGGAGGTTGCGCGCGGGCACCACCGTGTCGTTGAAGCTGATCGCGGCGGTGTTGGAGGCGCGCTGGCCGAGCTTGTCCTCCTTCTTGTCGACGATGACCGTGTCGTCCTTGGGCACCACGAACGCCGAGATCCCGCGGTGTCCGGCGTCCTTGTCCGTCTTGGCGTAGACGGTGAACCAGTCGGCGTACCCGCCGTTCGTGATGAAGACCTTCGATCCGTTGATGACGTACTCGTCCCCCTTGCGGACGGCGGTCGTCTTCATGCCCGAGACGTCCGAGCCCGCGTCGGGCTCGGTGAGGCAGAACGAGGCAAGCTTGGGCTCCTCGGTGAGCATTCCGAGGTACTCCTTCCTCACCTCCTCGGAGGCGCCGATCAGGAGCGGTGCCGACGCCAACCCGTTGGCCATGAGGGTGGTGCCGATGCCCGAGCATCCCCAACCGAGCTCCTCCTCGATGAGACAGCCGGAGAGCATGTCGAGCCCGGGCCCGCCGTAGGCCTCGGGGACGTGGACGTTCATGAGCCCCACCTCCCACGCCTTCTCGATGATCTCCTGGGGCCAGGTGCCGTCGCGGTCGAAGTCCCAGGCCACCGGGCGGATCTCCTTCTCGGCGAAGTTATGGGCCAACTCGCGGAGATCCTTCTGCTCGTCCGTCAGCGTGAAGTCAACCAAGGTTGAAAGCTCCTTTTGAGTGCGGGAGGAAGAGAGGTCGAGCTGGCCTGCCGATTGACTGGTCAGTCAACCAGTGACGAGGATATCGGAATCGAATCCGCCCGACCCCGGTTCGACTACCGCCTTGCGCGATGGCCCGGACGGGCCTAACCTGGGATCGTGCTCCCGATCGCGCTCAGCCTGAGCACCGGCGAGGTGATCATGATCGTCGTGTTCACCACGATTCCGATCGCGCTCCTCACCTTCGCCCTGGGGGCCAAGAACGCGCTCAACGAGGTGGGAAAGGGGCAGTTCGCAGTTGAGTTCGAGAGCGATCTGCCGTCGAAGGTCACCGACAGCGATGCGGAGAGCTCGCCGGCAGCGCGGGAGGCCGAGATCCGTCAGCTCCTCGAGGCGAAGTCATATCGCCAACAGGCACGCGGTGAGGCGCCCCTCGACGTCGACGCGGAGCTCAACCGCCTGCTCTCCGAGGGTCCCACCACGCCGACGGGCGTCGATCCGCAGCTCGCCGAGGAAGTGCGCCAGCTCGTGGTCGCGCGCAACGAGCGGCGGGCGCGGCAGGGCAAGGAGCCGCTCGACGTCGAGCGCGAGGTGGAGCGCCAGCTCCGAGAGCTCGAGAATCTCGGTCAGTGAGCGCCTGACGCCGCGCGGGTGTTAGGTGAGGAGCGTTCAGGCTCCGAAACATGCTGGTGCCGCTAGAGATGTCTAGATAGGATCGCGCCCGATGGCGGACATCGAGATGCGCATCATCGAGGTCGACGACATGCTGTTGCGACCGGGGACGTACTTCAACCCGCAGACGGAGATCGTGGTGGTCGTCGACGACTCGAGCTCGATCGACCAGGAGATCTTCAACATGGAGGCGTACGAGGGCTCGGACTGGGTGCGGATCTCCGACGAGGTCCCGGTCGACGAGGACGGCCTGGACGCGACGCTCGAGGAGTTCCAGACCCACTACCACGGCGGCACGCCGGGCTCGATGTCCGAGACAGCCGTGGAGCAGGGCGACGGCACCGATGACACGGAAGAGGCCGAGCTCGAGCAGGACCCCGGCCGGGAGGACTGATGGGCAACTACGCAGTGGCCTCACGTGACGACGCCACGAACTGGATGGCCGAGTACCCGGACTTCGGGGAGATGCTCTCCTACACCGACGCGCTCGGATGCGACGCCGTCGCGTTCACCTGGCGACGGATGCCGCCGGAGACCGGCGGCAAGGGCTCCTACGGCCATCGCCACAAGGACCAGGAGGAGATCTACTTCGTGGTCCGCGGGAAGGTGCAGTTCAAGCTCGGGGACGACGTGTTCGAAGCCGGACCGCACACCGCGGTGCGCGTCGCGACCGACGTCTTTCGCTCCGTCCACAACGACGGCCCCGAGGAGGCGGAGCTGATCATTTGCTCGCCCAGGGCGAAGAGTGACGAGGCCGAGACGGAGAAGACCGACACCGACTTCTGGCCCACCGGCTGACGCGCGTGCTGTCCGAGGGCGATCCGGCACCCGATTTCACGCTTCCCGACCAGCAGGGAAATCCCGTGACCCTGTCGGATCTCCGCGGTCAGACGGTCGTCCTCTACTTCTACCCGCGGGCCGACACGCCGGGTCCTGTGATCAGTAAGCGGTAGCCGGTTCTCGCCTCGTCAGAGTCGGAGCCCCGCGAGCCAGTCGTCACCGTCCCAGGAC
>JBKPFQ010000042.1:0-9319 GCA_046728915.1 Actinomycetota bacterium | reverse complement strand
ATGCAGAGCAGGGGTGGCGGCTGGGGTGCCTTCGACGCCGACAACGTCCGCGAGATGTGCCGCGACATCCCCTTCTGCGACTTCGGGGAGGTGATCGACGACCCGAGCGCGGACGTGTCCGCCCACGTGCTCGAGATGCTGGGTGGCGAGGAGCTCGCGGACGGACCGGAGGCCCGACGGGGAATCTCCTACCTGCTCGACGAGCAGGACGGCCGTGGCTCGTGGTTCGGGCGCTGGGGGATCAACCACGTCTACGGAACGGGGGCGGCCATCCCGGGGCTCGTCGACTGCGGCATCTCGCGCGACGATCCGCGCCTGCGCCGCGCAGCCGCGTGGCTGGAGGAGATCCAGAACCCGGACGGCGGCTGGGGCGAGGACGGCCGCTCATACGACGACCCGGCATGGATCGGCCGCGGGCCCAGCACGGCCTCGCAGACGGCCTGGGCCCTGATCGCCCTTCACGCGCTCGGCGATCGGACGCCGGCCGTCGAGCGCGGCCTGAGGTGGCTGGTGGACAACCAGCGCGAGGACGGAACCTGGGACGAGCCCGAGTACACGGGCACGGGATTCCCCGGCCACTTCTACATCAACTACCACCTCTACAGGCTGAGCTTTCCGGTGATGGCCCTCGGACGCTGGGCTGGCGCCGGGGCGCGGAGCTGAGCGGGTGAGCGGGGGGACGACGGTCGCGGCGGTGGCGATACCGGCGGATCCGACCCCGGGCGCTCCCGCCGGAGTGCCCGGGATCAGCGAGGTGATGGACCGCGCCGGGGGCGAGAACTTCCCCGTCGCGAGCCGGTTGCTCGGCCGGCGGCTTCGCGAGTCACTGCTCGCCATCTACGGCTTCGCGCGCCTCGTCGACCAGGTGGGCGATGAGTCCCCGGGCGACAGGGTGGCGCTGCTCGACTGGTTGGACTCCGAGATCGACCGCGTCTATGAGGGAGACGTGCCGGAGCATCCACTGATGCAGCGCCTGGCGGCGGTCTGCCGCGAGGCCGACATCCCGGCGGAGCCCCTTCACCGGCTCGTCGAGGCGAACCGCATGGACCAGGCCACGAGCTCCTACGCGACCTTCGATGACCTGCTGGGCTACTGCGCGCTCTCGGCGGACCCGGTCGGCCGCATGGTGCTCCACGTCTTCGGCGCCGCCACGCCGGGCCGGATAGCGCTCTCGGACGCGATCTGCAGCGGGCTTCAGGTCACCGAGCACCTCCAAGACGTGCGCGAGGACCTGGAGCGCGGCCGCGTCTACCTCCCGCAGGAGGATCTCGCCCGCTTCGGGTGCGACGAGTCCGACCTCGCCATCATCCCCTCGCCGGAGCGCGTTCGCACCTTGGTCGCCTTCGAGGTGGAGCGCGCGCGGGAGCTGTTCGACCGCGGCGAGCACTTGATCTCGACACTTCGCGGGCGCGGGAGGCTCGCCGTGACGGCATTCGTGGCGGGCGGGCGTGCGGCGCTGGCCGGAATCGAGGGGGCGGGCTACGCGATCGGCGTCCATCCCCCACGTCCATCCTGGCCGGCGCGGCTTGCCGCGCTGGCGCGCACCGCCCAGCCGGGTCGTTAGACATGGAGACGAGGGAGGCTTACCGAATCTGCGAGCGCTTGACGAGGAAGGCCGCGGCGAACTTCTTCTATGGCATCCGCCTGCTCCCCGCCGACAAGCGCCGCGCGATGTCAGCCGTCTACGCGTACGCTCGCCGCGTCGACGACATCGGCGACGGGGGTCTGCCCGCCGATCGCAAGCTCGCGGATCTCGCGGCGACGCGGCGGTCGCTCGCCGACGGTGATCCGGACGACGCGGTCATGGTCGCCCTGGCCGACGCCCGGACGCGGTTTCCGCTGCCGGAGGAGGCGCTCACCGATCTCCTCGACGGCGTCCGGATGGACGTCGTCGGCACGCGCTATGAGACGTTCGAGGAGCTGGCCGTCTACTGTCGCGCCGTCGCCGGCTCGATCGGCCGGCTGTGCGTGGGCATCTTCGGCGCCTCCGACATGGACCGGGCGGTGTTGCTGGCCGACGACCTCGGGGTCGCGATGCAGATCACGAACGTCCTCCGCGACGTGCGCGAGGACTATGCGCGCGGGCGGGTATACCTGCCCGCCGAGGATCTACGGCGGTTCGGATGCGTCGAGAATCTCGAGGAGTGTCCGCCCGAGGCGAGCGCGGCGCTGGTCCGGTTCGAGGCGGCGCGGGGGCGGGAATGGTTCGCTCGCGGGCTCCAGCTCCTTCCCCTGCTGGATGGCCGCTCGAGAGCCTGCGTGCGGGCGATGACCGGCATCTACCGGCGCATCCTCGGTCAGATCGATCGCGACCCGCAGCAGATCATGCGCCGGCGCGTCTCGCTGCCGCCATGGGAGAAGGCATGGGTCGCGGCGCGCAGCCTCGCGGGGGCCGGCGCGTGACCGGGCCGCGCGTAACCGTCGTGGGCGGCGGGCTCGCGGGGATCGCCGCTGCGCTGTCCTGCGCGGACGGTGGAGCGGAGGTGACGCTCGTCGAGGTGCGCCCGCGACTCGGTGGAGCGGCGTACTCCTTCGAGCGCGACGGGATGTTGCTGGACAACGGCCAGCACGTCTTCCTTCGCTGCTGTACCGCCTACCGAGCGCTTCTGGACCGCCTGGGCACGGCTTCGGCCACCACCCTGCAGCCACGCCTGCAGATCCCGGTGATCGCTCCAGGGGGACGGGTGGAATGGCTTCGCCGCACGTCGCTTCCGGCGCCGCTTCATCTGGCGGGAGCCCTGGCGCGCTACGGCCATCTGTCCCTGCGGGAGCGGGCCGCCGCCGCGCGCACCGCGCTCGAGCTCTCACGGCTCGACCTCGACGACGGGCGATTGGACGAGCGGACCTTCGGGGGCTGGCTTGCCGAGCGGGGACAGTCAGCGTCCGCGGTGCATTCGCTCTGGAACCTGATCGCCCTACCGACCCTGAATCTTCACGCGGACGAGGCCTCGCTGGCGATGGCGGCCTTCGTGTTCCAGACGGGGCTCCTGAACGACGCGTCCGCCGGCGACGTCGGCTACGCCCGCCTGCCACTCTCGGCCATCCACGGGGAGCCGAGCGCCCGAGCCCTTCGCGCCGCCGGCGTGGACCTGCGAACCGGATGGCGAGCCGAGCGGCTGGAGGCGACATCCGGCGGGTTCGCTGTGTCCGGCGCGGACGAGACGCTGGAGTCCGACGCGGTGATCCTGGCACTGCCTCACACGCGCGCCGTGGGATTGCTCCCTGAGGGGGCCCTCCCCGACGCCTCCCGGCTGGAGCGCCTCGGGATCTCCCCGATCGTGAACCTGCACGTCGTCTACGACCAGCGCGTGACGGACTTCGACCTGGCCGCGGGAGTGGGATCACCCATCCAGTGGCTCTTCGACCGGACCCGGGAGAGCGGCCTGTCGGACGGCCAGCATCTGGCGATCTCGCTCTCCGGCGCCAAGCGCGAGGCCGGAATGAGCCGCGACGAGCTCCGCGACACCTACCTGCCCGCGCTGCGCGAGCTTCTGCCGCGCGCTCGCGACGCACGGGTGGAGCGCTTCGAGGTCGTGCGCGAGCACGCGGGCACGTTCCGCTCGGCGCCCGGGGTCCAGCGGCTGCGGCCGGGGCCGCGAACCCTGATCGAAGGGCTGGCGCTGGCGGGCGCGTGGACCGCCACCGGGTGGCCGGCGACCATGGAGGGCGCCGTCCGCAGCGGGCTGGCGGCCGCTCGCGAGGCGCTCGCCGCTCGCCGCGCGGTGCCGCTTGCCGAGGTGATGGCATGAGCCCGCGGCGGGGGGATGGACTGGTGGTGGCAGCGCCGCTTCGCTTCGAGGCGCGCGCCATCCGTCGCGGCGCGCCGGCGGCGCGCGTCGTCCGCACCGGAGTGGGACGGCGACGCGCCCGTCGGGCCGCCGGACGGATCGGCCACGTGCCGGGGAACGTGGTCGCGGTGACCGGATTCGCGGGTGCCCTCTCGCCCAGGCTCCAGCCGGGGGACGTGGTGGTGGCGACGGAGGTGCGCGGCGCCGACGACTCCGTCCAGTGCGCCGCCACCGAGCTCGTGGCGTCGATGCTTCGCCGCGCCGGCCTTCGCGTCCACACGGGGCCGATCGTCTCGGTGCCGCGGTTGGTGGTCGGCGCGGAGCGGGCTCGACTCGCGGCGACGGGGGCGCTGGCGGTCGACATGGAGTCCGCGTGGCTGGCGCGAGGCTGCGCCGGGCGGCCGTGGGCCGTCGTGCGAGTCGTCGTGGACACACCCGACCGCGACCTGCATCGCCCGCTTGCCACGGTCGCGGGTGCGCTGCGGGCATACCGCGTGCTCGCGCGCGTCGCCGCCGTGTTGAGCCAGTGGAGCGAGGCGACGGGAGAGCGACGGGTGGTGCTCGCCAATCCGCGCGCCTCGTGCGCCGGTGTGGAGAGGGCGATCGAGGTCGTCGAGCGCGCTCTGGAGCGCTACGGCGCGCCACTCTACGTGCGCAGACAGATCGTCCACAACACCCACGTGGTGCGCGAGCTGGAGCGCCGCGGCGCCGTGTTCGTCGACGAGGTCTCAGACGTGCCCGCGGGCGCAAGGGTGGTCTTCTCCGCCCACGGCGTGTCGCCCGCCGTCCGCAACGCCGCGCGGGGCCGTGATCTGGAGGTGATCGACGCGACCTGCCCGCTGGTCAGCAAGGTCCACGCGGAGGCCCGCCGGTTCAGCGGGGCCGGGTACACGATCATGCTCGTGGGCCACGCCGGCCACGACGAGATCGAGGGCACCCTCGGCGAGGCCCCCGAATCGATCCGCCTGGTGGAGGACATCCACGAGGCCAGGGAGGTCGAGGCCGCGGACCCCGACCGCGTGGCCTACCTGACGCAGACGACGCTCGCGGTCGACGAGACGACAGAGATCGTCGAGACCCTGCGCGAGCGATTCCCAGGCCTCGCGGGGCCGCGCACCGACGACATCTGCTACGCCACCCAGAACCGCCAGGACGCCGTTCGGGCGCTGGCGGAGGACTGCGACGCGATCCTCGTGGTGGGCTCCTCGAACTCGTCGAACTCGATGCGCCTGGTGGAGGTGGCCGAGCGAGCCGGGTGCCGGGCGCACCTGGTCGACGGGATCGGAGACGTGGATCCGGCGTGGCTGGCGGGCGCCAGGACGCTCGGCGTCACGGCCGGTGCGTCGGCGCCCGAGCGCGTGGTTCAGGACCTCGTAAGCTCACTCGGGGCCCTGGGGCCCCTCGAGATGATGGAGAACAACGGCATCAGCGAGAATGTGCGCTTCGGCTTGCCGGCGAAACTGAAAGGATGACCCGGACTTGGCCGTTCCCATAAGACAGAGCTTTAGGACCGCGACGTACCTTGCCCGCCAGCGACTCGCGAGGCGCGAGAAGTTTCCCCTGCTGGTGGAGCTCGAGCCGCTCTACCAGTGCAATCTCGCCTGCGCGGGCTGCGGCAAGATCCAGCACCCCGACCACGTACTGCGCCGCCGCATGCCGGTCGACCAGGCGGTCGGCGCGATCGAGGAGAGCGGCGCCCCGATGGTCTCGATCGCGGGCGGCGAGCCGCTGATCCATCCCGAGATCGACGAGATCACGCGCCAGCTGATCAAGCGAAAGAAGTTCGTCTACCTGTGCACGAACGCGATCCTCATGGAGAAGAAGCTCGACCTCTTCAAGCCCTCGCCGTACTTCGCCTGGGCGATCCACCTCGATGGGCTCCGGGAGCGCCACGACGAGTCGGTGTGCCGGGACGGGGTCTTCGACAAGGCGGTCTCGGCGGTCCGCGCCGCGAAGGCAAAGGGGTTCCGCGTCACCACGAACACCACGTTCTTCACCCACGACTCCCCCGACACGGTCCGCCAGGTCCTCGACTTCATCAACGACGAGCTCGAGGTGGACCAGATGATGATCTCGCCGGCGTACGCGTACGAGCGCGCGCCCGACCAGGACCACTTCCTGGGCGTCAAGGAGACCCACGAGCTGTTCAGCGCGGCGTTCGCGGACGGCAGGCGCAAGAAGTGGCGCCTCAACCACACCCCGCTGTTCCTCGACTTCCTCGAGGGCAAGGTGGACTTCCAGTGCACGGCCTGGGGCATCCCCAGCTACTCGATCTTCGGCTGGCAGCGGCCCTGCTACCTGATGGCCGATGGCTACGCGAAGACCTACAAGGAGCTCGTCGAGACGACCGAGTGGGAGAAGTACGGGCGCGGCCGCGACCCGCGGTGCGACAACTGCATGGCCCACTGCGGCTACGAGCCCACCGCCGTCTTGGAGACCACCAAGTCCTTCAAGCAGTCGCTGCGCGCCGCGCTGAGCCAGTAGGGGCTCCACCGGCCGACAGGCGATGTCGCAGCAGGACGTCGACATCGTGCTCGATCAGTACGCGGCCACGAACGAGCGCGACTTCCCGCGTGCGATGAGCCATTACGCGGAGGATGTGGAGCTCGTCGTCCACCCGGACGCCTCCCTCGAGCGAGGCACCTTCCGCGGTCGCGAGGCGGTCGGAGAGTGGTTCGGCAACTGGCTCACGGCGTTTGAGCCGGGCTATCACTTCGACATCACGGAGGCGCGCGACCTGGGCGGCGTCGTCCTGCTCGTGGCAAGCCACCACGGACGTGGGCGAGCGAGCGGCGCCGAGGTCCACGGGGAGGTGGCATACCTGTACGAGGTGCGCGACGGCAAGATCGATCGCGCCGAGTTCTATCCCAGCCGGGCCGAAGCTCTGGAAGCGGCGGGCGCGCGGGATTAGCGCTCGCGCTCCCGGTTCCGTCCGGCCCGCATGGGAACATGTGTTCCCATGTACCGAGCCGCGGAATCGCAGTCCGAAGGGGCTCGGAGGCCGGTCGAGGGCCTCGCCGACCTTACCCTCGAGCACGTCGAGGCAGAGCTATGCGAGCTCGCCGCCCACATCGGCGCCGGCATGGCCCGCTGGATCGCGCTGGTCGACGAATACGACCGCCGCGAGGGCTGGGGGTCGTGGCGGGGCGTAGCGTCGACCGCCCACTGGATCGCCTGGCGTTGCGCCTGCTCGCAGCGGATGGCCCGCGAGCACGTCCGCGCCGCCAGGGCGCTTCGCGAGCTGCCGCTGACCCGGGCGGCTTTCTCGCGCGGCGAGCTCTCCTACTCCAAGGTCCGCACCCTGACCAGGGGTCGCGCGCCGCAATCGGAGGAGTTCCTCCTCCACCAGGCCCGCTACGCGACCGCCTCGCAGCTCGACCGCATGCTGGGCGCCTATCGGCGAGGCCGGGCGGCCGACGAACCCGAGGCCGACGAGCCCGAGCTCTCCTGGTACCGGAACCGCGACGGCACGCTCAGTGTCAGTGCCCGCCTGTCGCCCGAGGACGGCCGGGCGTTCCTCGACGCCCTGGAGGCCGCCCGGTCACAGATTCGTGACGAGGACCGCGAGACGCGTGACGAAAGCGGCCCCGCGGGGCCGCTCTTGGGAGACACGGCCACCAACGCCGACGCCCTGTCGGTGATCGCCGAATCGTTCCGCGCCCACGGCGCCATGAAGCGCGCCGGCCCGGATCGCCACCAGCTGATCGTCCACGTCGACGCCGAGGCGCTCTCGCGCCATCGTCCGGGGCGCTCAGAGCTCGGGCCCGGACCGGGGATCGATCCCGAGACCGCTCGCCGCCTGGGCTGCGACGCTTCGCTTCGGGTGCTGGTCAAGCGCGGCAAACGAACGCTCTACCTCGACCGCAAGACCAGGACGGTCTCACCGGCACTCAACCTCGCCCTGCGCGAGCGAGACCGGGGTTGTCGCTTCCCCGGCTGTGACAATCATCGCTGGGTCGACGCTCACCACATCGTCCACTGGGCTCTTGGCGGCCCCACCGACCTCGACAACCTGGTGCTGCTCTGCCGCCGTCACCACCGCCTCCTCCACGAGGGCGGCTTCTCGGTCGAGCGCCTGCACGACGGCGAGCTCGTCTTCCGCAACCCCCGGGGCGAGCGGCTGGCGAACGCACCGCCGCTGCACCGCGGCTCACACCGCGAGCTCCGCAAGCGAAACCGCGACGCCGGGCTCGACGTCGACTCGCAGACGCTGCTGGTCGGAACCGGCGAGCGGATGGATCTCGTCGCATGCGTGGACGCCGTCTACGACGCCTGCGCGCCGATCAGAGGCCGCACGTCGGCTGCCAGGCGCTCGACCTGGCGGGGTTCGTCGCCGAGCGGCCAGAAGATGACGCGGTCGCATCCTGCGTCCGCGTAGCGCGCGAGCAGCTCAGCGCACCGTTCGGCCGGGCCGATGCACAGCTGATCGCGCAGATCGGCAGGATCGCGCCTCAGCATGGGCGCCAGCACCTCGCCGAGCATTCGATCCGCCTCGGTTCGGTCCTCGGTCACCCAGGTCCACATGGTTGCGAGCGAGTTGGGGAACCCGCCATCCCCCCTGCCCCGCTCAGCGAGCTCGGCGGCGAGGCGCTCGCGCGCGGACGCAAAGCGCTCCGGGGTCGTGTTGTACGCGGACGCGAGCCAACCGTCCGCCAGCCGCGCGACTCGCCGCAGGCCCAGCCTGGAGCCCCAGCTGCCGATCCACAGCGGGATCCCGCCGTCGCGGCGGGGCGCCGGCTCCAGGGCGACGTCGAGAACCGGATAATGCCGACCCCCCGCGGGCGGAGCCTCGCCGCGTAGAAGGGCCCGCAGGATCGCGGTCGCCTCCTCGAAGCGCGGCCACCGCTCCTCCGGGGGGAGGCCGACGGCCGCAAAGTCCCGGTCCGAGGATCCGGGGCCGACGCCGGCGATGAGCCGGCCGCCGCAGAGGACGTCGATCGCCGCCAGCGCCTTCGCGAGCGGCACGGGCCCGCGAAGGGACGCGAGCGAGACCGTGGTCGCGAGGGTCATCTCGCCGGCGCGCTCGGCGACGGAGGCGAGCGCGATCGGCCCGTCGAGCCAGGGCGTCTGGAACACGAAATGGTCGTTGGCCGACACGGCGTCGAAGCCGCACGCCCGCGCGGCGTCGACGGTCGCCTGAAGCCGCGCGAGCGACTGGCCCTCGCCTCCCCACTCCATCAGGGGCAGGTGCACGCCCATCTCCATGGCGCCGCCATCCTCCCACAGGGCCCTGGCGTGCCGTGACCGAGAGGCGGTTGTAGTGTGAGTCCGAGAGCCAACCGACCGGAGGAGAGTGATCGCATGCCCAAGGTGCTCCTGATCACCGGCGACGCGGCCGAGTCGCTGGAGGTGATGTACCCGTACCAGCGCCTGCTGGAGGAGGGATACGAGGTCGACATCGCCGCGCCCGCAAAGAAGAAGCTTCAGTTCGTCGTCCACGACTTCGTCGACGGCTTCGACACATACACGGAGAAGCCCGGCTACACCTGGGATGCCGATCTGGCTTTCGCCGACGTCGATCCCGTCGACTA
>JBKPFQ010000041.1:0-9892 GCA_046728915.1 Actinomycetota bacterium | reverse complement strand
CGTGATCTTGTGGACGATCAGGTCGGCGAGTCGGTGCCCTGTTTGCCGTTCCGAATGTTGGTCATTGGTCCGCCCCTCGCACAGAACCCTGCGCGACGCTCAGTGGCAGATGATGTGCGTGCACCTGCGCGGGTCTCCGTTGCCGCTCGCCCTGTTCCCGCCACCGTCGATCACCCCGCGGACGGCCTCGACGCCAAGGTCGTGGTTGCGCACGGCCGAGATTGCCGGTCAGCTTGCTTCTGCGCCCCTGGACGCAAAACCCGTGGTCGTTTGAGTAGATCCGCTACAGGTGCGAGTCTCGTCGCTGACCGGAGCTAGCGTCGCGGACCCCAGTCGAGGTTTCGGGTCGCGAAGGGAAGCCTTTTTTCGATCAGCTTCCGGTGGGTGCCGTTCGGACGCATCTTGTACAGCCGAAACTTCTCCCGCTTTGAGTTCTCGAAGCGAAAGGCGATCCAGCGCCCGTTGGGGGAGTAGGAGCCGGCCAAGGCCCCCTTCTCGCCGCCCTTGTAATGGGTCAGCATCCGCAGGTGGGAGCCATCGGGCCTGATCGTCGCCACGTTCGCGGACCTGGGGGAATCGACGTGTGTGGTGATCACGATGTGCCGCCCGTCGGGCGCCCAGTCCTGCTTGAACCCGACGCCCATGTAGGGGGTGACCCGGAAGACGTTGCTTCCGTCGAGCGAGGCGGTGAAGAGCGCATTACCACGCTTTCCCTTTTCGCTGAGGAAGCTGACCGTCCCTCCGTCGGGGGACACGTTGGGATCGGGGCCGCCCACGTCCGCCGCCGTGATCCGCTTTCGGTCGGTGCCGTCGACGTTCATGCTCCAGACCGCGTCGTCGTGGGGCGGGTCGAAGCGCTCGTAGACGAGCCGCGAACCATCGGGCGTGAACGACGGGTCTCCCTCACAGCCCCCGGGTGTCTTCGAGGGCAGGACCCTGCGGTCGCTGCCGTCGGCGCGCATGATCGCGACCCTGCATTCGTTGAAATTGGAGGCGATCCGGCGGCCGTTCGGCGACCAATCGGGATTGATGGCCTCGCCTTTCCGAGGCGTCAGTCGGCGCAGACCGGTCCCATTGGGTTTGATGGTGTAGATCGCCGTGCCCGAGCGTTTCTCAACTTGGAACGCGATCCGGCCATTTCGGGCGGAGAAGGTGGCGCGCGTCGCCGGTCCATCGACCGCGAGGACTCCCAGCAAAGTCGCTCCTCCCACCGCTACGAGCACCACCAGTCCCATCCGCTTGTGCTTGGTGGGGGGTTTCATGGTGCCCCTCCCTTCCGTGTTTGGGGGCGTTTCCGGAAACCCCGGAGGTCGTGCCCCGCCGGCCTCAGCCGGCATCTGGCCCCACGCTAGGCGGGCGGAAGCACGGTGACAACGCGGCTGTCAACAGTCTTTGCTCCGTGCCCGCACCAGTATTTGCCCCGCGGAATCACGGGCGGCACGGATGCGATCGCGCGCCATGCTTGCGAGGATCAGCACATGCGCGTGACCGTCCTCATCGTCGATGACCACCAGGCCTTCCGAGAGTCCGCGTCGGCGCTGCTCGCCTCGGAGGGCTTCGCCGTCGTCGGGGGCGCCGCGGACGGCGCCGCCGCGATCGAGGCGATCGAGCGGCTGCGCCCAGAGGTCGTCCTGCTCGACATCCAACTGCCGGGCACCAACGGTTTCGCCGTCGCCGAACGGTTGGCCGCCCTACCCGACCCGCCCACCGTCGTCCTGATCTCGAGCCGCGATGCCTCGGCGTACGGGCCGCGCCTCGAGGCCGCCCGAGCGCGCGGATTCATCCCGAAGCGCAAGCTCTCGGGCGCGGCCCTCGCGGCCCTCGTCGGCTGACGCACCAAAATGCGACGTTCCCCGCTCATCCTTTGGCCTGCGGGCGCGGCGCTCGGCATCGCCGCCGAATGGATCTATTTCGGCTGGACCGAACCCCGCCACTGGGTGCCTGACCTCGTCACGGGCTGGACCCTGATCGCTTGCGGCCTGATCGGCTGGTCGCGCCGAGTGGAGAGGCGCTCCGCGGCCTCGGCACGGCCCACACTGAGGGCAAGCTCGCAATCACGGTCGCATAGCGGCGCAAAGCGGCGTCCCCGCGCCGAGTTCATTTCCCGGCGTCCTGGCCGGTGCCGTCCGGTCTCGCCGCCGATCGCGGTCGCAGGCGCGGGACTGTCGCTTTCGCGTGAAAGCGAGAGCGCTTCTGCTTTCGCGCAACGGAGAAGCGGACGGAGCTATTGGACGACCGGCCGACCTAAAGTAGCGCCGGATGGCGGTGCGAGGGTCTTTGGCCCGCGAAGGGTGCCAATGAGGCAGAATCCGGCAGGTGAGGAACCAGCCGCCGAGTCTAAGCTTGATGCGCATCTCAACCTGCGTCCCGCAAGTTGAACCGACGCCGCGTCATTGCAAAGTTAAAGACCGTGCCGGGCGCGGTGGGCGCGGCTCTGTTAACCGCCGCGGTCGGGACGTTCGTGGCCTACTTTGCTCCTCGGCTGCTCGATCAGATCACCGGCGAGAATGACCTCGAGATCAGCCTGCAGACGAACCCGGCTGCGATCGACACCTTCAACGATCTCTCCCAGGAGCTGATCGTTCCACGGGGGAACGCCGTGACCGGCGACCCGGGGCAGGGTTGCAGCGGCTTCTCCGCATGGGGGGCCCCACGTGGGGGGTGTCCGAGCCAGCCGGACGGACATGCGCATCATTGCGCAGGCGGGCGCCGATCAGGTGTCGATCAGCGGAATTCGTGCGCGAATGATCCAGCGCGAACCGCCACTTCAGGGCACCGGCTTCGTGTGCCCGTCGGCGGGTGCAGTCGAGATCCGCAGCGTCGCGATCGATCTGGACGAACCCGACCCCACCGGGCGGGTAGTCGAGGGCGGCAAGTCGGAGGCCGTGGCGTTCACCGTTGGGGAGAACGACACCGAGATATTCGACATCACAGCATTCACGGAGAAGTGTTATTGCAAGTGGGTGCTCGAACTCGTCACCACGCAGGGCGGGGACGAGAAGATCGTCACGGTGGACAACGATGGTGTTCCCTTCGAGACCACGGCATGGGGAACCGACCCGCTTTCCGACTTCGGCCCCCGGATCACGGGCCCGTACTACTCCTGGGATTACGAAAAGAGGTGGTACGGCCCCGGCGGGAAGAGCTATCCGGCGGCTGGGGGCCCTCTCCCGCAGCTGCGAACGGTTCGTCGCTAGCCGTCATTCAGCCTACGGCTTAGATTGCGCCCGGACGCCGGCCCGTCCTGATCGCTCCGTCAAGTAGCGCTTCGGCACTCTGGCTCGGGCGAGATGCAAGCGGTCGCACGCGCCGCGCCTCGTTACCGGAATGGAATGGGAGCGAAGCGACGCCGCTCGGTGCTCTGACAGCTCCCTTTGCGTGAAAGCAGAAGCTTCGTGCGTCTCCCTGAAACCCGATAGGTGTGCCCGTTCGCTTTCGACGACAGACGAACGCCCTTCCTCAGACCGCCCTCGCTGCCTGTGGCTCCGATCCCCCCAATGCCTCACGTGCCTCGGCATATGTCTCCGAGGCCACGGGAGGCCGTCCCTCGGATTTCTCGATGTCTCCGAATACTCGGGTACCGTCCGATTGCGGGAAGCCTCGGGAAACGTCTGCGCGCACGGGGCCGCCAACTCGGCAGGATCGGTCTGTTACAGCCGATCGACCCACCCCAACGATGTGGCCCACGACGCCACCCGACCTGATCTGCCTCCAACGCGAGCTCGCCGCTCGGCACCCGGCCCCGTGGCATCCAGTTGGCCCGAGGCCGCTGGTTGCCGGCTGCTTCGTCTGCTTTGAGCGTGGGGGCTTCGGACCCGGTCGCGCCGGAGATCGCGGGTGGGCCGCAGCGGCGCTCATGCGCGCCGACCGCCACCTCTGCGGGACGACGGTAGTGCGGGGCCGGGCGGGGGCGTCCTATCGGCCGGGGCTGTTGGCGCTCCGCGAGGGACCGTTGCTGGAACAGGCGGTTCGCTCACTCCCGCAATCACCCGAGGTCGTGATCGCTAACGCCACCGGTCGCGACCACCCCCGCGGCGCCGGACTCGCCCTGTACCTCGGCGCGGCGCTCGATCTACCAAGCATCGGCGTCACCGATCGACCGCTTCTGGCGACCGACGGCGGGCTCCTGGGGCCCGAGCGCGGGGCGAGATGCCCGCTCCTGCACGAGGGGGCGGAGGTGGCGCTCCTCGTCCGCACCCGCGCCGGCGCCCGCCCGCTCGTCGTTCATCCGGGCTGGCGCACGGACCTCGACACTGCGGCATCCGTAATCCTCGCCGCGATCCGCCGCGCCCGCACCCCGGAGCCGCTTCGGCGCGCGCGCCGGGAGGCGCGCTGCGCTCGGGCGGCGGAGGAGGCTGGGCCGCGATGATCCGCTCGCTGCTCAACTCGATGCTCTACTTCCCGAACCGCAAGATCATCGAGACGCCGGAGCAGGCGGGGCTCGACCACCGCGAGCTCGAGCTCAGCACGGACGACGGCGAGCGGCTTCACGGCTGGTGGATCGCCTCGCGGGCGCACGCGCTCGGCCATCTGCTGCTCTGCCACGGAAACGCGGGCAACATCGGCGACCGCGTGCTTCATGCCGCTTTGCTGATGGGCGTCGGATTCGACGTGCTGCTGTTCGACTATCGCGGCTACGGCCGCAGCAGTGGCGGGCCCAGCGAGGAGGGCACGTATCGCGACGCCCGCGCCGCGCTCGCCTGCTTGCTCGATCAACCCGGGGTGGACCCCGCGCGCATCTTTTACCTAGGCGAGTCGCTGGGCGGCGCCGTGGCGCTGGATCTCGCGCTTGACCATCCGCCCGCAGGACTCGTGCTGGTGTCGGCGTTCACCGGTATCCGCGAACTCGGCCGCCTGCACTACCCGTTCGTTCCGGCCGTGCTGATTCCCGACGCCTATCCGACCCTGCGTCGCATCCCCGCGCTGCAAGCCCCGGTCTTGATCCTGCACGGCGATCGCGACGAGATCGTGCCGCCTTCGCAGGGACGGGCGCTGTTTGAGGCCGCGCCAGCAGCCAGGCGCATCCACGTGTTCCCCGGCCTCGGCCACAACGACCTCGTGCCCCGCGGCGGAGCCGAGTTCGCCCAGGTGATCGCGTCCTGGGCGAGCGCGCTTCAGCGGCCGCGATCGGCCGGCTGATCGCGCGTCGCTTCCTGACGGTGCATGGGCACGGCGCCCAGCGACGGCCGCCGCCCCCACCCCGGCAGGTGGTACCCCCGCGCGGAGACGTAGGCTGGGGGCTGGCGGATCGTCCTGCACGGAGTCACTCCGGATTTTTCGCCGGGCGCCGTACTCCACCGCGTGGTGCGTTGCATCGAGTACGGCCTCAGGCAGCGTGGCTCGCAGCCGCTGGCCGCCCGCACGGCTTGACGGCGGCGGCACGCGGTGATAGGCATGGAAACCGGGCGCAGCCGCCAAGCTGCGCGATGGCGAATGTTCGTGGGTAACAAAGGGAGGCCATCAATGCCCCGTCAGCGAGCGGTTGAGATCAGCGTCGACGCGCACGAGGTCCTGGTCGGACCGCGGCGCCTCGAGGTACGAGCGCCCGCGGCACTTGAGCCCGAGACGGCCAGAGCCGCTCTCGCACTGAAGTCGGCGCGGGCGACGGTCGCGCTGTCGGACAATGGGCGAACGGCGACGCTCGTGCCCGAGGACGAGCTGCCGACGGGCCCGCACACGCTGATTGTCGGCGAGCTCGTCTCGACGAGGGGAAAACGCCTCAGCGAGCGCGTCGAGATCCCGTTCTTCGTCAGCGACTCGCGCGCCAAAGTCGACGCGGCACTTCGCGTCGAGAGCATCGTCCGCCTACAGGTCGAGCGCCTAGGGACTACGCGTGTCTCCGCCGCCCGGCGGCCCGACGGTCGGTTCATCGAGCTTCTGAAGGCCGTCAACCGGCGCAGCGGCCGACCCGTGGGGCTGGCCTTCGACGACCGAGGAGCGCCGATCGAGGCGAACGAGGTCTTCGCCAAGATCCGTCGGGCCCGCGAGGCCGAGTTCGGCAAGCTTCATCCCACGCTCGCCCGTCTCATCGCAGAAAGAAGCCCCGAGGAAATCATTTCGGTGGCGGTCTGGCTGCGACTCCCGGACGAGGAATTGCCCGCTAAGCGTGAGAAGGGCCACACTGCCAAACCGCCTCGCAGCGAGGCAGCGCAAGCTAGGCAAATCGCGGAGGCCGCCCAGCGGGTCACCGACCTTCTGCGCGAGCATGGCGCCAAGGAGCCGCAGCCCGCCCTGGACGTGCCCGTCGTCCACGCTGAGCTCCCGGCGGAGCGCGTCCGCAAGCTGGCGCAGCGGGACGAGGTCGGAGTCGTCTTCTTCTACGACAAGGAAGCCGTGCTCGACCTGTCGAACTCGATGAAGATCGCCCAGTCCGACACCGTCCAGTCGAGCCTCAGCCTCAACGGCGCCGGCGTCAACATTGCGATCTACGAAGACGGCCCCGACGACACGACCAATCTCTCGATCACGGCGAGCTTTCTCAGCAATCCCGCGATGACGCAGCATTCGCGGCACACGCACGGGATCGTCAAAAACGTCGAGCCCAACAAGCCGCACGGACACGCGTCGGGCTGCAACCTCCATTCTGCCAACAGCATGGACCTCGACGCGATCAGCTGGGCAGCGCGCACGCGCGGCTGCACGGTCATCAGCCAGAGCTTCCATCGCGACGCCGAGCAGACCGATGCGGGGCTGTCCTACGACGACATGTACAAGGACTGGCTGGTCCTGCACTGGCCCTATCCCACGATCCTGCAGGCGGCCGGGAACGGCTCGAGCACCGAGTACGTCAACCACAAGGGCTACAACAGCCTCACGGTTGCCAACCACGACGACACTGCGTCGGCGCTGGCTGGCGACTCCGTATTCCGGAACCCGGCGTCGGCCCACAGCGACCGGGAGCTGGCGGAGTTGTCGGCGAACGGAACCGCGGTCACAGCGGTGGGACTGACATTTAGCGGAACGAGCATGGCCGCCCCGGCCGCCGCCGGCTGCACCGCGCTGCTCCAGGAGGCGAACGCGACACTGAAGTCGTGGCCCGAGGGCTGCCGGGCGATCGTGCTCGCCGGCGCGAGCAAGAACATCACCGGCAACACGTGGTGGACGGACCGCAGCGCCGGCGTCGACGCCTCCGACGGCTCCGGGGCGGTCGACGCGCTCGAGAGCGTGCGGATCGCAAAAAGCCGCCGCTCGCCCGGCTCGCCCGGGACGCGGCGCGGCTGGGACGTCGGCACGCTGCGCTCGAGCGACATCGGCTCGAACGGCGAGACAACATTCTCGTGGCAGGTCACGGTGCCGCGCTACCACCTCGACACCAAGGTCAAGGTCGCGCTCGCCTGGGACAGCCTGGCGACGGTGGTCGACCTCTCCTTCTTCCAGTTCGCCTTCGACGACCTCCAGGTCGACCTCGATCTGAAGGTCTACAACAGCAGCGGCGCCCTCGTCGGCTACAGCGGCTCCTGGGACAACAGCTACGAGATCGCCGAGTTCGCGGCCCGCGCCGGCGAGACGTACACGATCAAGATCCGCCGCTGGTCAGGGACCGCAGACGTCTGGTATGGGCTCGCGTGGACGGTGCAAGGGACGCCCTTCGTCCGGCCCAATTGGGATCTGACCGAGCGGATCGTGCGGCTGGCGGAGCGGTGATCAGCCCGAACGCGGACGGCCGTTGGCAACTCACTCCGTACTGCTTCGGCCTAGTGCGGCCCGTAGAGCGGTATTGGGCACTCGGCGGTGAACGCGATAGAAGCGCCGTTGGCGGCCACGAGCCCCGAGCACCCACGCGTCCTCGGGCAGCAGCGGATGAGTGGTAATGCCCCAATCGGCCCGAAGTCCATCCGGGTGGGGGCACAGGAGAGACCAGAGGGCCGTTGGCGATATAGACTTGAGCGGGCTGACCTGGCTGGCCGCGCGTCGAGGGATCAGCGCGCAGGACGCCAGCCACGCGAAAGGAACTGAATGCACGTTCCCGCCGAAGGGGAAGAGCCGTCGCGGACGCGGTCGTCGCGGTATGGGCGGAAGATGCAGATCCCGTGCGAGCGGGAGACGGGCGGCAAGCGGCGGCATCGCAAGCTCGAGGAGAAGCTGAGGAAGTACGAGGTCCACGGCGAGGGCTACGAGTTCGTCCCGGCGCTGATGCACGTGCTCCGGCGGTACGTCGAAGGCGTACCGGCTGAGGAGCAGACGGAGCTCGACCGCCGGATCGCCCGCGCGCTGGATGAAACGCCCAACGGGCGGGCAGTCATCGCGCAGGCCGTTAAGACGGATCAGGAGATCCCGATCGAGCTGAAACGCAGGGCGTTTTCGCCCGTGTATCTCAGTCTCCCGACCGAGCGCGCCATTGGCGTCGAGGAGGCGCGTGCGATCCTCACCCGGGCGCAGAGCTTTCGTAACCGACCTGTCGCAGATTTAGCAAGTTTCGTCGCGCGGGCGCGCCTGCCGACGGAGGACGACGGATGCTGTTGCCCGCCGGAGCAGCCGCCCTCGGATCCCCAACCCCCTCGGCCTCCTCCGAACCAGTACGAGCTGACGTTCACCAAGCTGTATTGCGTCGACGAGAGTGACCCGGAATGGGCCGGAAGCGACGAACCGTACGTCGTCTTCGGTGTGATCACCGAGGAAATGGCCGAGAGCGGGACGCCGGCACAGGCCTTCCATACCCCTGTCTATGGTGACGTCGACGACGGGGACACACGACCGTCCAGCGGCGACGAGAACCTAAGGTTGTTTGGCTTTACCGGCCCCCGCGCCATCGACTCGTCTGTGCTCGTTGCTGCCTCCTGCTGGGAGAACGATCTCGGGGACGTCAGCGACACGACCGACGCGGTCCGAGCGGCGCTTACTGCCGTCGCAACGAAGGCGGCAGCTGCCGGCGGCGTGGCAGGCTGGGTGATCGCAGGCGTGGCCGTTGTCGGGATTGGCGTTGCCTATCTCGTCGACTTAGTTGGTGCCGACGACGGAATCGACGGAACGCGCGCGATCTCGCTCGCCGAGGCGGACGCCGACGCCGCGACGAACTCGGTGAACCCGGCGATACTGCCCACGCTGCACTTCGACGGCGGGGACGATGACGGGATCTACGACGTGTATCTCAAGCTGCGCCGGATTTGACGACGACGAGCGAGGCTCCACCCTGCCGAGCCGGACGCATCGGCTCGTCAATCCGGACTGGTCGCGGCGGATTGCTAACGAACGCCTCGGGGCGGAACTGATCGACCTGCCCGGTAGCCACTCTCCATTCCTCTCACGTCCCAGCGAACTGGCGGCAGTCCTCCACCACCGCACATAGCGGCGCTCTTGTTGCCGGAGGAACGGGCGTGGACGATGGCTCGCCAACCCATGACAAGAAGGCGGATAGTTGCGCTCGGCCGCGCTTCCGCTTCGCGCGAGAAGCGGAAGCGCAGCAGACTGGGCGATCCTATTTCCGCAGATTCCAAGCGGCGACCAACATCGCAGCGGTGAGCGCCGCCGGTGCCGTATTGCCGCGGCAGCGACCGCGCGCAGGCGATGTGGGATCGCGTTAGGTCGAGAGTCCGGAATCGCACGAAGTCGAGAGCGTTCGATCGCACTGACTGAGAACCGGTGCCGTCACGAAGCTCGCTCGCCTCGATTGCCGTCGGACTCGGCTGTCGTGTGAGGGGGACCGTGAGTGCGCCCGCTCCGCCTCGGCGGGGATCGCGACGCTCATCGGGCTCCGTCGCGGACGGCGGTGTCAGTCCGACTCACCGCGGGCGCGCCCGTAGCGCTCGTAGATCATCCGTGAGCCGAACGTCCTGGTCTCGATCAGGTCCAGCGGAACGTCTTCGGTGACCGGCGGCAGGAAGGGCGTGCCGCCACCGACGACGACCGGATTGCGGAACATGCGCAGCTCGTCGACGAGGCCGAGCTCGATCGC
>JBKPFQ010000040.1:0-12547 GCA_046728915.1 Actinomycetota bacterium | reverse complement strand
CACCTCGGCGGTCCCGAGTGGTGGCCTTCGGGTCGTCCCCCTCCCCTTGACCTCGCCGGTCTTGGGTGAGAGGCTCGCCCTTCTCCGGCGGAATCGCTGAACCTGCCGACTCGCCCGAACGGACTTGCCGACGTATTTGGCCTCCGCCGATCGACGACAGGGAGGTACCCAGATGCGTCAGCGGATTCGTTCCCACCTGACCTACGCCAACGTGATGGCGACGATCGCCGTCTTTCTCGTTTTGAGCGGCGGCACCGCCGTCGCGCTCACCGGCTCCAACACCGTCTTCTCCGACGACATCGTCAACGGAGAGGTCAAGGTCGCCGACATCGGCCAGGGCGCGGTGGCCACCGATGAGATCGCCAATGGCCAGGTCCAGGCCGCCGACATCGGCGACGGCGAGGTGAGGAGCGCCGACATCGGCCAGGCCGCTGTGGCAGCCGACGAGCTCGCCGCCAACTCGGTCAGAGCCCAGAAGATCGCCGACGGCCAGGTGGGAACCTCTGAGATCGCCACTTCGGCGGTGAGGACCGGCGAGATCGGTGACGGGGAAGTCCAAGCGCAGGACCTCGCCGCGACGGTCAAGCCGGGGGCGAGCGGGGCGCGGGCCTGGGGGCTGGTGGACGGCGGCGACACCCTGGTTCGGAAGAAGAACGTCACCGCGGTCACGCACGAGCCTACCAGCGGTATCTACTGCATCGACCCCGGATCGGGGATCGACCCCACCACCGCGGTGATGGTGGTCGGGGAAGCCTTGCCGTACAGCGCTACGAGCGCTGCCTTTAACGACGTATCCCACGTCGAGTGGGACTCCACTGCCCCCGACTGCCCGGTCGGGACGATGGAGGTCCGGACCTTCGTTGGCCTCGCAGACGCGCACACCTTCGGCGAGACCGATGTAGGCGGCTTCACCGTGCAACAGCACATTCAGGGCTTCACGTTCGTGATCCCGTAGGGGCAGACCCTCGAAGCCGCCGGGCTGCGCGAGTAGGCGATGTCACAGGAGAACGTCGAGATCCTCCGCCGGGTGCTGGAAGCCTGGAACCGGCGTGATCTTGACGTGGGCCGTGAGTATCTCGCCCCCGATGCCGAATGGGAGCCGGCCACGCCCTCGGTCGTCGAGGGCGCGGTTTATCGAGGCCTCGATGAGGTCGCGGATGCGACAGCCGCGCTCTGGGAACTCTGGGATGTGTTCCGCTTCGAGGAGGCGGAGATCCGTGACGTGGACGGTGCGGTCGTCTGGCTCGGCCGTGTCCACATCAAGGGAGGCGCCAGCCAGGTAGAGCTTGACCAGGAGTTCGGGATCTACTCGGTGATGGCCGCCGGGAAGATCAAGGGCGCCAAAGCGTTTCTGTCGTGGACAGAGGCCCTTGAAGCTGCCGGACTGCCGGAGTAGCGCCGTCACTTCCTGAGCCACGGGAACAGTAGCTCGGCACCGTCCTCGATCTCACCTCGGCGGTCCTAGATCGCAACGGTTCGGGTCACCCCCCACCCCGGAAGCCGTCCCCGGTACAGAGCATTGACTTGACTTCACTCCACCCGGGTGTACCGTCATCCGACGACGCGCCCTGGTATGTCTGAGCGCACCACGGAAGGGGACCGATGAGCAGCAGTACAACGCGGACGAGCCTGGTAGTTCTCGCGGTACTCGCCGCCTTGATCGTCCTGGCGTTCATCGCTCAGAAGGTGATCTCGTAGCGGAGGGAATCTTCATCGCCTCTCCATCCACGGGTAGATCAGCTCGATGCCGTCCTCGATCTCGTAGGTGATCCAGCCGTCTCCGGTCGAGTAGGGGATGGGCTGGTGCCAGGGTGCGGGTGTCCAGCCGGTTTCGAAGCCGCGAGCACCGCCGTCGAAGCTCGGGTAATCGTCCACGCGCATGGACGATGTCTCGTCGTCGAACTTCATTCCGTGAAGTGCGCCGAGTACGGCACGGTCCCGCCGCTGCTTCTCATGCATCGGCTTCGCCCTCCTGCTTCACGCCGTGCATCCGGGCCAGGAAGTCGTGGTCGGCCTTGCGCTTCGCTGCGTTGTGGGCGGCGTAGTCGCCGCTGAAGACCTGAGCCAGGAGCTTGGCGTGCTCCTCTCCGGCGGGGTCCTCGTCCCAGTCCTTGTCCGGGTCGGGTGGCCGCGCACCGCCGCCGTCAACATCAAGATTGGCGGGCGCACCGCCGCCGAACATGCGGGCGAAGTCCTCGGGCGTTCCCTCGCGCTGGCCACTCATCGCCCCGGCTCGACCTTCTCGGGCTGCTCACCGATGTCCTCGTCCCTGATGTAGGAATCGGTCCAGGCCCCCGACACGGTGCGGATGCGCCGTGGCTCTTCGCCCTCGAACGGGGTCAGGCTGACCGAGCGCGGCGGCTTCATGTCCGGCACCGATTCGGCCAACTCGCGGAGCGGATCCAATCGCTGGTCCCAGAACACGTCGCGCCCATCGAGGCCCTGGCAGGCGCTGGTGATCACGAACAGCTTCGCCTCGCGGGCCTTCAGCCGGTCGATCCCTTTGACGAGCTGCGCGGCCAGCGGCACGAGGTCGTCCATCACCTGTTAGGCGTGGCGGAACTCGCGGGTCGCCAGCTCGACCGCGTTCTGCTCGATGATCACTCCGAGCTTCCGCTGAAGCTCGGAGACCCGCTGGTCGGCCCCATCGAGGATCTGCGGCCAGCGGCTCGACTGGGCCTGCTCGAGCTGCTTCTTCAATGTGCCCGCCCGCGTCTTCGGCTTCGGCTGGCCGTTGCCGTCGAACTGCTTCGGGGCGGTGCGGGAGAGATCGCCGTACTCGACCTCGACAACGCGGATCCCCATCGCGAACTTCTCGGCCTGTTCTCCGAGTCGAGCGCGGTCGGCTCGGGCCTCTTCGAGTTGGCGCTCTACTTCGCGAAGCTCGGCCAGCGGATCCTTCTTTCGTGGTCGCGTCTTCGTCGCCGTGGTCATGGCGTCCTCCCCGGTTCGGATTGCAATCCGTTACCAGGGCTAACGCGGCTGCCGGATGGACTCGCCGCCCGTCCACCCGGGGCTACGGACGGCCTACGGCGGTCGAATTGGTGCCAACTTGGTGCCAACCCGCCCCGGTCGGGAACGGCCGGATCCGCTTGATCAACCGAAGGCGCCTACCGGAATCGAACCGGTGTAAACGGCTTTGCAGGCCGCTGCGTAACCACTCCGCCAAGGCGCCGTGCCGGGCAAGCGTAGCGAGCGGCCACCGCCGCGAAACGGGCGGTTGGCCGTTCGCCTGACGAGGCGGCGCTACGCCTTCGGCTCGATGTTCTGGTTGACCCGGAAGAGGTTGCCCGGGTCGTACGTGGCCTTGATCTGGGCGAGGCGGTCGTAGTTGTCGCGGTAGCTCGCCCTGACCCGGTCCTGGCCCTCGTCCATCATCATGTTCACGTAGGCGCCGCCCGCCGAGTGCGGGTGAAGCGCCTCCATGTAGTCGACGCTCCAGTCCCGGATCGCGTCGACGTTCGCGGGGTCCGGGTCGACTCCCGCGAACACCGAGCCCCAGTTGGCATCGCGGTAGCTCCACGCGGTCTGGGCATCTCGGCCCCGTAATGAGCGTGCGCCTGGACCGCCTCGTCGGGGATCTCCTTGACGAAGTCGGCGCGCCAGTACCACTGGTGCCCCTTCGGATAGAGATCGTCGAAGGCGCCCTGCAGCGCCGGATGCGGCATCGACTGGACGCCGTGCATGAGCGGCTCCGGGACTGAGTCGAGTAGCGGAGCCATCGCCTTCGATGCCTCCTCCTCGCCGCCGACGTAGCACCAGACCACACCGCACACCTTGCGCCCGTGGAGCTCCTCCGGGAACGGCGGCGCCGGCGGCACCGAGTTGTAGGCGAAGAACCCGTTCAGCTCACGGGGCGCGTTCGGCAGGAACTCGCGGTAGGCCGAGAGCACGTCGGCGCTGTCCTCGAGCGCCCAGAACGTCGGGCCGCCGAAGATCGTGTCGACGTCGTGCAGCCGGAACAGGAACGAGGTCACGACGCCGAAGTTGCCGCCGCCGCCGCGGATCGCCCAGTAGAGGTCGGGGTTCTCGTCGGCGTTGGCGCGGACGCGCTCGCCGCTCGCCAGCACCATCTCGGCCTCGAGCAGGTTGTCGATCGTCAGACCGCACTTGCGCGTCAGATGCCCGAGCCCGCCACCGAGGGTGAGGCCGCCCACCCCGGTGGTCGAGATGATCCCGCTCGGCGTGGCCATGCCGTGCTCGTTGGTGGCGGCGTCGACCTCGCCCCAGGTGCAGCCGCCGCCGACCCGGACCGTCCGGGACTCCGGATCGACCTCGATGTCCTTGAGGCCCGAGAGGTCGATGACCACACCGTCGTCGCAGGTCCCGACCCCGGCGCCGTTGTGGCCGCCCCCGCGGACCGCCAGCAGCAATTCGCGCTCCGCCGCGAAGCGAACGACCTTGGCGACCTCGTCGGCGTTCGCGACGCGCGCGATCAGCGCGGGCCGCCTCTCGATCATCGCGTTGTAGACCTTGCGCGCCTCCTTGTAGTCCGCGTCCTCCGGCCCGATCAGTCGGCCGTCGAAGTCCGTGAGATCCTCGCGCGCCGCCTGCGCCGGGGTTTCCACTGTGCTCATCTGTCCGTCCTCCTGTCGGTCTTGGGGCGTCAATGCCCCGCTATCGCCGACCCTAGGGGCTTGCGAACGCCCTGTCATGACGCGGATTGATCCATTTGCCGGCAAAGCATGTAGCGCGGCCGATTCCGCGAATGATCAGATCTGACTATCGTCCCCAGGGACCGCTCATGGAGGAGCACCCGGGTTCACCAGGTCTGGTCGCGACGTTCCCGTTCGTCGGCCGCGTGGCCGAGCTCGAGACGCTGCGAGCCACGATGCCGCACGCCGAGCGCGAGGGATCCCGGGTGGTGCTGCTCGGCGGCGAGCCGGGATCGGGGAAGAGCCGTCTCGTGCGCGAGTTCGCGCGAGAGGCCGCCGCCGATGGAGCCCTGGCGCTCTACGGGGCCTGCGACGCCGTGGTCCGCACCCCGTATGGCCCATTCGTCGAGGCACTCGACAACCTCGCGCGTGAAACCGATCCCGCAGAGCTGCGGGCCGCCGTCGGAGCCGGGGGCGGCGAGCTCACGCGAGTCATCCCTGACCTCCCGGCCCGCATCGGGGAGCTGTCCGAGCCGCTCGAGGCCGACCCGGACACCGAGCGGCACCGCCTGCACCTCGCGGTGACGGAGCTCCTGACGGCGATCAGCCGCCGCCAGCCGATCCTCCTCGTCCTCGACGACGGGCACTGGGCTGACGCCTCCACCCTCCTCCTCCTTCGCCACCTGGCGCGGGCCGCCGTCGACGCTCGGCTGCTCCTCGTCGCCACGTTTCGAGACACGGAGGCCGAGGTCGCACAGCCGCTCGCCGAGACCCTCGCCGACCTGCACCGCGCCGGTGACGTCGTCCGGCTGCGACTCGGCGGGCTTAGCGGCGAGGAGGTGGGCGAGTTCGTGCGGGGTGTCGCCGGCGGCGACTTCGAGGGGGAGCTCGATGAGCTCGCGGGGACCATCGCCCAGCTCACCGAGGGCAACCCAGAGCAGGAGGATGAATGCCGCCGACAGAACGAAGGCGAAATTCCTGGTCTCCGAGCTGTGGCGGGCGCTGGTCGAGACGAACGCGGTCGAGATCGCCGGCGGAACGATCCGGCTGACCAGGCCACTCGGCGAGCTCGGGACCCCCGAGAGCGTCCGCGAGGTCGTGAGCGAGCGCCTCTCCCGCCTCGATCGGCAGACCGTCGAGCTGCTCGAGCTGGCGGCCACCGCAGGGCGGGAGTTCGACTTCGACCTCATTCGCCGGGCCTCGGGATTCGAGGAGCGGGCTCTCCTCGCGGCGCTTGACGAGGCCGGGCGGAGCGCGCTGATCGAGGAGCATCCTTCCGGCCGTCTCGCCTTCGGATTCACCCACGAGCTGGTGCGGCAGGCTCTCTACGACCGGCTCTCCAGGCTGCGCCGAGCGGAGCTCCATCTACAAGTCGGTGAGGCTCTCGAAGGGTCGGAGGACCACTCGGCTCGCGCGCTTGCGGACCTCGCGCACCACTTCGCGGAGGCGGCGCCCCTTGCCGGCCCCGAGCGCGGCGTCGAGTACAACCTTCGCGCCGCCCGGGCGGCCATTGCGACGCTCGCATTCGACGAGGGAGCCGACCGGTTGCGAACCGCGCTCGACCTGCCCGTCGAGGACCCGCTTCGCAGGAGCGAGCTCCTGCTCGAGCTCGGTGAGGCGTGCAACCGGGCCGGGCACGCGATGGACGCGCTCGACGCGTTCCGGGCGGCAGCCGAGATCGGCCGCGAGCAGGACGACGCAGAGCTGCTCGCCCGCGCGGCGATCGGCTACGAGGACGCGTGCTGGCGCCCCAGCATCGTCGATCAGGGTGCGGTCGAGCTCTTGGAGGAGGCTGCCGAGAAGCTGGGCCACGAGAACCAGGGACTGCGGGTTGGGCTGCTCAGCGGCCTCGCCCGCGCTCTCGACTTTCAAGGCGAGCGCGAGCGCGGAGCCCTGGTGCGCCGGAATCCGGTTGATCTGGCGCGACGCTTGCAGGACCGCGCCGCACTCGCGAAGGTGCTCGTCCGCTCGTACTGGTCGCGCGGGACGAGTTCGCTCGACGAGATCCTCGCGATGCTCAGCGAGGCGCGGGACATCGGCAACGAGCTCGGCGACCCGGAGATCCGCGCCGACGCGATGGCGTGGCGCGTGCCGACGTTCGTCGCGCTTGGCGATCTCGAGTCCGCGCGCCAGGAGGTTGCCGTCGTTCGTGAGATCGCGGACCAGACGGCGCAGCCGTTCTTGCTCCACGTGATCGAGCACTATGCCTCCGCGCTCGCGCTCTGCGACGGCCGCCTGGAGGACGCCGAGGCGGCGGCCGGCCGCTCACACGAGTGGAGCCGGCTGCTGACCGGGCGGGACGCCTCGGGCACCTACGGGATCGAGATGTTCAGCATCCGCCGCGAGCAAGGTCGGCTGAGCGAGGTCGCCCCCGTGCTGCGGGTGCTGGCCGGTGGCTCACGGCAGGGACCCTGGCGCCCGGGTCTGATCGCTCTGCTCGTCGACATCGGGATGGAGCGAGAGGCGCGGGACCAGCTCGAGCAGGTCGCGGAGGCGGGCCTCAATTCCCTGCGGGAGTCGCTGTGGCTCGCCTCACTCACCTACCTCGCCGACGCCAGTGCGGCGCTCGGCGACGAGCGAACAGCCGCGCTCGTCTACCCGGAGCTCGAGCCGCATGGGGGATCGAACGTGATGATCGGCCATCTCGTCGCCTGCTACGGGTCCGCGGACCGCTACCTCGGGATGCTCGCGGCGACGCTCGGCGAGTGGGAGCGCGCCGAGGAGCACCTCGCGCGGGCAATGGACATGAACCGGCGCATGGGAGCAAGGACCTGGCTCGCCCACACCGCGCACGAGTACGCCCGCCTCCTCCACAAGCAAGGCAGGGCGAAGCGCGACACGGCGCAGGCGCTGCTCCGCGAGGCGTCGGCGCTCGCCGACGAGATCGGGCTGGCGACGTTGAAGGCACGCATCGGGGAGCTCGGCGCGCCGCAACCGCGGGCCCGACTTCCCGACGACCTCTCGCCGCGGGAGGTGCAGATCCTGCAGCTGGTTGCCCGGGGCCTAAGCAACCGCGAGATCGGGGAGACGCTGGTGATCAGCGAGCACACGGCCGCGAACCACATCCGCAGCATCCTCCGCAAGACGGGGTGCGCGAACCGTACCGAGGCAGCCTCGTACGCCCACGGGCGGGGGCTGGTCGAGGCGTAGAGGAGCGCTACGATGCGCCGCGATGCCCGTCTACGTGATCGAGCGTACTTTCGCCGACCAGCTGGACCTGAGCGACGACGACGTCAAGCTGATCGAGGAGGTGAACGCAGACGAGGGCGTCCGGTGGCTCTTCTCGTTCCTGAGCGCCGATCGCCGGCGGACCTATTGCCTGTATGAGGCGCCCTCCCCCGATGCGATCGTGGCGGCTGCGCAACGCGCGAATGTTCCGGCCGACGCGGTCGTCGAGGTCGACGCCGCGGTGCCCGAATTCTCAGACCGACTCCAGGACTGGGCCGCGGCCCAGCACTAGCCGCGTTGCCGGTCGAGGTCAGGCGAGCCGGCGAGATCTCCTACCGCGAGGCGCTACCCGATTCTGAGGCTGCCCGGGAATCGCTCCCCGTCCTGCTCATCCATGGCTACCCCGAGAGCTCGCTCATGTGGCGCGGCGTGCTCCCGCCACTGGCCGACTCGGGCCGGCGCGCCATCGCCCCCGACCTGCCCGGATACGGCAGCTCTCCCCCGTTCATGTCGGGCACCTGGGAGAACCACGTCGAGGCGGTCGAGGAGTTTCGCCGGGAGCTCGGCCTCGACCGCGTGGCGCTGATCGTGCACGACTGGGGTGGGCTGATCGGGATGCGCTGGGCATGCGATCACCCGGACGCGGTCGGGACCCTCGTGATCAGCAACACCGGCTTCTTCCCGGACGGCAAATGGCACGGACTGGGCGCGGCCCTCCGCACCGAGGGGGCCGGCGAGGCCGTGGTGGACGCGATCGATCGCGACGGGTTCGCGGCGATGCTCCGCGAGACCGGCCGCGGCTTCGACGACGAGGCGATCGAGGAGTACTGGAAGGCCTACGAGACCGAGGAGGGCCGCCGCGCCCAACTCGCGCTCTACCGCTCCGGCGACTTCGAGAAGCTCGCCCCCTACGAGGGCCGCCTCGCCGAGCTCAACGTCCCCACCCTCATCCTCTGGGGCGAGCGCGACACCTTCGCCCCAGTGGCCGGAGCGCACCGCTTCCACAACGAGATCCCGAACTCGAAGCTCGTCCTGATCGACGACGGCGGCCACTTCGTGTTCGAGGACGAGCCGGAGCGCTGCGCTCGGGAGATTGTGGCGTTTCTGGATGAGTCCAGGTCCTAAGCGGTCACGCAATGCGCGTGACTACGGCCCAGCGCCGCGGTATCCGAACTCGTACTCGCAGGCGGGCCCCGCCACCGCCGCTCAACTGTCCCATCGGCCGGCATCACTGTAAGAGCGCTCGATCGGCAAGCCTCGCTACGGGAGTCGCCCGCTAGATTCGCCGGCGTGGAGCTACGGCCCTACTCGGACGATGATCTGGCGCTCACCGAGGCGCTCGAGTGCGATCCGGAGATGATGCGCGAGCTCGGCGGGCCGGTCGACCCGGCGGAGATTCCGCCCTTGCATCGCCGGCGGGTGGAGTCGGTCGCCAAGGGCGAGTGGTGGTTCACGATCATTCCGGAGCCGTCGAGCCCGCCCGTGGGGACGATCGGCATCTGGGACTCGAGCCCCGCGGGGTCGCCCATCCACGAGGTCGGGTGGATGGTGCTGCCTGAATTTCAGGGCCGCGGCATCGCCAGCGAGGCGCTGGGCCTGATCCTCTCGCGCGCCCGCGCCGAGCCCCGGTTCACCCGGATCCACGCGTTTCCCGGCGTCTCGAACGCTCCCTCGAACGCGCTCTGCCGCAAGTTCGGCTTCACGCACAAGGAGGAGCGCGACTTCGAGTTCCGGGGCCGGACCCTGCGCTGCAACCACTGGGAGCTGGACGTTTGCGAACGCGCGGGACGCTAGCTGTAGGGCTGGCCGCCCTCGGCGCGCTCATCGGGGTCGCTGCGGGTCCGGCGGCGGCAAAGGAGCGACCCGGCCAGGGCAAGGGCTATCGCTACGACATCCCGGTGCCGGCGCGCTCGCCGTGGCCCGAGGTACGTCGTGATCGCCGCAACACCGGGTGGAGCCCGATCCGGGCCCGCTATCGCCCGGGCGACCGACCGTGGCACCTCTCCACCGCCAAGGGGATCTTCTCCACCCCCGTCATCGGCGCGGACGGCACCGTCTACGCCGGGTCAGCGGACCGGAGCTTCTACGCCGTGGGCGCCGATGGCCACGTGAGGTGGCGCTTTCGGACCGGCGGGATCATCGACTCGGCGGCCGTGCTGGGGAGGCGCGATCCGGAGCTCGGCGCGTCGACGGTCACCTTCGGCTCGGGCGACGAGAACCTGTACCGGCTGCGGCGCACGAATCGCGACATCGCCCGCAAGCGCCGCGTGCTGTGGCGCTTCACGCCCCCGCAGCCGCCGGGCCAGGGCCAGCTCGTCAACTGGTGGGAGGGGAACGTGGTGCTCGGGCCGGACGGGACCCTGTACGCGGGCAACACGGGCGGCGGCGTCTACGCGCTGAACCCGGACGGCACTCAGAAGTGGTCCTTCCCCACCGGCAACGCGGTCTGGTCGGCGGTGGCGATCGGTGACGACGGCAGGCTCTTCTTCGACTCGCTGGACCTCTTCATCTACGCGGCGGATCGGGACGGGGAGCAGGCGTGGAGCAAGCCGACGGTTGGCTTCAATGCCTCCTCGCCCGCCATCGGGAGCGACGGGACCGTCTACGTGGGCTCGTTCGACTCCAACGTCTACGCGCTCGACCCCGACACTGGCCTGGAGCGGTGGCGCCTCACGACCGACGATCACGTCTACAGCTCGCCGGCTCTCGCGGAAGACCCGAGCGGCAGGACGACGGCCGTGTTCGTGGGGTCCACGGACGGTGGGCTCTACGCGATCACCCCGAATGGCAAGCTCCTGTGGCGCTACGAAACGGGGGATCCGCTTCGATCCTCGCCGGTGGTGGGCCGCGCGCCCGGGGGCCGAGGGGAAATCGTCTACGTGGGCTCCTCGAACGGGAAGCTGTACGCGATCAACGCCGACGACGGGACGCGGCGGTGGTCGTACGACACGACCCCGAAGAGCCGGCTGCTGCGGGATCGAAACGACCTCAACGGATCGCCCGCCCTCGGCAGGCGGGGGATCTATATCGGCGGGGAGCACGGGCGGCTGGTCTACGTCCCTTACGAGTGGTGCCGACGGGCCGGGCGAGGCACGTCCCGCTGCGAGACGGACCCGGGGGACGAGTTCCCCGATCGGGCCACGCGCGTCTATCCGGTGAGCTCCGGCGGCAACACGAGCCAGTCGCGCCGGCCGCGAACCCAACCCGCCGCCACGCTCCTCAACGGCCGCCTGGTGGTCCGCCGGGGCGGGCAGACGATCGACGCCGCCCTGCAGCAGGTCGGATCGGCCACCGACCTGGTCAGCGCGGAGCCACCGTTCCCGTTCACCGCCCAGCTCTCCGGCGACGGCCACTACCTCCACGTGCTGCCGACCGGGTTCCTGAGGCCGGGCGCCCAGTACTCGCTGCGGTTCTCGGGCAGGTGGGCAGGCGAGGGCGCGCCCGTCGGGAACACGAACGTCGGCGCCACCAGGTCCGGGACCTTCGACGATGAGATCCGCGTCCGCACCAACGAGGCGCGACTGAAGCGCCCGCAGCTGTCGGTCTCACGTCGCCGGGTGACCGCCCTCCGGCTCAGCCGGCTGGCGGTTCCCCTCCCGCCGCTCCTTCCGAGCGTCAACCAGATCGGGTTCGACAGCTACGACTGGATCGCGGGGACGCTGGAGAGGTCGAAGCCACACCACGGCAAGGGGACGATTCTCTTGTGGATCGTCGGGTCTCGAAAGCGCGGCGGCAAGCTGGTCGCCGATCCGAACAGCGACTTCGCCTTCCCGCTCGTCGGGCGCTACGACCACGACTCGGTCATCCTGTCCCAGCGCGACCTCACGCTCACGTTCAGCTTCGGCGACGTGCCAATCGACCTGATCGAGTTCCGGGGGCAGCTGCGCCCTGATCTGCGGATGCGCCCCGGCGCCAGCCTCTACGCGGAGGTGACCTGCGCCAACGTCCCCAACTACGGCCCCTTCCTGCCGCTCACGGGGCTGTGCAATCCCGAGGGCAAGCTCATCGCCTCGGGGACATACCTCACGGGCCGCTATCCCCGCGGCCCGGCGAACCGGCGCCCGAATGGCCTGCACGTCGACGAGGTCCACCTCGACCGACCCACGCCGGTGAGCGACGGTGAGGCGGTCGCGACGTTGTCACTGCGGCACGGAGCCCGCTACCCGGCGCGCCGGCACGTGGCGTCGATCCTCCTCGTCGACGCGGACACCGGCGAGCCGGTCGGCCTCGACTACAACGATTCGACCTCCATCGAGGAGGATGGGCGGGGCAACATCGCTCAGGTGAGCGTCGAGATCCCGAGCGGGACCAACCTCCCGAGCCGGGTCAGGGCATACGTGATCGCCGACGTCTTTCCGCTCCACGCCGAGGAGTTCGGCGGCTAGGGACAAAGCCCGCGGTACTTTGGAATTCGGGGTGAGGGAGACGGGGAGCGCTCGATGAAATCGGTGACCAGAGCCTCGCGCCTGGGGGTCCCGAGCCCGCTTGTGCTTCTCATGGCCGTCTTGCTGGCGCTGGCGCTTTCGCCGGTCGCCGCGGCAAGCGCGGCGCAAGACTTCCTTCCGCCGAAGGCCTACCCCGCCGGCGACACGCCGGAAGCGGTGGCGGTGGGCGATTTCAACGCCGACGACGATCCCGACGTCGCGGTGTCCAACGGGGCGCCCGGCACCGTCTCCGTGCTGCGGGGGCAGGCGGGTGGCGGCTTCGGGGGACCGACCCCGTATCCGGCCGGCGGCAGCCCGAACTCGATCGCGACGGACGACTTCAACGCCGACGGCGACCCT
>JBKPFQ010000039.1:0-7452 GCA_046728915.1 Actinomycetota bacterium | reverse complement strand
GAGCGGCTTTCCCCGAACGACACCGACAGCGCCTTCGACCTCTACGAGCGCTCCGGCGGGACGACGACGCTCGTCACCGAGGGCGAGATCAACGGGAACGGCGACTTCCCGGCGCCCTTCTTCGGTGCTTCCGCCGACGGCAACGGCACAATTGTGACGATCGATGCGTTCTCGCGCCACCGCGCCACTGATTGCCATGCACAGGCGCAGGCGGTGCTCACGGTCCCTTAGCCCCGCCGCGATAAGCGCTTGATAAGCGCCCCTGCGTAGGTTCCGATGCGTCATGGGGGTTACATCCCGTCGAGGGAGAGCACCTGAAGGGGGAGCCATGTTGTTTCCACTGTGTTCAAGGCGATCGGTACGCTTTACCGCGGCAGCGGTCGCATCGGCCGTTGCCGTCATCGGGGTCGTTGCGGCACCCGGGGCGGGGGCCGATCCGCCGACGTCGCCGTTCTTTGCGACCGATGTCCGCATCGAGTGCCATCGCGGGGTTGACGCAACCGGGATCGTGACCCTCACGCGCGATTCAACCCCGATCGCCCTTACCGGTGTGGTCTGCACCGACGGCGTGGAAACTTCCGGCCATCTCGTTACGGCTCAGGAGCCAAACGACTGGGAATGGGAAGGAATCGTCTTTGAGAACGGGGTCGAGCATCCGTGTGCGGATAGCGGCACCCACTTCCCGGCGCACCACTCGTGCGGCCCGGGGCTCGCAACGGTCTTCTTGACCAAGCCGAAGCCGGGACTCTGAGTCTAGGCAAGGCCCGGATTACCGGGTCTATTCTCTGTCTGTTCCGCGCCCATCGCCGCTCGGAACCTCGTCGAGCAGCAGGGAGCGAGGCCCCACCACCTCGGCGGTCCTAAAGCGCCACAAATGGGTCGCCCCCCCGGTGGGATACTTGCCGCGTGCCGGAACAGGTGTTGTTGGGCCGCAGGTTCTGCGGGTGGGCGTCTGCGTAATCGTGATCGGGCGTTCGGACCTGAAGCGCCGCGTTACTTTCGCGGCGACAAATGGACCCCGTTTGGACCCCGGATCCAGCTCACGGTGAGTTCCCGGACGAGGAAACCCCGGCGATAGCGGGGGCCTTCCGGAGGGTGAGCGACCGGATTCGAACCGGCGACCGCCTGGACCACAACCAGGAGCTCTACCAGCTGAGCTACGCTCACCGCGCGCCCTCCAATGTACCGGGGGACAGCGGGGGATCGCTACTGGCGGAACTGGCTTCTTGCATGCGGTTCGATCCGTGGAGTACCGGGGGATCGCCGATGCCGCCGGGCCCGCGATTACGACGGAAGGCCGTCGGGTAAGAGGGGCCAAGAGCGACCCCTAAGGAGGAGAAATGGCTACCGGCACCGAGGAGACCGGCCAGGTCACCGGCACGAAGGACAAGGACTACAACGTCATCTGGTTCGTCGAGCAGTGCCTTTCGAACGTGCTGCGGCTCGAGACCTACATCCAGGATGCCGAGCGGGACGGCGACTCCGACCTCGCTGACTTCTTCCGCCGCGCGCAGGGAGAGAGTCGCAAGGGAGCCGAGCAGGGCAAGGAGATGCTGCGCCAGCGCCTCGCAGGCTGACGACTAACACGCCCGCCGTCCACGGGACCCCTTTTGGTGCCGAGGGACCGGAGGCTGAGCGGTGTCGCAGGTTCAAGGGCTGACGGGGGCTGGATGCCCCCGGCAGGATTCGAACCTGCGGCCCGCTGCTTAGAAGGCAGCCGCTCTGTCCACTGAGCTACGGGGGCCCGCCGGCTGAGGGTACCGCCGCGGCCACATCGGATCGACGCTCCCGTTGCTGCTTCGGATGCCGTGCCAACTCTCGTTCGAACGAGGTCTCGAGGCGGTGCTCGTCCGGCTCGCCCGGCTTGGTCTTCTCGAGCTTCAGGTGCGAGGCGCGGCCGTCGAGGGTGGCGCTCGCCACCTGGTTGTCGAAGTAGGGGCCGTCGAGGAAGCGCCACTGAATCTCCGGATCCGGGGCGCCGGATGCACGGGCGAGGGCCCGGGTGAGCGCCCAGACGGGGCGCGACCACGCGATGCGCGCCTTCTGCCGCTCGCTCGCCCCGAGGGGGTTTCGAAACGGTGAGCAGACCGCCTGGTAGACGTGGCTCTCCACCCCGGTGCCCCGCGGAAATCCGATCTCGCACAGGTACGCGTGGTGGACGTCGCCGGAGACGAGAAGGATCGAGCCCGGCGCTTTGCCGAGCTGACCGGTGCTGACCTCCCGGAGCAACCGCGCCACTCGGTGAAACGACACATGGAAGGCGGCCCAGTGATCGAGGTCGACGGCGCGGCGGACCTTCTCCATCAGCTTCGCCGCCAACCCGCCCCATGCCCCGTCGCAGACGCGTTCGCTCCAGGCCTCGGCGTAGTGCATGCCGTGAGCGAGGATGAATGGGTCCGACGTGGCGAGGATCAGATTGTCGAAGTCCCCGTGGGCCTGCTCGCGGATCCACTCCCACTCCGGGTCGTCGATGATCGACCGGTGTCCCTCGCGAAGCACGCGGCCGGCACGCGAGTCCATCACGATCACGCGGTTGCGGCCGAGATCGCGATGGAAGCTCCAGCGTGAGCCGTCGCGATGCTCGTCGGCGTGGACGGCGTATTCGCGGACGATGTCGCCGGCGTCACCCTCGGCGTCTCGCACGCGGCGGTGGGTGTCGTTTTCCTCGAGCTCGCGCGGCGACAGATTCCCGAGGTGCTGGTACAGCCAGTAGGACATGTACGCACCAACGATCCGCTCGTGCCACCAGGGCTTGGCGCGTATCTCCTCGAGCCACGAGCGCGAGATGTTCCAGTCGTCGCGAACGTCGTGGTCGTCGATCGTCATCGAGGTCGAGACCGTTGAGAACAGCCATCGCACGACGGGCTCGCGCCACGACTCCCAGTAGAGGCGCGTGTACTCCTCGAAGTCGGCGACCTCCAGGCCCGGTGGCTCGGACACATCCCGCCGCGAGCGGATGAACTCCCGCGTCTTCGGTGCGCCCTCGTCGGCGTAGACCTGATCGCCCAGCATCAGGAGGAGGTGCGGCCAGCGCTCCTCGGGGTTGCGAAGCATCTCGAGAGCGAGCACGTGCAGCGCGTCCGCCTCCTTGCCCTCGGGATGATCGTTCTTCGTGCGCGTGTACGGCGGCTCATGCGGGACGGCTACGCGGCACGAGCCGAAAGAAATGTCGAAGGGACCGTCGTCGTCGAAGGTCCTAATCCGGCTGGGCGGAAAGTCCTGATCCGGATCGGGCCACTTCACGTCTCCGTCCAGCGCGACCTCGTACTCGTAGGTGTCGCCGGGCTCGAGGCCGTCGATGGCCACGATCGCGTAGTGATGGCCGTGGACCTCGAACGTGGGCGCCGAGTGGCCGAGGATCTCGACCTCGGCCGGCGCATCGGTCTCGACCCAGACGGTCGCCTCGCGATCCGATAGGTAGCGCAGCAGCGGACCGACGATCAGCTCGGGCATCCTGGCCTCCTTCCTCCCATCGGATGGCGATTGCCCGGCGTTCGGACCCGGCAAACCTCCCGGGCAGCCCATTGACGCCTTATCGCCGCATAGCGGCAAGAAGGCGTCAACAGTGGTCGATGCAGTGGATTGACGGCAGGAACACGGGCTAGACTCGCTCTGCCTCGGGGTGTAGCGAAGCCTGGTCATCGCGCGGCTTTTGGGGAGCCGAGATCGGCGGTTCGAATCCGCCCACCCCGATCGCCGGTTCGAATTCCTGAGCGGTCGTCCTAATCGAGCATGCCCGCCAGATGGGTGCCCTCGGCGCCCGCGGCCGGCAGGTCCTTGCTTTCGACGCTGTCGCGAAGGGCGAGCAGGCTGGCGTTGATCCGCGCCCGATCGACCCCTTCGAGGCCATCGGCGAACCGGTCCCTGACCAGCTCCATCGTGGCGAGGTCGCCCCTCACACCGCCCAGGTCGCCGGCATCCGCATCGACGACGATCTGATGCGCCCAAAGCCCGAACCGCTCGCGGTCGACCACCGCGACCGGTCGGTATCGCAGCTCGAGGTCGAGCGCCGCCTGCGCGACGTCGATCCCCGCCGTTCCCGCCGCCAGCCGATCGCGTGTTTTCAGCGCCTGATCCAGCGACATGAGCGCCTGATCCATCGGCGGCTCCAGCCTCGGCGGCGCCTCCCCTGTCCGCATATAGCTTTGCCACGCCCTGTTCATGGACCGAAGGGCCGCCAATGCCTTGGCCCACTCCTTCGACATCGCTGCGCGGAACGAATCGTCCGCACCCTTGGAAAGGGTCTGGAGGGACTTCGGCGGAGGGCCGCTCGCCGCGTCCGTAGGCACCGCCAGCGCCATCGCCTCCACCCCGTCGCTGTCGCGGGTCAGGAACTCGCCGTAGCCCGGGGCGAAGACCTTGTCGCTCGTCTGCGCGTCGTCGTGGAGCTCCTCGCCGACCATCGCACCAGCCACCTTCCCCGTCGGCCCGGCGACCGTCTTGTCCGTGGTCTTGACGGTGACCTCCTCGAACACGAGGCCAGGGATGTTCTCCGTCCGGAAGGCATCCCCCACCTTCGGATCGCCCGGCATGATCATCGCCGGCGGGCCGTCCTGACCGGCCAGCCAGCTGTCCGTCTGGAAGGCGACCAGGCCGCGCGCGTTGTAGTCGTTTACGTCCTCGCCGAAGTACCAGACGGACCCATCGTCCGCCTGCGCGTAGTAGTCGAGCGCGACCTCCTGAAGCCGCCCGTCCAGAAACGCCATGTACTGGGAGGTGAGCGTCTCAACCGGGTGCCCCGGCACCCACTCGATCGTCCTCGTGTAGGGGAGCAGCGTCGTCTCCGTGTGAAACGGCTTGCCGTCGATCCGCCCCGCGAGCACTGCCGAGTGCAGATCGCTGATCGGGAACAGCGGATTGGTGACCTGAGTTGGATGGGAGAACGGTGGCGCGGTCAGATCGACGCGCTGGTCCTGGGGTGCCACGGGCAGCTTGCGAAGGCCGGCCGCGGCGAAGTCGGCGCGGCTGGGCTGCGGCACGGCGGCCGACTCGCTCGACTCATCGCCTCCCCCGCACGCCCCGAGCGCAACCGCGGCCGCGGCCGCAAGACCGGCAGCCGCCCCACTCCAACGGCCGGTCCACGGAATCGCTCTCGTTCGTCTACCGCCCATCTGTCCCCTCCGCTCGTCGAATTCGCGCAGAAGATGGACCAACCCGATGAAACCGATGTGAAAACCCTCCGGACAGGAGGATCATTCGTTCATCGTCCTTTCATCTTCACGACCGATGCTCCCCTTCTCTGTGCACCCGCCATGCGCGTCCTGATCGTCGAAGACCACGTCAAGATGGCCGGGCTGATCCAGCGCGGCCTTCGCAAGGAGGCGATGGCGGTGGACGTCACGGCCAACGGCGAGGACGCGCTGTGGATGGCCGCCGCCACCGAGTACGACGCGATCATCCTCGACGTGATGCTCCCCGGCCTGGACGGCTTCGCCGTCTGCCGCCAGCTCCGCGAGAAGGGCGTCTGGGCCCCCATCCTCATGCTCACCGCACGCGACGCCGTCCGCGATCGCGTCGCGGGCCTCGACAGCGGCGCCGACGACTACTTGACCAAGCCCGTCTCCTACGCTGAGCTCCTGGCGCGCCTGCGCGCCCTCGTCCGTCGCGGGCCGGTCGAGCGCCCCGCCGAGCTGAGCGTCGGCGACCTGCGCCTCGACCCCGCGCGACGCAAGGTCTGGCGGGGCGAGAGCGAGATCGACCTGTCGCCGAAGGAGTTCTCGCTCCTCGAGACCTTCATGCGCCGGCCCGGCGAGGTCCTCTCCCGCTTCCAGCTGCTGGAACACGCCTGGGACTACGACTACGAGAACCGCTCGAACGTCGTCGACTCCTACATCCGCCTCCTGCGCCGCAAGATCGACCACCCCTTCGACGTCCGGAGCCTCGAGACCGTTCGCGGCGCCGGCTACCGCCTGCGAGAGGACGGCGGAACCTGACTCGCCTGCCGGTCAAGCTGCGGGTCACGCTGGTCTTCGCCGCGGTGATGGCCGTCGTCCTCGGCGCCACCGGCCTCTTCCTCTACCTGCGCCTCGAGTCGGAGCTCAACCAGTCGATCAACAACGACCTCGAGTCCCGTGCGCACCAGCTGGTCCGCGAGGTCCGCGTCGAGGAGCACGGCCTCCGCGAAGCGGCGCGAAGCCTGATCGACAAGCGCCCGGACGAATTTGCCCAGGTGCTCACTCAGTCAGGGCAGCTTTTCGATCCCCCGCAGCCAGCGCCACCGGCTCTCGCCCAGTCCGATATCGACGCGGCAAACCGCGCCCCGATCACCGTCGACCTTCCGGGCTTGGGGGCGAGCGACGACCCGGAGCGACTGTTCGCGCTCCCATTTCGGTTCGAGAACCACCACCTGATCGCGGTGGTCGGCGCCTCCCTCGACAACCGCGACGAAGCGCTCTCCAACCTCCTCACCCTCCTCCTCATCGGCGGTCCGATAGCGCTGCTCCTGGCCTCGCTCGCCGCCTACTGGACCGTTGGCCGTGCCCTGCGCCCGGTCGAGGCGATGCGCCGGCGGGCCGCCGAGGTCTCCGCGACCGGTTCCCAACAGCGCCTCCCCGTGCCGCCCGCGCGCGACGAGCTCCAGCGGCTCGGCGAGACGCTCAACCGGATGCTCGACCGCCTGGAGACCGCCCTCCAGCGCGAGCGGGCGTTCGTCGACGACGCGAGCCATGAGCTCCGCACCCCGCTCGCCGCCCACAAGGCCGAGCTCGAGCTCGCCCTCCGCTACGGCGCGAGCGACGAAGAGCTTCGCCGGGCGATCGCCTCCGCGATCGAGGAGGCGGACCGTCTGTCGCAGCTCGCCGAGGCGCTTCTGGTCATCGCCCGCTCCGACAAGGGCGAGCTGGTCCTGAAGCGCGAGCCGATCGCGGTCTCCGAGCTGTTCGCGACGCTGCGCGACCGGCTGAGCGGACGGGCCGAGCGGGATGGCCGCTCGCTGGTATTCGAGGACGCCTCGCAAGGCCGCGTCCAGGCGGACCGCATGCGGGTGGAGCAGGCGCTGGGAAACCTCGTGGAGAACGCCCTGCGCTACGGCGCCGGAACGGTCCGCGTGTGGTCCCGGGCCAACGATGGGCGAATCGAGATTCACGTCGGCGATCAGGGCCCCGGCTTTCCACCCGAATTCCTGCCGCACGCCTTCGAGCGCTTCCGCCGCGCCGACACGGCGCGATCCAGCGACGGCACCGGATTGGGCCTCGCGATCGTCAAGGCGATCGCGCTGGCCCACGGCGGCGAGGTGCACGCCCGCAACACCAGCGGGGGCGGCGCCGACGTCTGGATCGAGCTCGCGCCGGCTGACACCGTCACGCCCGACTCGGACCGCGTCACTGCAAGCCGGGTCTGAGGCCCGCGGCGTCCATATACTCGCGCCGTGAGCACCGAGGGCGGGCGGTCAGCGGCGGTTGCGGGCTGCGTCGCCGCCGCGATGCTAACGCTCGCCTTAGGTCCTGTCTCTTA
>JBKPFQ010000038.1:0-49860 GCA_046728915.1 Actinomycetota bacterium | reverse complement strand
GCGCGCCCTGCGGGGCCCTCAACCCCCTGTCGCTGTTACCCGCCCGCGGCCCGTGCCGCGCCGACAGCTGCGACCCGGAGGGTTGTGCGGCGGCGACGGCCGCCGCAGCGGCCGTCGCCGAGGCGGCCGAGGGGGAGAGCGTGTTGTCGACGGCCGCCATCGACGCCGAAGAGGTGTCCGCCACGCTCGGCGGCCTCTCGCCGCAGGGTCGCCACGCGGCCGATCTCGCGGCAGACGCGCTCCACCGCGCGCTGTCGGCCGCGGCTTCCTCGGGCGAGCCGCTCGCCGATCCGCCCGTAACCGGCGAGCGGGTGCTCGTCGCCATGAGCGGCGGGGTGGACTCGGCGGTCGCCGCCATCCTGGAGCGCGAGCGCGGCGCCAACGTCGTGGCGGTGACGTTGAAGCTCTGGGCCGACCGGCACAACGACGGGGCTCGAAGCTGCTGCTCGCCCGAGGCCGTGATCGCCGCTCGCTCGCTCGCGCACCGCGTGGGCATCCCGCACCTGACGCTCGACCTCGAGAAGGCGTTCCGCTCCGAGGTGGTCGGGGAGTTCGTCCGGGGCTACACGGTGGGCGAGACCCCAAACCCGTGCGTGATCTGCAACGGCGACGTGCGCATCGACGCGATGGTGGCGCTGGCCGACCAGGTGGGTGCCTCGGCCCTCGCGACCGGGCACTACGCCCGCGTCGTCGACGACGGCGAGGGACCGTTGCTCGCAGCCGCCGCCGACGAGGCGAAGGACCAGACCTACATGCTCTCGGGACTCCGCGCGGCGACCCTCGGGCGGCTTCGCTTTCCGTTGGCGGACCTGACCAAGCACCGGGTCCGCGAGCTCGCCGCCGCGGCGGACCTTCCGGTCGCTTCGAAGACGGAGAGCCAGGACCTCTGCTTTCTGGCCGGCGAGGGCAAGCGCTCGTTCCTAGCTCGCCACGCCGGCCTCGACGCCCGCGCAGGAGACATCGTGGACGCGAACGGGCAGGTACTGGGCCGCCATCCCGGATTCCACAACTTCACCGTCGGCCAGCGCCGGGGCCTGGGCGTCGGCGGCGGGGGGCCGCTCTACGTACTGCGGACGGATGCGCACCAGAACCGCGTGGTGGTCGGCTCGCGCGAGGATCTGGCGCGGCGCCGGGTGCGGGTCCGCGACGCCGTGCTTCGCCGTCCCGGGCACCGGGTGGACCGGGTGAAGCTCCGCTACCGCTCGCGGCCGATCGACTGCGCGGTCGAGGCCTCCGCCGGTCGCCATCCGGAGCTGTGGCTCGAGCTGGCCGAGCCAGCCTACGGCGTCGCTCCCGGCCAGGCCGCATGCCTCATGGACGGTTCAATGGTCGTGGGGCACGCGACGATCGCCTCGTAGGCGTCTGCGCTACCTAGACTTCGCCCCGTGAAGACGAGCGAGATTCGCGAGGCATATCTCTCGTTCTTCGAGGAGCGAGGCCACCTGCGCGTGCCCTCGGCGTCCCTCATTCCGGCGCCGGAGGACACCTCGACGCTGCTGACGATCGCGGGCATGCAGCCCTTGAAGCCGTACTTCAGCGGCGACGAGGATCCGCCGCACAACCGACTCGCCTCGGTCCAGAAGTGCTTCCGCACCCCGGACATCGACGAGGTCGGCAATACACGCCGGCATTTGACCTTCTTCGAGATGCTCGGCAACTGGAGCTTCGGCGATTACTTCAAGGACCAGTCGATCGCCTGGGGCCTCGAGCTGTCAATCGACGTGTTCGGGCTGGACCCGGACCGCATCTGGGCGACGGTCTTCGGCGGCGATGAGGAGCTCGGCCTGGGGCCGGACGAGGAGTCGATCGAGATCTGGAAGCGCCGCGGCGTGCCCGAGGAGCGCATCGTGCTGCTGGGGCGCTCGGAGAACTTCTGGCAGGCGGGGGAGACCGGGCCGTGCGGGCCGTGCTCGGAGATGTACCTGGACCGGGGCGAGGACTTCGGCGCCCCCGACGAGCGACCCGGCGACGACACCGACCGCTACCTGGAGTACTGGAACCACGTCTTCATGAGCTACGAGCTGCACGAGGACGGCTCGCTCACCAAGCTGCCCGCCAACAACGTCGACACGGGCATGGGCCTCGAGCGGATGGCCGCGATCCTCCAGGATGTGGACTCGGTCTTCCAGACCGACGCCTTCAGCCCGCTGATCGACCTCGCGGAGGAGCTGTCGGGTCGCTCCTACGACGACGACCGCCCCACAACCAGGGCGATGCGCATCATCGCCGACCACTCACGGGGCATGACCTTCCTGATCGCCGACGGCGTGGTCCCGTCGAACGAGGATCGCGGCTACGTTCTGCGCCGGGTGATGCGGCGGGCAATCCAGCAGGGCCGGGTCCTGGGGCTGGACTCGCCCTGGCTGGAAAGGTTCGCCGAGCGCACGATCGAGATGATGGGCGACGCCTATCCCGAGCTCGTCGAGCAGCGCGAGGTGATCATGCGTTGGGTCGGGGACGAGGAGACGGCGTTCGGCCGCACTCTCGACCGCGGCACGCAGCTCCTGGAGCAGCTCGTCGCCGAGGCCAAGGATCAGGAGACCTCCTGGGTCGACGCCGCCGACGCCTTCAAGCTCCACGACACCTACGGGTTCCCCTACGACCTGACGAAGGAGCTCCTCGTGGAGGAAGGCCTGTCGGTCGACGACGCCGGGTTTGAGGCGCTGATGGAGAAGCAGCGGATCCGGGCGCGGACGGGGGCCGAGCCCGCGGTCCACGATCGCCACGAGGCGGTGATCTCGTTTGCCCAGGCGGCACCGCCGTCCACATTCGTCGGCTACGAGACACTGGACGCGGAGACCGCCGTCGCCGCCGTCGAGTCGCCGCTCATCAAGCTCGAGGAGAGCCCGTTCTATCCGGAGGGCGGCGGACAGGTCTCGGACTCGGGCTCCGTGAGCTGGGACGGCCAGGGAGCGCGGGTCGCCGACGTGTACCGGCTCGGAGACGACCAAGTGATCCGTCTCGACGACTCGGGTCCCGCGCCGGAGCCCGGCTCGCGCGTCCACGCCGAGGTCGACCACCAGACGCGCCACGCGACGATGCGAAACCACACGGCGACGCACCTGCTGCACGCGGCGCTTCGGGAGCGCCTGGGCACGCACGTACGCCAGGCCGGGTCGGCCGTGCGCCCCGACAAGCTCCGCTTCGACTTCACGCACGGCGCTGCGCTCACGCCGGACGAGCTCCGCGACATCGAGAACCGGGTGAACGATTGGATCAAGGCGAGCCGCCCCGTCCGCGCGCTTTACATGGACCGGGCCGAGGCCGAGCGGCTCGGCGCGATGGCGCTGTTCGGCGAGAAGTACGGCGACTGGGTGCGGGTGATCGAGGTGGACGAGGTCTCACGCGAGCTCTGCGGCGGAACCCATGTCGCGAACACCTCGGAGGTCGGGATCTTCGCGATCACCTCCGAGGGATCGAGCGCGGCCAACGTCAGGCGGGTCGAGGCGATCACGGGGCCGGCGGCCATCGACTGGTTCCGCGAGCGAAGCGACGCCCTCATGCAGGCGGGGGCCCTGCTGGGCTCGCCGCGCGACCCGCTGCTGGCCGCCGAGCGCGCGGCCGAGCGGCTGAAGGAGCTCGAGCAGCGCGCCACGGAGGCCGAGCGCCGCACGGCCGGCGAGGACGCCGAGGAGCTCGCGTCGGCGGCGGCGGAGATCGGCGGCGTCAAGGTCGTGACGGCTCAGCGAGATGGAGTCGACCAGCGGGCGCTCCTCAATCTGGCGGACCGCGTCAAGGCCAAGCTCGGCGAGGGAGCGGTGGTCCTCGGCGGGGCCAACGATGGGCGGGTCGCGCTGGTGGCAAGCTTCACCGGCGGCGCGGTTGAGCGTGGTCTCTCGGCGGCCGAGGTCATTCGCGGCGCCGCCGAGGTGATGGGCGGCGGCGGGGGCGGCCGTGATGACGTCGCGCAGGCGGGTGGCCGGGATCCCGAGCGCCTGGACGACGCGCTGGCGGCCGCGCGCGAGGCGATCGAGCGCGCCCTGGGCGCCTAATCAGCGGCGGGATGCGCGTCCTCGCGATCGACCACGGGGCAGCACGTGCCGGCTGCGCCGTCTCGGATCCCACTGGTTCCATCGCGCGGCCGCTGGGAGTGATCGAGCCCCCGGAGCCGCAGAAAGCCGCGGAGCTGGTGGCCGAGCACGGCGCGGAGCTGGTCGTAGTCGGTCTGCCGGTCTCACTGGATGGGGCCGAGGGAAAGCAGGCGGCCGACGCGCGGGCATTCAGGGACGAGCTCGCCGCGATCCTGGACGTGCCCGTGGAGACCTACGACGAGCGACTGACCACAAGACTCGCCGACAGCTCGGCGCGCGCCGGGGCTGGTGCCCCGACGGATGCGCTGGCGGCCGCCCACCTGCTTGAGACCTACCTGCGTCACATCGCGAGCGCCGGGGAACCGCCCCGATGACGATGGACGACTGGAGCGATCCCTTCGCCGAGGACGACGCCGCCCGCGAGCGCGAGCGGCGTCGTGCCGAACGGGCAACGCGAAGGCGGGAGCGGCGAGCGGAGCGCACCAAGCGGCAGGGCGCGCTGGCGGATCGCGTCAAGGGCATGCTGACCCGCTCGGACGGGGATGGGGCAGGTCCGGAGGACCCCCGGATCGGTGCGGCGCCCGCCGCGCGCTCCGCGGCCTCGCCACCCAAGCCGCCAGAGGAGTCGGTTCCCGCGCCCACAGCGCGCCAGCCCCCGCCGCCTCCGCCGCGCAGCCCGGAGACCGTCCGGCGCCGCCGGTTGATCGCCGCGGTCGTGGTCGTCGTGGTCGTGGTGGGGATCGTGGCCGGCGCGGCAGCGGCGATTCACCACTTCACCGCGGGCGATGCCTCGCCGCCTCCGCCCAAGCAGGCGGCGGGGGGCGCGGCCAAGGAGATCACGATCCCGGAGGGATACGACCGTCACCAGATCGCCGAGGTCGCCCACCAGGACGGCATCAAGGGCGACTACATCAAGGCGAGCGAGAGCTTCAAGGGCTTCAACCCGGGGAAGTACGGAGCTCAGAATCCGTCCAGCCTCGAGGGGTTCCTGTTCCCGGCGACCTACGACCTGCCGCCGCACCCGAACGTCGACGACCTGATCGGCCGCCAGCTTGACGCCTTCAAGCAGTACATGGCGCAGGTGAACATGAAGTACGCGAAGTCGAAGAACCTGACGCAGTACGACGTGCTCATCATCGCCTCGATGATCGAGCGCGAGGCAGTGATCGACAAGGACCGCAAGCTGATTGCAGCGGTGATCTACAACCGCCTCCACGACGGGATGCCGCTTCAGATCGACGCGACGATCCGCTTCGCGGAGCACAACTGGACACAGCCGCTCACCGAATCCGACCTGCAGCTCGACTCGCCGTACAACACCTACGAGAACACCAGCCTGCCGCCCACGCCGATCGGCAACCCCGGCCTCGCGTCGATCCAGGCGGCGGCGCACCCGGCGAACGTGAATTACCTGTACTACGTGGCCAAGCCGAACGGTTGCGGCCACTTCTTCACGGCCTCCTATTCGGCGTTCCAGCAGGCATCCGACAAGTACGACGCGGCGCGTGCCGCCGCGGGTGGCAAGTCGCCGACCAGCTGCTCCTGACGTAGGCGCCGCGAAGCCGGCTGGCTGAACGCCCGCGTAGCATCGGCGCCATGCCCAAGCTCGCCGTCCTCGGCCAGCCGATCTTACATTCGCGGTCGCCCGCGATGCACAACGCCGCCCTGGCCGACCTCGGGCTGGCCGATGCGTGGTCCTATGAGGCGATCGAAGTGGCGCCCGACCACTTCGCCTCACGAATCCGGGCGATGCCGAGGGAGGGATTCGTAGGGGCGAACGTGACCGTGCCGCACAAGCTCGCGGCGCTCGCCCTCTCGGACATGGCGTCCGAGAGGGCGCGGGCGATCGGCGCCGCCAACACGCTGAGCTTCGCCGGCGGGAGGGTGGGCGCCGAGAACACGGACGCGACCGGTTTCATCGACGCGCTCCCCGAGCCGCCTCAGGGCAAGCGCGCGCTGGTTCTGGGGGCTGGCGGATCCGCGCGTGCGGTTGTGTGGGCCCTGGTAACCCACGGCGCCGAGGTCTACATCTGGAACCGCACACCGGCACGTGCGGATGAGCTGGCCAGGGAGTTCCGGGTCCGGGTGGCCACGCCCAACAGACCCGATGATCTCATGCACACGGGCGATCTCGACCTGATCGTGAACGCGACGACGGTGGGAATGGGGGCGTCCAGCGAGCCGCTTGCGGACCTGAGAAGCCTCCCCTTCGATGCCGATGCCCTCGGTGAGAAACACCAATTGGTGGACCTCGCCTACGGGGCCGGCGAGACGGAGCTCGCTCGCGCGGCAAGAGCGCGGGGAGCCCGCGTCGTCGACGGGCTCGAGGTGCTGGTTCGCCAGGGGGCCGCCTCGCTCCGCATCTGGACGGGCCTGGACCCCCCGATCGATGCGATGAGGCGGGCAGCCCGGGCGAACGCCGGGCAAACGGAAGGCGACCCGGATACCTGAGTCGTTCCAGTCAAGAAGCGCGACATCGCTGCCGATGAACGAGATATGGGGGGACGACGAGCCTCACCGGCTCGCCGCGTTACGGATACTCGTCCCGGGCGCTCCGAGCGTTCCGCTGATGGACCCGGGATTCACCGCCGAGCTCGGGCGCTTTGACCGAAATGCCGAGCGTTCGGTCGAAGGGGCTCGTCTCGCTGTTGGGGGTTTGCTTTCTCGCCGTTGCCACCGAGAAGATCAGCGACGCGACGTATACGGACTTGCCGTCCGGGCTGACGGCGATGCCGCTGGCGCTTCACTACGCCGGCTGCATCGCCAACCGCGGTGCCAACGGCTGCAAGAGAGCCGGGCACAAGTCACTGGGCGATGCGTCGAACCTGGTCGTGAGCCCCGATGGAAAGAACGTGTACGTGGCTTCCGACTACAGCAACTCGGTCACGTGGTTGGCCCGCCGCGCAGATGGGGGGCTTCGCTATGGCGGCTGCTTTGCCTACCGGGGGCAGCGAGGGTGCAGGACCACAGTGCACGACTCGCTGAATGCGGCCTGGGGAATTGCTGTGAGTCCCGACGGGAGCTCCGTCTATGTCACCTCGCTTGTCGGCGATTCGATCACGCGCTTCGACCGCGCGCCAACGGGTGCGCTTCGATTCGTCGCTTGCATCGCCAATGACGGCAAGAACGGTTGCACCGAAGCGGATCACGCGAGCCTTGACCTGCCGCTCGGGATCGCGGTCAGTCCCGGCAGCCGATCGATCTATGTGAATTCCGGGGAGCGCAGCAACGCCATCACGAGTTTCGAGCTCGCTGGGTCGCGAGGACCGTGACCGAGGGCCGCTACCCCTCGCTCAAGGGCTTTCCGTTCGCGGTCAGCTTCACGTCGATGTTGCCCCGGGTGGCGTTGGAGTACGGACAGACCTGGTGTGCCCCATGCACCAACTCGACTGCCTGGTCCTGGTCCTCGATCGAGGGCAGCGTGACGTCCAGCTCGACGGCGAGCTTGAACCCACGATTCTCGGTGGGCAGCAGCATCACCTTGGAATCGATCTCGACGTCCTCGACCTCCACCCTCTCGCGGCGGGCAACGGCGCCGAGGGCGCTCTCGAAGCACGCCGCGTAGCCGACGGCGAAGAGCTCCTCGGGGTTCGTCCCTCCGCCCTCGCCGCCCAGCTCGGTTGGCAGGCGCAAGTCGACCTCGAGCACTCCATCTGTCGTGCGGCCGTGTCCGTTTTGACGGCCGCCGGTCACGTGCGCCTCGGCCGTGTAGATCACCTTGCGAGTTGTCGCAGCCTCCATCTCCTCCTCCTTTCGACGACACCGATCTCATACAGTTTGACCACACGACCAGGAGGGGTTGGATCCGGTGTCGGCCCGCACATAGCGTTCGCATGGCGAGGCCGCCCGTTGCGATCCTGGGTGCGCTCGCCGTCCTCGGGCTGACGGGCACCGCGCTCGGCCGGATCTCGCCTCACGCCGCCAAGCCGCCGTCGAAGTTCGCGCTCGCGAATCACTGCTGGGCCATTGCCTCCGTGTCGAACGGGAGATTTGTCGCGACGCGAGGCGATGGGTATCGGGTGAAGCCGCGCTCGAAGGCGAAGGCCGCCGCCGTCTACCTCAAGCCGACGCGGCTGGGCGCGTACCTCGTCTACGACCAAGATCGCCTGCTGATGACCGCGACCGGGCGTCGCTCAGTCGGCCGCGCTCATCGCCTCGGCAAGGCGGCGCAGTGGGCGCCGAAACCGGCCTCCGGACGGACCTTCACGATCGTCTCAACCGCCAGTCGGCGGAAGCTGGCGGTTAAACCCGGCGGTGGCTGGCTGAGGCTTGTCGCTCGCGGAGCTTCGAGTCGACGGACGAGGTTCAGATTCCAGCGCGCTCGCCACTGCCGGCGCTATCCGGAGGCGCGAAGCGGCGCCCGCGGCAAGCCGTTCAAGGGAACCCGGCCCAACGGCGATGTGATCGGCTTCGCCGACGCCCATCTGCACATCACGGCCGAGCTGAGGGCGGGCGGGCGCGTGATCCACGGACGCAGCTTCGCCCGCTACGGGATCACCCGCGCCCTCGGCGGCGATGCCCGAGATCACGGGCCCGACGGCAGCCTGGACGTCACGGGGAATCTCCTGCGCAACGGCACCCCGTTCGGGACCCACGACACGCATGGATGGCCGACCTTTGCCGGGTGGCCCGTCCACGACACGATCACCCATCAGCAGACCTATTACGTCTGGCTCAAGCGGATGTGGAAGGCCGGCATGCGCCTCGTGGTTGCGCAGACAGTCGAGGACGAGCCGCTCTGTCGCCTCGAGCCGCGCCGCTCGCACTCGTGCGACGAGACGCGCACGATCAAGCTCGAGATCAAGCGGCTGAAGGAGCTGCAGGACTACGTCGACGCCCAGAGCGGCGGACCGGGTCGCGGCTGGTTCCGCATCGTCCGCAACCCCACCCAGGCGCGGCGGGTGATCGAGAGGGGCAAGCTGGCGGTGCTCATCGGCATCGAGTCGTCGAACCTCCTCGGGTGCAGCGAGTTCAAGGACCAGCCGCAGTGCACGCGTGCCGACATCGATCGAGGGATTCGGGAGTACCGCCGGCTCGGGGTGCGCACCATGTTCGTCGCCCACTGGGTGGACAACGCCTTCAGCGGCGCCGCGCTCGAGGGCGGATCAAGGGGGGCGTTCATCAGCGTCCTCCAGGCGCTCCAGACCGGCGAGTACTTCGAGACCGCGCCATGCCCGGAGCGGGGGCAGGGCGAGGAGGTCGCTCCGCTCGGTGAGGGCGTGCTCAAGTTTCTGCGTCGGTTCTTCCCGGACGCCGGCCGGGTGATCGGCATTCCGATCCCGTCCTATCCCGCGGGCAAGCAATGCAACGCGAAGGGGCTGACGGATCTCGGCCGCTATCTGATCCGGCGCCTGATGGCCAACCACATGCTCATCGAGGTCGACCACATGAGCGAGCGAGCCCGCCTCACGGTCCTGAACATGGCCGAGAAGCGCGACTATCCGCTGGTCTCGAGCCACACGGGGACCGGTGGCTTCTGGACGCCCTCTGATCTGCGCCGCCTCTACGCCCTCGGGGGCTTCGTGACCGCGAGGCCCGACCAAGCTCCTGAGTTGGCCGACAGCATCGTCAGCCTCTGCGGCTTCCAGCCCGGCGGACACCGCTCCGGGGTCGGGCTCGGGACGGACACCGGCGGCTTCTCGGAGCTCCCCGGCCCCGCGGATGGGATCCAGAATCCGCTCTCCTACCCGTTCCGCTCCTTCAAGGGCGATGTCAAGTTCACCCGCGAGCGAACGGGCACGCGAACGTTCGACTTCAACAAGGACGGCGTCGCCCAGTACGGGCAGTTCGCCGACCTGCTCGCGGATGTGCAACGGCAGAAGCGCGGCAAGCGGGCTCTGCCGATCCTGTTCAAGTCCGCCGAGGCCTACATCGACACCTGGCGGAGGGCCTACGAGCACGGCTGACGCGATGGGCCGCGTTGCTAATTTGGCTTCATGGCTCGGCTGCGACTGATCGAGGACGCCGTCGACGGGTCCCAGCCCGCAGGACAGCGTGACGAGCTTCCGGACGCCGAGGCCCTCGACGCCTACTCGCGGACGGTCACGTCGGTCGCTGAGCGCCTCAGGGGGTCGGTGGCCAACCTACGTGTCGGACGAAGGACGCGCCGTGGCCGCGCGGAGGGCGGCGGCAGCGCGGTCGTCATAACCCCCGACGGCTACATGCTCACCTCGGCACACGTCGTCGAGGGAGCGGACGGCAGGTCGCAGGCCGCGTTTCCCGATGGCCGCTCCTTCCGCGCCGAGGTCATTGGCACCGATCCGCTCTCTGACTTGGCCGTGCTTCGGGCGGAGGCGGGGGACCTCGAGACGGCCGAGCTCGGCGATGCCGATTCCCTTCACGTGGGCCAGCTCGTGGTCGCGATTGGCAGCCCGCTCGGCTTCCACGGGTCGGTCACCGCCGGGGTGGTCTCGGCCCTCGGGCGAGCGCTCCCGACGCGGTCGCGCTCGACGGTGCGGCTGGTGGAGAACGTGATCCAGACTGATGCGGCGCTCAATCCAGGCAACTCCGGCGGGGCGCTGGCCGACGGGCTCGGTCGCGTCGTCGGCATCAACACGGCGGTCGCCGGCGTGGGGCTGGGGCTGGCGGTCCCGATCAACGACGCCACCCGGCGCATCGTGGCCCAGCTGATGGGCGAGGGCCGGGTCCGCCGCGCGTTCATCGGCATCGTCGGCGGCGCCAGGCCGCTCCCGCCGCGATTCGCGCCGGCCGAGGGCGGGTCCGCGGTCGAGGTGGTCGAGGTCGTGGAGGGGAGCCCAGCCGACCGGGCGGGCCTTCGTCCCGAGGATTTGATCGTCGAGGTGGACGGACACCCGATGTCCGACGTCGGCGAGCTTCAGCGCCTGATGGTTGCCGAGTCGATCGGCCGTCCGCTGACCGCCCTCGTGGTCCGCGGCCCTCGCGAGTTCACGACCGAGATCGTCCCCGTCGAGCTCGACTCCTGATCACCCCTCTCGCGGGGGGCAATGGGCGCAATGCCGGGTTTGCCCCATGTATGAGCACGACGGTCCTGAGCGTCGGGAGGGGCGAGGCCGACGAGCTGGCGCTGGGTTTCGCCTTCTGTGCGCTTCTCGTCACCGTGACCACGACCGATCTCGACCGGCGCACGATCCCGAACGTCGTCCTCCTCGCCGGCGCGGTGGTGGCGGTCACGCTGGTCGCGGCTACGGATCCCAGCAGCCTCGGCACCCGTGCGATCGCCGCGGCTGCGGCGGGCAGCTGCCTGCTGGTCGTCGCGCTTGTCCATCCCCCGGGGATGGGCATGGGTGACGTCAAGCTCGCCGCCGTCATGGGGCTCTACCTCGGGGGCGCGGTGGCCCCGGCGCTGCTCGTCGGCTTCGGCGCCGGCGCATTCGTCGGGCTGGCGGCAATCGCGCGACACGGCGTCGCGGCCCGCAAGCGGACGGTCCCATTCGGCCCCTTCCTGGCGCTGGGCGGAGCGGTGGCCCTGTGGTACGGCGACGACGCCGTGAACTGGTATCTCGACAGCTTCCTCTGACGTCCGCTCCCGGAACGCCGGTCCGGCGTGCGACTCGCCGCTAGGGTTGGCGGCCGTGACGACGCTTCGCTTCACAACCGCCGGTGAGTCCCATGGACCGGGGCTCGTGGCGATCGTCGAGGGTCTGCCGGCCGGGCTCGAGCTCGATCTCGAGCGGATCGACGCCGACATGGCGCGGCGCCAGCTGGGCCATGGTCGCGGTGGGCGGATGAAGATCGAGAGCGACTCCGTCGAGGTCCGGTCGGGCGTACGCCACGCGAAGACGCTCGGCAGCCCGGTCGCAGTGTTGGTCGCTAATCGCGACTACGCCAACTGGGAGGAGCGCATGAACCCGTGGCCGGTCGAGGCCGAAGTCGAGGAGGTCCATACGCCGCGACCGGGCCATGCCGATCTCGCCGGGCTGCTCAAGTTCGGGCACGACGACGTGCGCAACGTGCTGGAGCGCGCGAGCGCGCGCGAGACCGCCGCCCGCGTGGCCGCCGGCGCCCTCGCAAAGGAGCTCCTGCGCGCGTTCGGCGTCACCGTGCACAGCCACGTCGTTCAGATCGGGTCCGTCATCGCGCCCGAGCACGACGACCTGACCCCCGAGGACTTCGAGGGCGTCGACGAATCACCAGTCCGCTGCCTGGACCCCGAGGCGAGCGCCGCGATGGTCGAGGAGATCGACCGCCTGCGGAAGGCCAACGAGAGCCTCGGCGGGATCTTCGAGGTTCGAGCCTTCGGGCTCGTCCCGGGCATCGGCTCCTACACCAGCTGGGAGGAGCGGTTGGACGGTCGCCTCGCCCAGGCGCTGGTGTCGATCCAGGCCGTCAAGGGCGTCTCGGTGGGCGAGGCCTGGGAGGTCGCGGGGCGCCCCGGCTCGGAATCGCACGACGAGATCTTCTGGTCCGACGCTGATGGCTGGCATCGTGAGACCAACCGCGCCGGCGGCGTCGAGGGCGGGATGACGAACGGCGAGTCGCTCGTCGTCCGCGGGGCGCTCAAGCCGATCTCGACGCTCACCAAGCCGCTTCGCTCCGTCGACACCGAGACCAAGGAGCCGGCGCAGGCACTGAGGGAGCGCACCGACTCCACCGTCGTGCCGGCGGCCGGGGTGGTCGGCGAGGCGATGACCGCGCTGGTCCTCGCGCGCGGCTACCGCGAGAAGTTCGGCGGCGACCACATCGACGACGCTCTTTCCGCCTTCAGCGCCTACAGGGAGCGAATCGGTTGGCGGCGGTAGAGGGGCGGCGCGGCCAGGCCGCCACGGAGGGGACCCCGCGCCCGGCACTCGTCTTCATCGGTTTCATGGGGGCGGGGAAGACCACCGCCGCACAGGCGGCGCGCGCCGCCGGCCTGGAGGCTGTGGAGGCGGACGACCTGCTCGAGCAGGAGGTCGGCATGCCCATCACCACGTTCTTCGGGCACCGGGGCGAGGAGGAGTTTCGAAGCCTCGAGTCATCCGAGGTGAGCAAGCTTCTCGAGCAGGCCGACGGTGGCGCGATCTCCCTTGGCGGCGGCGCCGTCTACTCGGAGCGGGTGCGCCGGGCGCTCGGGCGCCACATCGTCGTCTGGCTTCAGGTCTCCGCCGAAGAGGCCTGGCGGCGCGTGGAGGGAAGCGACCGGCCGCTCGCGCGCGACAGGGAGCGCTTCGAGGAGCTCCACCGCGAGCGCGAGCCGATCTACGCACGGCTTGCCGACGCCGTCCTGCCCCCCGGCGACGAGGGGGTGGTGAGCCGGGCGCTGCCGGCGCTGCTCGCATTGCGCCAGCTGCCGGCCGGAACGCGCATGGCGTGGGCCACGAGCAGCTCGGGCGAGTACCCGGCGTATGTGGGCCCCGGCCTGCTCGACTCCCCCTGGTGGCCGCTGCCCAGCCGCCGCTTCGGCGTCGCCGACACGACGGTGGCCGACCTCTACCGCGACGCGATCGAGCCACTTGCCGGGATGGTCCGCGTAGAGCCCGGCGAGCGGGCGAAGACCCTTACCGAGGCCGAGGGGGTCCTGCGCGAGCTTGCGCAGCTCGGCATGACCCGCGAGGATCACCTGGTCGCCCTCGGCGGCGGCGTGGTGGGCGATCTTGGCGGCTTCTGCGCGGCGACCTACCAGCGTGGGGTCGAGGTGGTCCAGGTCCCGACGACCCTCGTGGCGCAGGTCGACTCCGCCTACGGCGGAAAGACGGGCGTTGATCTGCCCGAGGCCAAGAACTACGTCGGCGCCTATCACTTGCCGAGCGCCGTGCTCGGCGATACCTCCACGCTCGCGACGCTTCCTCCCGAGGAGATGGCCGCCGGGTTCGCGGAGGTGCTCAAGACGGCGCTCATCGCCGGCGGGCCCCTGTGGACGCGCGTCCGCGAGCTCGACGACCTCGATCCGGCGAAGCTCGTGGACGTGGTCTTCGACTGCGCGCGCACCAAGCTGGAGGTGGTCGCAGCCGACGAGCGCGACACGGGTCGCCGGGCGGTGCTCAACCTCGGGCACACCGTCGGACACGCGATCGAGGCGGCCACGGGATATGAGCGCTACCGGCACGGGGAGGCCATCGCGCTCGGGCTGCTCGCGGCGCTTCGCCTGTCGAATGCGGGGGAGCTCCGCGAGGAGGTAGCCGGGCTGTTGGCCCGCCACGGCCTGCCGACGCGCCTCGACCCGGCGGTCGACGTGGACGCCGTCCTCGAGGCCGCCGAGCGCGACAAGAAGCGAACCGCCGACGGCGTGCAGTTCGTGCTGCTGGCGAGTCCCGGGGATCCCCAGCCCGCTCAAAGCGTCGATCCCGCGGCGCTCCGGGCGGCGGTGGAGGAGCTTCGGTGAGGAATCGCGTCGAGGTGCTCCATGGCGTGAACTTCGACGTGCTGGGGCGCCGTGACCCCCAGCTGTACGGCGGCATGTCGCTGCCGGAGCTCGAGGTGCAGATCAAGCGCTACGCCTACGAACTCGACCTCGGAGTGACCTTCTTCCAGTCGAACTTCGAGGGCGAGTTCGTCGAGTACCTCCACCGGCTGCCCGAGCTGGCGGACGCCGCCATCATCAACGCCGGCGCCTGGACGCATTACAGCTACGCGATCCGCGACGCGCTGGAGATCGCGAAGGTGCCGGTGGTCGAGGTCCACCTGTCCGACATCTCCTCCCGCGAGAAGTGGCGGCGCAACTCCGTGTTCGAGGGGCTGGTCCTGGGGGTCGTCTCGGGCAAGGGGGCCGAGGGCTATCGGGAAGCGCTCGAGATGCTGAAGGGCGAGCTGGGGTCGTGAGCGAGACGCCTCGGGCCGACCGCCTCGCGGCGCTGGTCGAGGAGGAGGATCTCGACCAGCTCCTGGTCGGTGACCTCGTTCACCCGAGCGAGACGGAGCGCGAGGCCGGGAGCAACCTGCGGTGGCTGACGGGCTTCACCGGAACCAGCGGTCTGGCCGTGATCGGCCCCGAGGAGCGGCTCTTCCTCACCGACTTCCGCTACACGGAGCGCGCCGCGCGCGAGGTCGCGCCCGAGTTCGACCGGGTCGTCATCGAGCGCGGCCTGATCTCCGACGGCGCCAAACGCCTCCGCGGCCGGGTGGGCTATGACGACGCGCAAACCAGCGTCAAGAACCTGGGGAAGCTCGCGAAGCAGGCACCCGAGGGCGTCGAGCTGGTCCCGGCCGGCGGCCTGGTGGAGCGGCTTCGCCGCCGCAAGGACGAGGCGGAGCTGGCGTCGATCGCGGAGGCGGCTCGCCTGGCCGACGAGGTCTACGAGTGGATCTTCGAGCGCGGCGCGGTGGGGCGCACCGAGCGCGAGATCATGCTCGACGCTCACCAACGCATGCGCGAACTGGGGGCCGAGGACCCCTCCTTCCCCGCGATCGTGGCCGCCGGCGAGAACAGCGCCCTACCGCACCACGAGTCGTCAGGGCGCGAGGTCGGGGCGGGGGAGGTCCTCTTGATCGACATGGGGGCGATCGTCGACGGGTACTGCTCCGACTGCACGCGCACCGGGGCCACGGGGGAGCTCGAGGACGAGGCCCGCGAGGTATACGAGGTGGTTCGCTCAGCGCAGAGCGCTGCGCTCGAGGGGATCCGCGCGGGCCTCGCCGGCCCGGCGGGTGACGCGATCGCCCGCGATCCGATCGTCGCCGCCGGCTACGGCAAGGAGTTCGGGCACGGCCTGGGACACGGCGTCGGCATCCAGGTCCACGAGGCGCCGCGCCTGTCCAAGCGCTCGGAGGAGACCCTCGAGGTCGGAGACGTCGTGACGGTCGAGCCCGGCATCTACCTTCCGGGCCGCTTCGGCGTCCGGATCGAGGATCTCGTGACGGTGACCGAGAACGGCTGCCGCAACTTCAGCAGCGTCCCGAAGGAGCTGCGGGTCATCGGCTGAGCGTTTGCTAGCGGGTCAGGTTCAGATCCGGCCTGAGCGACGTCGCGAACGCGGCCAGCAGCTCGATCGTCGCCTCGACGTCGGTGAGGTCGACCATCTCCACCGGCGAGTGCATGTAGCGCAGGGGAATCGAGACGAGACCGGCGGGGATTCCCGCGCGCGCGATCTGGATCGCGTCGGCGTCGGTGTGCGTGGCGCGTCCTGATGCCTCGATCGTATGGGGGATGTCGTTCTTCTCCGCGGCCTCGAGGAGCAGCTCGAAGATCCCGGGCGAGAGAGTCGAGCCGCGGCCCAGCACCGGCCCCGAGCCCATGTGATGGCTGCCCTGCTCCTTCTCCTCGATCCCGGGGGCGTCCGTCGCGTGCGTGACGTCGACGGCGATCGCGAGATCGGGCTGGAGCGAGAAGGAGGTCGTGAGCGCGCCCTTGGACCCGATCTCCTCCTGGACCGCGGCCACGGCCGCCATCTGCCCCTTCAGCCCTCCGCTGTCCTCCACCTGGCGCAGCGCCTCCAGCGCGACGTAGACCCCGAGCCGGTTGTCGAGGCACCGCGAGACGAGTCGGCGGTCGGCAACCGGCAGCGGGTCGGCGGCGATCACGGCCGAGTCCCCGACCCGTACCCGCTCGAGCGCTTCGTCCCCGTCCGCGGCCCCGATGTCGATGTGCATGTCGCGAAGCTCGGCGACCTTCTTTCGCTGCTCGTCGCGCAGCAGGTGGATGGGCTTTCGCCCGATCACGCCGGGCACCGGGCCGTCCTTCGACTGCACGCTCACCCGCTGACCGAGCAGGATCTGCGGATCCCAGCCGCCGATCGGACCGAAGTACAGAAACCCTTTTTCGTCGACGTGGGTGATCACGAGGCCGATCTCGTCGATGTGTCCGACGATCGCGAACAGCGGCCGGGCGTCCTCATCTCCGATCCGGGCCACCGAGGATCCGAGCGAGTCGCTGGTCACCCTCGCGAATGACGCCGCGTCGCGCCAGACCTCGTTCGCGGGGCCCTCGTACCCGGACGGGCCGGGAGCCCCGAGCAGGTTATCTAGGAGCTCTGGCGCCTCGCTCACGCGGGGCAGTATGCCCACCGTCGACGGAAAGAGCGGCGCCGGTGCCGTTCGCGAGCGGTCGGTGACCCGTGTTGCCGCCCTCGATCACGATGCGGCACGGCCTGTGGGCCAGCACGTAGCGGGTCGTCCTTCCCAGGAGCCGCTCGTCGGCCGGAGCGTGCTCGGTGCTGATGTAGATGAGGTCGGAGTGGCGCTCGATCGCCTCGTTGACGATCGCCTTCCCGGGGTTGCGAGTTCGAAGGAGCTTGGCGCGAACCTTGAGGTGCCTCGCGCGCGCCTGAAGGCGCGCGACCTCGAGCACGTTGCGGCCCAGCTCCTCCTCGTCCTCACAGCCCTGCCCCAGGTGAAGGTCGGGCGGGACTCGCAAGACGTAGAGCGCCTCGATCTCGGCATCGGGGCCGACGAGCTTGGCCGCGCGCGACATCGCCTCGGTGCTCACGTCCGTTCCGAACATGGGCACCAGGGCCGAGTGGTACGCGACGCCATAGAACCCGAGCGGGCGCTGTGGCCGCTCGATGCGGTACTGGCGCCGCGGGTCGAGGCCCTTGCGCCAGCGGTAGAGCAGGTAGCCGGCGACGCCGAGGACCATCCACCCGGTACCGACGATCCGTGCCTCGCTGTGCAAGACGACGACGGATACGAACGCGATCCCCGTACCGAGGGCGCCGAGGACCGCGGTCATCGGCACCGGCCTGCCGCGGATCCGCACGTTCCACGGCGCGCGGTAGGGCCGGTCGCGCGTCGGATCCCGCAACCGCAGCGCAACGATCGAGACGTGCGCGATGGTGAACGAGAGCATCGCGCCGAAGCTGTAGAGGTTGCCCAGGAAGTCGGTCTCGCCCGGGATCAGCAGCACCATGGCGACCACCGAGAAGAAGGCGATCGTGAACCACGGCGTCTGGTAGCGGTGATGCAGACGGGAGAAGACGCCCGGGAGCTGCCGATGCTCGGCCAGCGACCAGGACAGCCGGGAGATCCCGATCAGCCCCGCGTTCGTCGCGATGACCAGGATCGTCGCGGCGAGGACGCCGATGTAATAGCGGGCGATCGTCTCCATCGTCCCGCTCAGGTGAAGCGAGGCGACGATGCCGAGGACCGGGTCGTCCTTGTAGGTGGTCCCTAGCTGAGTCGTGAAGTGTCCGGCTGAGTTCTCCGTCACCGGGAGCGCCGACATCGAGACGATCGAGATCCCGGCGAAGATCCCGAGCACGGCGATGAGGACGAAGTTGACCGTCCGCGGGACGTCGTGGCCGGGGTCGCGTGCCTCCTCCGCCATGTTGGAGACGGTCTCGATTCCCGTGTACGCGATCATCGAGATCGAGACGGCGAACAGGAGCTGGCTGTACGTGGGCGCGACGCCCAGGTGGACCTGGTTGATCAGCAGGGCCGGGTGCAAGATGAGGATCGCCCCAAGGACGACCAGCGCGACCTGCGTGAGCAGGTCGGTGACGGCGAGGAAGATGTTCAGCCTCGTCGATTCGCCGATCCCGCGGACGTTCAGAAGCGCGAGGACTGCGATCACGGCCGCGCCGCCGATGACATCCCATGGGCCGTGGTTGAGCGCCGGGACGAAGGCGCTCAGGTAGTGGGGCACGAAGAACGCCGAGATCGCGACCGTGATGATGTAGTCGAGCGAGAGTCCCCAGCCGGCGAAGAAGGAGACCACCTCGTTGAATGCGTGCCGCGCGAAGGACGATGATCCGCCCGCCTCGGGGAACATCGACGCGCCCTCGGCGTAGGTCTTCGCGGTTAGCGCGAACAGGCCGCCGGCGAAGATGAACACGAGCGGCGTCAGCCCGAGCGCGTGGGCCGCGACCAGGCCGAGGGCGTAGTAGATCGACGAGCCGACGTTGCCGTACGCCGTCGCGAAGAGTCCCGGAACGCCGACGCTTCGCCGGAGGCCGCGCTGCTTCAGACGGGCCATGACCTGCGTCCCGAGAGGTATGGGAAAGGCGTCGCACGCATCCACCTCGATGGTGCGCCCGAGTGCGCTAACCCGGCGCTAAGCCCAACCCGGACGCCGTAGAGATTTCGCTAAGAAGCGCCGAAACGGGCCAAACCTCGACCGATCGGAGTTAGCCTGGACGCAGGTGTGCCGGGAAGCCTGGTCGGCGGCGTTTGTTGTCGACCCAGGAGGTTTCGGTGACGCCCACAGCCTCAGCACCAACCGGCTTTGCGGCGCACGGCTTGGGGCATCTCGTCTGGACGGGCGCGGCGCGTCTACGTGTGCTGTTGCTGCGCGGACGCCTGGACTTCGAGCTCGGCGCCGGCGCGGATCCACGAAGCGACCCCGCCCTCCGGCTACGAGCCCGCCGGTTGGTTAGCCCGCGGTATCGCCGGCGCCTGGCCGTCTCCTTGCAGCGCCTGGTCGAGGAGCTCGACGACGATTCCGCCTCCTATCTGTCCTCGGCGGTCCCCGTCCAGCGCCAGCACGTGGCGGCGGCACGCGGAACGCTCCTGGCGCTGGCGGGCGCCCTACGCGACGTCGATTCGGTCAACCCGCGTGGCGTCGCGATGACCTTGAGGCTGATCACGGATCCGGCATCGCCGCTCTATTCCGGCACCGCGATCGACCTTCAGACCAAAGCGCAGTCGGCGCTCGACCACCTCCTCGCGGGAAGCCATCCGTGGTGCGAGCTTCCACAGACGCCGCCTCCGCCGACCCCGCCGGCCCTCGATGGCCACCGTTGACACCGTCGCGGTCAGGCCGCGGACCCGGCGGTTTCGGGCGACCCTGTTCTTTGGCTTTGCCTTCGCGGTCATGGCCGACCCCGTCTCGTCGGTCGCCTACGCCATCGAGTCGGCGCTCCGCGCGCTCGGCGGGCACCTGGAGCTGCTGCTGCCGACCATGGGCCTGGTCGTCGGGGTCATCGCCCTGGTGACGCTGAACTACTGGCAGCTCGTCAAGGAGTTTCCCGAGGGCGGCGGCTCTCCGGAGGCGGCCGGCCGAGCGTTCGGGCAGCGGTGGACGTTCCTCCCAATCGGCGCGCTGGTGGTCGACTTCGCGCTCACGATCGCGATCTCGATCGCGGCGGCGGTCAGTGCCGTGATCGCGCTGGTCCCGGAGCTCGCGGCACTGAGGATTCCGCTCGACCTCGTGCTCGTCGCTGCCGTCGCCGGGCTGACCTGGTTCGGCCACGGCGGCCGCTTGATCTTCGCGACGATGACCTGCCTGTTCATCGTCGCCGCGATCCCGGTGCTGGCGTTGGGCTGGGTCGATCCCAGCCAGGCTCACGGAGCCGCCCCGATCACCGATTCGGCGAGCCCAGCCCTGGTGGCGGTCATCCTGGCGTTCCCGGTCGCGATGGCATTGGCGACGGGAACCGAGGCCCCGGCGACCTCGATCGCCCAGCTCGGACAGCTGGACAACCGTGGCCGTCGCCGCTTCGGCAGGGGCACGCTGGCCGCGACGATCCTGATCGTCGGCGGCCTCACCCTTGCCATCACCGCGCTTGCCGTCCACCTGAACGTCGGTAACCCGCCGCACGATCAAACTCAGATCGCGCAGGTCGCTCGGGCCGCTACAGGGGACGGCGGCCTGTTCGGCTTCTTCCAGCTGACGAGCGGCCTCCTCCTGCTCGCAGCCGCCGCCTCCTCGTTCCAGGCGGGGCCGGGCCTGCTGAAGGCGCTTGCTCGCACGGACCCGCGCGGCGAGGCCGGGCTCCTCCCGGCGCGGCTTGGAAGGACCAACCGCCACCACACGCCGGTGGCGGCGGTCTGGGTCTACGCCGCTATCTCGGCCGCGATCATCCTCGCTGCAAGCGGACAGGAGCAGGAGCTGGTGCTGGTCTACGCGGTGGCGGTGTTCGTGAGCTTTCTCGCCGGCCTGCTGGCGATGGCTCGCTTCGCCCACCGCCGGCGCCTCCGTCTCCTGACGGCGACCAACGTGCTCGGCGCGATCGCCGTCGCGTTCACTCTGCTCGTCAACCTGGAACGCGGCTATCCGCTACTCGCTCTCGGGGGCACCGTGCTGGTTGCCGGGATCCTTTACGCACGATGGGTTCGGGCAGGTCGTCCCAGCGGGATCGAGGCGATCGAGCGCGAGGCCGAAGCCGAGGACCGAGTGCACCCACGTTAGGGCTCGTCGCGCAGGCGGTAGCCCACGCCGGGCTCCGTGATCACGTACCGTGGCCGCGAAGGGTCCGGCTCGATCTTGGCACGGATGTGGGCAATGTGGACCCGCAGGTAGTGGGTCTCGGTCTCGTACGCCGGACCCCACACATCGTGCAGAAGCTGGCGGTGAGTGACGAGCTTTCCGCGATGCAGGGTGAGGACCCGGAGCAGGTCGAACTCGATGGGCGTGAGGTGGACTACCTTCCCGTCGCTCGACACCTGGTGCGACTCGAGATCGACCGTGAGGTCCCCGATCTCGACCCGCGGCTCGCCGTCCTCGCTGACCCGCCTGAGAACGGCGCGCAACCGGGCGAGGAGCTCATCGGTGCCGAAGGGCTTGGTGATGTAGTCGTCGGCGCCGGCGTCGAGAGCGCGCACCTTCTCCCGCTCGTCCCCGACGGCCGAGAGCACGATGATCGGCAGGCCGCTCCACTTGCGGACCTCCTCGCAAACCTCGACTCCCGACCCGTCCGGCAGGATCAGGTCGAGGACCATCGCGTCGGGCGGGCGGACCGACACCGCGTCCAGCGCCTCTCGCTTGGACTCCGCCTGCTGGGTCGTGTAGCCGGCCCCCCTCAGGATCACCTTGAGCGCCCGGACGATCTGCGGCTCATCGTCCACGACCAGGATCCGCTGCCCGGTGCCGTTCACTTTGCTTCCACGGGTTGCGGGATCAGCGGAAAGGCCACCGCGAACGTGGTCTCCGAGCCGGTCGCGTTCTGCAGGCTGATCTCGCCGCCGTTTGCCTCGACGAGCCCGCGGGAGATCGCGAGGCCCAGACCGGATCCCTGGCGGCTCTCGCCCGCCTGGACGAACGGCTCGAAGATGTCGGCGCGCTTGGACTGCGGGATGCCGCGGCCCCGGTCCGTGACCCTTACCGTCACCCTCCCGCCCCCGGATCCGCCGCTCACGCGCACTGCTGCATGCAAGGGCGAGAACTTCACCCCGTTCTCCAGCAGGTTCGAGAACACGCGCTCGAGCTGGGCGGCGTCGGCGCGAACGAGCGGGAGGTCGGGCGGCAGATCGAGCTCGATCGGGTGGTCGCCGAACCTCTCCTGCACCTGCTCAGCCGCGCGAGCGAGGACGTCGGCCAGGTCGCACCAGTCCGTACGTGGGTTCACCGCGCCCGCCTCGATGCGCGAAAGATCGAGCAGGTCCTCGACCATCCGCGCCAGGCGGTCGGACTCGGCCTCGATCGCGTCGAGCAGCCCGTCCCGGTCCTCGGCCGCGAGAGCGTCCTGGCGCAAGCCGCTGGCGGCCGTGGTGATCGCGGTCAGGGGCGATCGGAGATCGTGGGAGATCGCGTGGAGGAGCGCGGTCTTGGCCGCGTCCGCCCGCCGGGCCGCCTCGGCGTCCGCCGATCGCGCGGCGACCCGCTGGCGCTCGCGAGCCAGGTCGATCAGCCGTGCCAGGGCGTCGGCCAGGCGCTCGAGGCTTTGCCGGTCCCAACCGGCGTCCGGTCTTCCGTAGAGCCAGCCCGGGCGCGAGGACGGGATGCGGACGGCCAGTTCACCGGTTTCCGGAGCGGGCGCGGCCGTGAGCCCCGCGCGGACGGGGTGGCTCCCAGAGCGCGCATCGCCAGCGCCGATGCGTTGGAGCTGGGCCTCCAGATCCTCGCCGGCGAGGAGCGAGGATGCCGCCTCCGCCAGGATCATCGCCTCGCGCTCGCGCGCGGATGCCAGCATGGCTCGGCGCTCGGCCTCGCCGGTCTGGCTTCGCGCGGTGGCCGCGAGGCGGCCAACGACGAGCGCCGCGATCAGGAAGACCGCGAGCGCGACGATGTTGCGATCATCGGCGATCGTGAGCCGGTATCGCGGCTCGATGAAGAAGAAGTTGAGCGCGATCACGCTGAGGATCGAGGTCGCGATGGCGGCGATCTGACCGCGACGGATCGCGATGAACAGGACCGCCAGCAGGTAGAGGACGCCGAGACCGGTCACCGGTGCGACCTCGTCGAGCAGGGCAACGAGCCCCGTTGCGATCGCCACGGAGATGACGACTTCGGCGGCGTCGGCGGCGATCCTCGCCGCGTCGATGCGCTGTGGACGTTCCGCGTCCATCGCCTCCACGGAGTGTAGGTCCGGCGTCAGTCCGTCACCGGCTCTGCGGTGTCCGCGACGCGCTCGATCAGGTCGGCCGCGTGGATGTTGCCGGGGTTCTCCTGCAACCGCATGGAGGCGCCGCCGAGTCGCAGGCGAAGGTCCTGGTCGGCGAGCAGGCGATCGATGGCGCCGGCGATCTCGTCGTCGGTGAACGAGTAGGTCGAAAGGCGCTCGCCGAACCCGGTCTCGTGCACGCGCTGGGCGTTGTCGTGCTGGTCCCAGAAGATCGGGAGGACGACCATCGGCTTGCCGTGATGCATGCACTCGGTGACGGTGTTGTTGCCGCCGTGGGTGATCACGAGATCCACGTGAGGCAGCACCGAGACCTGGGGCAGGAACTCGGCGCCGGTCATGTTCGGCGCGAGCTCGTAGGCCTCGTGCTGCGGACCCTTCGATACGACATAGCGATGGGGCGTCTTCGCGAGTGATTCGACCAACCGCTCCATCAGGGGCACGTCGGCGGACCCCAGCGATCCCAGGCTCAGGTAGATGAGCGCGCCGTCGCGCTCCGCCAGCTCGTCGGGGACGCTCCATGGCGCGTCGCTCCGGCGGACGCTCGACTCGAGGTTGTGCCAGGTGGGGTCGAGGGAAGCCGAGCGCGGGTAATCGAGCTCGCGGGGATACAGGTACAGGTTGAGCCAATCCGAGGTGTGAATCAGCTCGCCGTCCGGGAGCGGCGGCGCGCCACGGTCCCGGCAGAAGTGGTCGAAGTCCGCGCGCATCGCGCCAATCGCCCGCCCGTATTCGGTGCGGGAGGCCTCCCACTCGCTCGAGTCCTCGAGAGGCAGGCCGGAGTAGGGCGGAGGGAGGGCCGGATCCTTCAGCTCCAGGGGGTTGCAGGAGGCGATCCGGACCCACGGGCGGCGGCTTGCCGGGATTGCCGGAAAGGCGCAGACGTTGTCCTCGACAATCGCGTCGGGCTCCACCTCCTCGAAGATCTCCACCAGCCGGTCGTCGACGTAGCGCGCGCCGTCCAGAAGGGCCTGCCAGGTCGGCGCGATGAACTCGCTGAGCTGCTCGAAGGTCGACTTTCGGAAGACGGGGGCGGTGTCGCGGATGAAGTCCTTCCAGAACTGCCCCGGCTCCTCCTCCCGCTCCGGCGGAGGGGCGAGCCGCATCAGGCGCTCCTCGAAACCCTTCTCCTCGAGGGTCCCGGCGAACGACTCCTCGACGACGAACACGACCCGGTGCCCATGGTCACGCAGGACCTCGCCGATCCCCACGCAATTGTTCGTGGGGCCGAAGGCGCCCTCGGGGAAGAAGACGATGGTCCGGCTCATCTGGCGCGGAGCCTATCCGTGGCGCCACGATCGCTCCCTCGTTGGTACAACAGGGCGGATGGAGGCGACCGGAAGGTCCGAGGATGAGATCCGCGAGCAGGCGATCCAGCGGCTGAAGAAGAAGCGCGACTTTCGCACGCACATCTTCATCTACTGCATCGTCAACGCCTTTCTTGTCGCGATCTGGGCGGTCACGAGCGACGGCGACGGGTTCTTCTGGCCGATCTTCCCGATCCTGGGGTGGGGCATCGGGGTGGGCGCCAACGCCTGGGACGTCTACGGCCGCAGGCCGATCAGCGAGGAGGAGATCCGGCGCGAGGCCGACCGGCTCCGCGGTACCCCCGGGAGCTAAGGCCGGGGAGTGCGGGACTTCGGGCCCGCCGTGAGCTCGTAGCGGATCAGCTCGTGGGCGCGGGCGGCCCAGTCGCACAGCAGCGGCCGTGTGTCGCGCGGGTCGATGATCTCCTCGACCGAGAAGCGCTCGGCGGTGCGGAAGGGCGAGCGGACCGCGTTCAGGCGCGCCTCGATCTCGGCGCGCAGCGCCGCCGGGTCGTCGGCGGCCTCCAGTTCGCGCCGGTAGGCGGCCTCCAGGCCGCCGGCGATCGGAAGCGATCCCCAGTCGCCCGACGGCCATGCGTACCGGAGGTTCAGCCGCGAGCCGTCGCCGTGGCCCGCGCCGGCCACCCCGTAGACCTTGCGCACGAGGACCGAGACCCACGGCACGGTTGTCTGGTGGACGGCGTAGAGAGCGCGGGCACCCCGCCGGATCGTCCCGGCGCGCTCGGCCTCGGTCCCGATCAGAAAGCCCGGCTGATCGACGAAATTCGCCACCGGCAGGTGGAACTGGTCGCACAGGTCGACGAAGCGCGCGAGCTTCTCCGACGCGTCCGCGGTCAGGCTCCCCGCGTAGTGATTCGGGTCGGAGGCGAGTACGCCGACGGGGCGGCCATCAAGGCGGGCGAGCGCGGTGATCAGGGAGGGGCCGAAGCGCGCGCCGATCTCGAAGATGGAGCCGCGGTCCAGGACGGCCTCCAGGACGCGGCGCATCTTGTACGGCTTCCGCGGGTCGCGGGGGACGATCCCGATCAGCTCCTCCTCGCGGCGATCCGGCGGATCGGTCGGCGACAGCGCCGGGGGCGTATCCCAGACGTTGTCGGGCATGTAGGAGAGAAAGCGGCGCAGCTGGGCCAGTGCGTCGTCCTCGTCCCCGGCCTCGTTGTCGACCGCCCCCGCCTTGGTCTGGGTGCGCGCGCCGCCGAGCTCCTCCTTGTCGGGCGCCTCGCCCATCGACGCGGCCACGACCGGCGGTCCGGCGACGAACAGCTGGGCGGTTCCGCGCACGATCACGGAGAAGTGGGACGCCACGACCCGGGCCGCGCCGAGCCCGGCCACCGGCCCAAGCGCGGCCGCCATCACCGGGACGATCGACTGATTCCGCACCACGAGGTCGAACCCGGGGAGCGGCGGAACGTAGGTGAATCCCATCTGCTCCAGCGTCTTGACGCTGCCACCGCCGCCGGTGCCGTCGACCAGCCGGACGAGTGGGAGGCGCAGGTCGTGCGCCATGCGCTCGGCGTAGATCGCCTTCTGCCAGATCGCGGCGTCCGCGGCGCCGCCGCGCACGGTGAAGTCGTCGCCCTGCAGCACCGCGCGCCGTCCGTCGATGCGGCCCTGGCCGATCACGGCGTTCGCCGGCAGGAAGTCGGTCAGCTCGCCATGCGCGTCGTAGGTGCCTTTGCCGGCGAGCATGCCGGTCTCGTGAAAGGTGTCGGGGTCGAAGAGGCGCTCGATGCGCTCCCGGACCGTGAGGCGACCGGTCGCGCGCTGGCGCTCGACGCGCTCGGGCCCGCCCATCTGGCGCGCCAGCTCCTCGCGGCGGCGGAGCTCGGCGATCTCGGGCTCCCAGCCTGCCTCGTGCGGTTCAGGCGGCTCCATCCGGCCGAACGCTACCGCTAGGTCGCGGGGCGATCGGGCGCGAAGTCGCCGTGCCGCGCGAGATCGCGGCCCTCGCCGTAGCTTCGCGTCTCGTATGCGATGACCGCCGCGAGCACGGCCGTGACGACGGCGACGGTGACAAGGGCCGGAATGTTCGTCGCGAGGGGGAGGAGGGCGAGCATCAACGCCGCCACGGCGAGACGCTGGCGGTTGATCGTGTGCACGTGGCGAAACCGGAAGCCCACCAGGCCGAGCAGGTAGATCGAGACCCCGCCGAGGAGCGCGAAGGCGGGGACCGTGTGAAGCGGATCATCGACGTGACCGAGCGTCGTCTTCAACCCCAGCGCCAGGAGGACGATCCCGGCAACCATCGGGAGGTGCAGGTAGGAGTACGAGTCGCGGGCCATCGTGTTTCGCGTCCGTCCCTCCGGGGCGTTGATCAGGCGACGGCGTGAGACGAGGGCGACGACGTCGAAGTACATCCACCAAAGCGCCGCCGCGAGCGCGATCCCGAGGGCAGCGGCCGCGGCGATTCCCCAGGTGAGGTGCGCATGGGCGCCGACGCCGATGGCGACGATGGACTCACCCAAGGCGATGATGATGATCAACCCGTGGCGCTCGGCGAAATGGCCGGGGACGAGCCTCCAGCCCGAAGCGTCGATGAACATGGGCCCGCCCATGTCGAGGGCCAGAGCCAGGACCCACAGCGCGCCCTGGGCCAGACCGTCGAGGAACGAGGCGGCGATCAACAGCCCGACGCCGATCGTCGTGCTGATCGCAAGTCCGGCGACCGAGTGGCGCAGCCCGGGATCGTCGCGGCTCGCCACGATGAAGAGGGCGATCTGGGCCCAGCGGACGGCGCCGTACGCGAGGGCGAATGGCAGCGCCAGGTCGCCGAAGGCATCGGGCACGGCAATGGCGGCGATCAGAAACGCGGCCATCGCGGCGAAGATCGCGAAGCGCACCGCGCCCTCCTCGGGATCGACGACGCTGGTCAGCCATGCGTAGCCGACCCAGGACCACCACAGGACACCCAAGACGAGCATCCCCTGGGCCAGTCCCGACCAGGTCGGATCCCCCGACATCAGCGCCGTGCACTGGGTGATGGCCAGCACGAAGACGAGGTCGAAGAAGAGCTCGAGCGGCGTGACGCGCTCGCCCTCCCGAAGCACGGCGGCGATCCGCGGGGCACGCGTTCCCGTCGCGGTTGCCATCAGCGGGATGGACTAGCCGTCGTCGGGTTCGGGGGCGGCCGACTCGAGCACGCCCAGGAACTCGACCACCCGGCACACCAGGAGCCGCTCCTCGTCGACCTCGATCCAAACCCCCGCCGACGCGGGAAAGACGACGTGATCGCCCGGCTGGACCGGCATCTCGACGCCGGCCTGCTCCCACCAGTCGAGCCCCGGACCGACGGCGAGCACGATCCCCTGCTGAGGCGGCGGATCATGGGTCCCGGCGGGCACGACCAACCCGGACCGCCGCATCCGATCCTGATCGAGCTCCTTGACCACGACCTGGTCGAAGAGCGGCCGAAGCTGATGGCGACCGGCCTCCACGGGCTCCCGTCGAGAACGCGTATCCACGGCGATGAGGATATCCGCGGTCGTGTCACAAATCCGCCACGAACCTGCCACATCCGATCGTTGTTCAGGGAGGGCACCCAAGGCAGGGCTCCAGCCGAGTTGCTCGAGTGTGGACTAACCCGCAAGCAAGTCGCGGCCCGAGTTCGCATGGCTGGTTGCATTTGGTGTACCGCGGGGTTTACGCGGTAGGGCACTCAGGGATAGCTGTTGAGGGGAGATTGCTTGCCGCCGTCAAGAGTCTCGGGCAGGATGCGTTTCTCAGCCACTTCGCGGCTTCCGCACTGTGGGAGTTCGTCGAATGGGACGGGCGCTATCCCGAGGTCACCGTCCCGCGCGCCGGGATCGGGCATCGCCGCGGGATCGGGGTCCATTGCACGTTGGTGTTGGACCGGCGGGACGTCACGCGCCACAAGGGGATTCCGGTCACCTCGCCAGCGCGCACCCTCGTTGACTTGGCCGCCGTTGTCAGCGAGAAGCTTCTTCGCAGTGCCATCCGCCGTGCGCTGGCCCGGCACCGGGTCAGCATCCGGCAACTCGTTGCCACGCGGAGGCGGCTTGGTCGCCGTCGCGCGTCGGCGAAGTTGGATCGAGTGCTTCAAGCCGCCGCGCCCACCCGGACCGAGCTCGAGAATGTTGTGCTCGACCTGATCATCGACGGCGGATTGGCGCGGCCCGACGTGAACACGCCGTTCCACATCGCCGGCCGGCGCGTGGTACCCGACTTCCGTTGGCCTGAGCAGCGCATCATCGTGGAGGCGGATAGCCGGACATGGCATGACGACCCGATCTCCCGCCAGGACGACGCCGAACGTCAAGCCTTGCTGGAGGCCCACGGCGAGCGAGCCCTCCGAGTCACGTGGAACCAGGCAATCACCAAACTACAGGAGACCATCGCCCGCATCCACGCCGCGAGCGTGCCCCTCATTGCCGGCCGAACGCCTGCGCCATCGATCCGTCGAGTCCCTCACCGAGGCTCGGCGGCACGCTGAGCGCTCGCTACCCTGAGCCGCCGTGATCTCCACCAATCAGTTCAAGAACGGAGCGCATATCGAGGTCGATGGGACGATCTATCGGATCCTCGAGTTCCAGCACGTGAAGCCCGGCAAGGGTGGGGCGTTCGTGCGGACGAGGCTGCGCAAGTTCGATGACGGGAGCGTCCAGGACAAGACCTTCAGGGCCGGGGAGAAGTTCCGGCCCGTGCGCACCGAGGCGCGGCGGATGCAGTACCTGTACGACTCGGGCGACATGGCCGTGTTCATGGACAACTCGGACTACTCGCAGCTCGAGATCGCCCGTGACGTCGTCGGTGACTCCATGCGCTGGGTAGTGCCCAATTCCGAGGTCGAGGTACTGTTCGTGGACGAGCGGCCCGCGGGGGTCCAGGTGCCGAGCGCCGTCGAGATGGCCGTGGCCGAGACCTCGCCGGGACTGAAGGGCGATACCGCGTCGGGCGGCGGCACGAAGCCGGCGACGCTCGAGTCGGGCGTCAAGGTGGAGGTGCCATTGTTCGTGAACGAGGGCGATCGCGTGCGGGTCGATACCCGTTCCGGCGAGTACGTCTCGCGGGCCTGAGGGGCCCGCTCATCGGCCGCCATGCGTCGCTCCGACCAGCGCCGCGCCGCTGTCTTCGCGCTGTACCAGGACGAGGTCACCGGTCGGCCCGCTGCCGACAGCGTCGCCGACGCGTCGCCCTTCACCCGCGAGCTGGTCGAAGGCGTCGAGGAGCATCGCGAGGAGCTGGACGCCGAGATCGGGAGTCTCGCGAAGGGCTGGAAGCTAGACCGTATCGCCGCGCTCGAGAAGAGCATCCTGCGCGTCGCGCTGTACGAGATTCGCTACCGCGACGACATCCCGGACGAGGTCGCGATCGACGAGGCGGTCTCCCTCGCCAAGCGCTACTGCGGCGCCGACGCCCCGGGCTTCGTCAACGGGATCCTCGGCGCCGCCGCGCGTGCAGAGGCCACTTGAGCCGGGCGCCACGATTCCCCCTCGAACCGTGCGAAGCGAGCCGGGGTCGGTACCGTTTTCGCGCGATGAGCGAAAGAGCCCAGGAGGGCGAGCGTGCAAGAAACCAGCCCGGGCGCCCGTCCGGAACGGGCGCGGCCGGTTTCGAACCCGACCAGCTTGCCCAGCGGTTGCGTGAGATCGCGGAGCGGCTCCGGTCTCCGGACGTCGACGAGGAGGAGGCCGAGGCGCTCGCCCGTGAGGCGGCGGACCTCGTGGGCAAGGCGAGCGCCGAGATCGAATCCGACCTGCGCGCGGCGAGGACGGCAGAGGGCCAGTGACCACCCCCTCCGAGGCCCCGCAGTCGGCCGCGACCGCCACCACCTACCCGGACGACCTTCGCGACCTGATCGAGTCCTACCTCGGCACGCTGCGCTTCTCGGCGATCCCCGACACAGCCGGGATCGAGGAGGCGATGCGCTACTCGCTGCTCGCCGGCGGCAAGCGCATCCGCCCGGTGCTGGCGCTCGCGACCGCGCGCTCGCTGGGCGCGACACCCGAATCGGTGCTCCCGGCCGCCGGAGCCCTGGAGCTCATCCACACCTACTCGCTGATCCACGACGACCTGCCCGCGATGGACGACGACGAGCTGCGCCGGGGGCGGCCGACGTCTCACGTCGTCTACGGGGAGAACGTCGCGATCCTCGCCGGGGATGGGCTGTTCGCCGAGGCGGTGCGCCTCTTCTGCGAGCAGCAGGAGGGCGAGCCGCAGGCCGTGCTCGCGGCGCTCGCGGAGCTGCTGGCGGCCATCGGGGTCGACGGGATGGTGGGAGGCCAGTACATCGACGTCGTCGAGAGGGACCTCGACGCGGATGGGCTACGCCGGCTCCACTCGCTGAAGACCGGACGCCTGATCGCGGCGAGCGTCGGCGTCGTACTCGCACTGAGGGGCCTGAGTGAACCTGAGACAATCCCCTACCGGCGCTTCGCGGAGGAGCTGGGCGTCCTGTTCCAGATCGTCGACGACATCCTGGACGTGACCGGTAGCGACGAGGAGCTCGGAAAGCCACACGGCAGCGACGAGCGACACGGCAAGCTGACCTATGTCAGCCTGTTCGGGCTGAAGGAGGCCCGCAAGCTCGCCGCCGAGTCCCACCGCAATGCCCACGAGGCACTCGCAGCGGTGAACGGCGACCCGCGCGACCTCAGCCAGATCACGGACTTCATCTACACGAGGCAGTCATGAGCGACAACTCAAGCGACGGAGACAAGCCCGCGGCGGAGCAGCTCGAGCGGCTGCTCGACCGGATCGACGGCCCGGGCGACTTGAAGGACCTCGACGACGACCAGCTGCAAAAGCTCGCCCAGGAGATCCGCGAGCTCGTCATCGACACGATCGGCGAGATCGGCGGCCACTTCGGCGCCAACCTCGGCACCTGCGAGCTCGCGGTCGCGCTCCACAGCCTGCTGGAGTCACCGCGGGACAAGATCCTGTGGGACGTGGGCCATCAGGCCTACCCGCACAAGGTCCTGACCGGCCGCCGCGACCGCCTCGACACGATCCGCCAGTACGGCGGCCTCGCTCCCTTCTGCTCGATCTTCGAGTCCGAGCACGACATCATGGGCGCCGGCCACGCCTCGACATCGATCGGCTACGCGGTCGGGCTCAAGGAGGCGATGCGCAAGGGCATCGGCACCGAAGGCCGCGTCGTGGCGGTGATCGGCGACGGCGCCCTCACCGGCGGCGTCGCCTACGAGGCCCTTCACAACGCCGGCGGGCTGGAGACCCCGATAGTCATCGTCCTGAACGACAACGGGATGTCGATCTCGCCCAACGTCGGCGCGCTCGCCCGCTACTTCCAGCGCGTGCGCCTGAACCCGAAGCTCTACCACGCCCGCGAGGACGTGGAGGAGGCGCTGACCAAGCTCCCGCTCGGACTCGGGTCGCGCCTGGAGCGGGTGGGCCCCGAGCTGAAGTCCGCGATCAAGGCGTACGCGGCACCCGGCCTGATGTTCGAGGAGCTCGACCTGGCCTACGTCGGGATCGTCGACGGCCACGACGTGAGCGCTCTGCGCCGCGCGATCGGCAACGCGCTGAAGGCACAGCGCCCGGTCGTCGTCCACATCCACACGGTGAAGGGCAAGGGCTTCGCTCCCGCGGAGGAGGGCGGCCTCGAGGGGATGGAGAAGTGGCACGCGGCGAAGCCGAAGTCGATCGTCAACCGCCAGCCGGCCGACGCGAAGCCGGTCGTCCCGGTGAAGGAATCGGACTCGCCGGAGAAGATCGAGAAGCTCGAGAAGCCGCCGCCGCCCTCGCCGCCGCAGTACACGGCGGTGTTCGCCGACGCGCTGGTCGCGGAGGCGAAGCGCGACCGCCGCGTGATCGGGATCACCGCGGCGATGGCGGGGGGGACCGGCCTCAACAAGCTCTGCAAGGAGGTCCCCGAGCAGTACTACGACGTCGGGATCGCCGAGCAGGACGCGGTGCTGTTCGCATCCGGCCTGGCCCTGCAGGGGGCGAAGCCGGTGTGCGCGATCTACTCGACGTTCCTGCAGCGCGCCTTCGACCAGATCGTCCACGACGTCTGCCTCCAGAGCCTGAACGTCGTCTTCGCCATGGATCGCGCCGGCCTGGTCGGTGACGACGGCCCGACGCACCACGGCGCCTTCGACGTCTCCTACTTCCGTCCCCTGCCGAACGTCGTCCTGATGGCGCCGCGCGACGAGGCGATGCTCGTCCACATGCTGCGCACGGCGCTCGTCCACGACGATGGCCCGATCGCGTTCCGCTATCCGCGCGGCGCCGCGGAGGGCGCCCCGCTGCCGGACAGCCCCCAGGAGATCCCGATCGGCAAGGGCGAGCTCCTGACCGAGGGCGAGCGCGTCGCCCTCCTCGGCTACGGCTACGGCGTCCAGGTCGCGCTGCGGGCGGCGGGCATCCTGGGCGAGCACGGCCATCAGGTGACGGTGGCCGACGGTCGCTTCGCAAAGCCGCTGGACGAGGAGCTAGTCAATCGACTCGCCCGCGAGCACGAGCTCCTCGTCACGGTCGAGGAGAACGTGCTGCCCGGCGGCTTCGGCTCTGCCGTGCTCGAGCACCTGGAGGACGCCTTCACGGACCCGCGGGCGCGCGCACACGTCATGCGCGTCGGCCTGCCGGACCGGTATGTCACGCACGGCAAGCCGGCGCTGCTCCGCGAGGAGGTCGACTTCACCGGCGAGGCGGTGGCGGAACGGGTGCTCGCCGCGATCTCGGCAGCGGCTCCGGTCGCCGGCTCGCCGACCTAGTCCCGTCCCCCGCAGCCGCCCCAGGCGAGGGCGAGCGCCGTCCCGACCAGCGCGGCCGCGGTGAACCAGAGCCCCTCGCGCCGGCGCTCTCCGAACAACGCTCCGGTGGCCTCGGACGAGAAGGCCGAGCCGAGGGACCTCCACGAGAACGCGGATCCCGCCGATGCGGCCGACGCCACCGAGAACGCCGATGCAGCCGAACCTACGGAGCCGATCGAGAAGGCCGAGCCGACGGACGCAATCGACATGAACGAGCCCCTGGACGCGATCGAGAGAAACGAGTCCTCGGACCAAAGCGACAGCGCCGACTCCGCCACAGTGCGATCCTAGCCCTCAGTCGCCCAGATGCTCGATGAGCCAGCGGGCGTTCTTCGGGGCGAACGCCTCCCAGTCGTTGTTGAAGTACGCGTAGACCTCGACGTCCTTGCGCCACGAGCTGATGCGGCGCCGCCACTGCCGGAGCTCGCGCTCGGAGTAGTTGCCGCGCCGCCCGCGATTGCCGCGGTGGAACCGGATGTAGGTCCAGGTCGCGGTGAACTCGTGCGTCTGGAAGGGTCGCTCCGGGTCGTCGCCGATCACAAGCGCCGCGCGGTGGCGGCGAAGGAGCTTGTACACCTCGGGGACGAACCAGCTGTCGTGCCGGAACTCGAAGCAGTGGCGGCCCTTCGGGAGCTGCTCGAGCGCCTCGCCGAGGCGATCGTCATCGCGGCGGAAGTTCCCGGGCAGCTGCCAGAGGACGGGCCCCATCTTCGGCGAGTCGGCGAGGGGCTTGATGGCGCTCATGTAGCGCCTGACCCCCTGCTTCATCTCGCGCAGCCGCTTTACGTGCGTCAGGTAACGGCTCGCCTTCACGGCGAACCGGAATCCGCGAGGCGATTGGTTGACCCAGCCCTCAACTGCCGACCGGGACGGCAGCCGGTAGAAGGTGTTGTTGATCTCGACGGTGTCGAAGAGCTCTGCGTACCGCTCGAGCCAGCGCCGCGCAGGAAGCTTCTCGGGATAGATCGGGCCCCGCCAATCCCGGTAGTTCCATCCAGAGCACCCGATGTGGACCGGCTTGGCCATCGGTGAAAAGCTACCCGCATGACGAGGACGCTTGGCCGGCGCTCGATTGTCATCGCGGGGTTGGCAGTCGCGCTGTCGAGCACGACGGCCGTCGACACGGCGGCCGCCGGCTCAGGCGACGGATCGCCGAAGGTGATCCAGCTGAGCTACTTCGAGTCGTCGGGAGATCAAGGCGCCGACCGGGGTCTCGAGGCATTTGCCCGACACACCCATGCCGTGCGGTTCGCAACCTCGTTTGACGGCCATCGGGCGAACGCCCCGGGGCGGTACCGGTCAAGCATCACCGACACCGACATCAAGGGGCGGAACGCCAAGCACCCGTGGTCGCCCAACCGCAAGCAGGGCGGCAAGGAGGTGATCCGCCTCGTGCACAAGTCGCTCCACCAGCGCGGATTCGCAAACGTACGACTGCGAGCGAGGAAGACCGGGAACGTGGACAAGGTACGCGTGCGAATCGACCGGTCCGAGTGCCATTCCGACCCCCCGCTGTACCCGGTCGACTGCGAGGTGAAGGTGTAGCTCAGAGCTAGGCGGGGACGCGTACCGGCGGCACGCGGCGGTGCGCCTCACCGTGGCGCTCCCCGGTGGGGGCGGGCGCCGGTCCCTCGGTGAGCGGCGCGCTGCAGAGGATCTGGCACACGGCGTTCTGCGCCGTCTCGAACGCGTTCCGCGCGGCGCGCAGGTACAGGCGCCACACCCTCGTGCGCTCGGTGCCCGCCAGCGCCTCCGCCTCGTGGACATGCTCGTCGAACCGCGCCGTCCAGTGCCTCAGCGTCTCGGCGTAGTCGGTGTGGAGGTTCTCCACGTTCAGGATCTCGAATCCCGCCTTCTCGAACGCCTGCGCCATCCGCCAAAGGTTCAGGAGCTCCCCGTCCGGAAACACGTAGCGATTCGAGAAGTCCCCGCTGATGTGCACGCCGCCGGGCTCGAACGAAACGTGGGTGATGCCGTGGTTCAGGACCTTGCCGCCGGGCTCCAGGACCTGGGCGACGCGCTCGGCGTAGCTGTCGATCTGCTTGACGCCGACGTGCTCGACCATGCCGATGCTGGCGACGGCGTCGAAGCGCTCCTCGCGAAGGTCGCGGTAGTCCATCACGCGAATCTCGACCAGGCCCTCGACCCCGGCCTCGCGCGCACGCTGCCGTGCGAGCTCCGCCTGTGGCTCCGACAGCGTGATGCCCCAGACCGACGCGCCGTGCTCTCGGGCCGCGTGGATGGCGAGGCTTCCCCAGCCGCAGCCGATGTCGAGCATTCGCATCCCCGGCTCGAGCTCGAGCTTTCGGCAGATGAGCTCGAGCTTGGCCTGCTGAGCCTCCTCGAGGGTCTGGGTGCCCTCCTCCCACAGCGCGCAGCTGTAGGTCATGGTCTCGTCGAGGAACAGGGCGAAGAACTCATTGGACACGTCGTAGTGGTGCCGGACCGCGGTAGCGTCCCGCCGCTTGGTGTGGCGCCGCCGCGACGGCCGCAGCTCGGCGGTAGGCGGGGGCGGGAGGGGGCGGAGACCGGCGGCTCGGAGCGCCGAAGCGGTGAGGCGCAGACGGCGGAGCACGCCGACCCTCGGTGGCTGCCAGCGACCGAGCAGCGCGACGACGCCGTCTAGATCGTCGGTATGGAGCTCGCCGCAGACGTACGCACGGCCCAGCCCGAGCTCGCCGGGGGCGCGGATCAGGTGCCCGATCGCGCGCGGCGAGTGGACGAAAAGCGTGGGCCCGTGGCGCGTTGACGGAATGCGCGAGCCGTCCCAGAGCTCGATCGTGAAGGGGCGATCCGGCAGGGCCCGCTCGACGCCGCGCCGAAGCCCGTCGGTGCGTGATCCCGGCACGAGGGCGAGACTAGCTGAATGGCGCCATGATTTCGTGGCGGTTGATAGTCGAATCGAATCGGACTGCCGGCGGGATGCTGGCACCGCACCCTCGCGGGCTCAACCGCGAGTGACCATCAAAGCGCGGGCGGGCCCGAGCGCGTGGAAGGCTCGGGCTCCCCAGCGCGCGCGCCCAGCTCGATCCATACCCCCCGATCGGGGGGTCGAGGCGGTAACTGGGAGCCCCGCGGTGGTTAGATCAAGGCATCGAGACTCTCTCCAAATCGCCGAGCGCGGAGACCGTCGACGTCCTCGTCGAGCTCCTGGCCGAGATCGACGCCGCCACTGAGGCCGACGACTTCTACGACCGCGTCTGCGAGGGGCTGTGTCGCCTGACGTCGATGGAGCGGGCCGGGCTGTTCCTCTACGACCGAACGCTCCGCACGGTGCTCGCCGTGGGGTCGGCAGGGGTGGACCCCGACCTGCTCGAGGGCGTCGAGGGAACGCTCGAGGAGACTCCGGTGGCCCAGCGGGCGCTGGCCGAGGACAGCGTCGTCGAGGTCTCGGACGCGCTGGAGCGCGAGGTGCCTGCGCGCTACGCGCGATTCGCCGGAATCACCACGCTCACCTGCACGCCCGTCTCGGCGAGCGGGCGCTGGTTCGGCGTGATCTTCGCCGACCGCGGCGGAGGACGCTTCAGCTTGACCGCCGAGGAGCGTCAGGCGATGTGGACGCTGGGCAAGCTCGCCGCGCTCGCCGCCAGCGTGGAGCGCGCGACGAATCAGCGCGAGGCTGCCCGCCGGCTTTCGGAGCGGATCTCGCTCGTCCAGCAGATCCACGAGCGGGTGATCCAGCGGCTCTTCGGGCTGCTCCTGGCCCTGGGCTCCGACGAGGAGCTCTCGAGCGAGCAGCGCGCCATGTGCCATGACGAGGTGAGGGATGTGCTTCACGAGCTGCGGACGGCGCTCGGAGGCTCGCTCGCGCCGCCGGCGAAGCACGGCAAGTCCACCGTTCGACAGATCGTGGAACGCGTTGCCGTGTACCAGGAGGCGCTGATGGTCGACTGGAAGGACGGTACGCAGGTCCCGGCGGACATCGAGCCCCTGGCCCAGTCGGTGCTCCTCGAAGCATTGCGCAACGCAGAGAAGCACGCGGCCCCCGCGAGCATTGCGATCACCGTTGAGAGAAACGATGACGCGTTCGTGCTGGAGGTCGTGAACGACGGAGCGGGAGCCTCGGGAATGGGGGCCGGCTTGGGCCTGCGAATGGCTTCGCTCGAAGCCCTCCAGCACAACGGCATCGTCGAGTTCGGTCCCCTGCCGCCCGATCGCTGGCACGTTCGACTCGTGGTCCCAACCGACCATGAATGAGGAAGCCCGCCGCATCCGCGTCCTCGTCGTGGACGACCACGACGTGGTGCAGTGGGGATTTCGGCTCCTGCTCGAAAGGCAGCCCTGGGTCGAGCGCTGCCTGGCCGCGCGCGATGCCAAGGAGGCGCTGGCCATGGTCGCCGAGGCGAGGCCGCAGGTCGCGCTGGTCGACCTGTTCCTCGGTCGCCACTCGGGAGCCGAGATCTGCAACGAGATGCGCGCCGCCTCGCCGGGGACGAAGATCCTCCTGATCTCCGGGGCGGGACGGATCTCACCGGCGGCCGCGCGCGCCGCCGGGGCGTCGGGGTTCGTCTCCAAGGACTGGGGTGCGCCGGACGTCCTGAAGGCGATTCGGATGGTCGGACTGGGCATGGACGTCTTCGAGCCCTCGCCGCGGCAGGCCGACGCCCCCCTGTCGGAGCGGGAGCGCCAGGTGGTGAGCCTGATCGCCGCCGGCTCGACGAACCGCGAGATCGCCGAGGAGCTCTTCCTCTCACCGCACACCGTCAAGGAGTACACGAGCGGCGTCTATCGAAAGCTCGGCGTCCGCAACCGCGCCGAGGCCGTGAAGCGTGCCCAGAGCCTGGGCCTGATCGCCTGACCCCCCCGGCTCGTGGTCCCAACCCCCCGGTCCGGGGGGTCGACCCCCGAATGCGCTTCACCTTCGGCCCAGCGCCGGGTACCCATCTCAGCTATGCCAACGGCGCTCCTATTCCCCGGACAGGGCAGCCAGACCCCGGACATGCGCGAGGTGGTGGAGGAGTCGTGCCCCGAGCTCCTCGAGCGGGCCGCGCACGCGGTGGGCGAGGACCCATTCGAGCGGGTGAGCGACGGGACCCGGTTCGCGCAGCCGGCGCTTTACTGCGCGAGCCTGGCCCTCTGGAAGCGGACGGGGTCCCCCCGTGCCGACTTCATCGCCGGCCACTCGCTGGGCGAGCTGGGGGCACTGGTGGCCGGCGGGAGCCTCTCGGTGGAAGACGGACTTTGGCTGGCAGCTCGCCGTGGGAGCGTGATGCAAGAGGTCGCCGCGAAGCAGCGCGAGGGTGGGATGCTCGCGCTCCTCGGAGACGAGGGCGCTGCGCGCCGGATCGCCGGCGCTCATGACCTCACCGTGGCCAACGACAACGCCCCGGGACAGCTCGTCGTCTCGGGGCCCGAGGACGAACTCGAGGCGGCTCGTCGCGAGGCGGAGGGCGAACGGCTCAAGGCGATGCCGCTGGCCGTTAGGGGCGCCTTTCACACCGAGGCCATGAGCCCGGCGCTCCCGGACTTCCGGGCGGCGCTCGACGAGCTCGACGTGCGGCCCCCCGATGTCCCGGTCTTCTCGAGCATCACCGCCCGGCCGTTCACCGACGTCCGGGAGGAGCTGACCTCGGCGCTGGTCCAACCGGTGCGCTGGCGCGAGACGCTGATCGCGTTACGCGACCGCGGCGTCGAACGCTTCGTCGAGGTCGGGCCCGGAAGGGTCTTGAAGGGCCTCGTGCGTCGCACGCTCCCCGACGTCGAGGCCGAGGTCCTGGCCGCACCGGAGGTGGCGCATGCCTGATCTCGTCAGCCAGGCACGGGTGGTAGCGCCGGCGACGCCCATCGCCCCTCCCCGCGGCGCCGGCATCGCGTCGGTCGCTATGTGCGTCCCCGATCGCGTCGTCGCCAACGCGGAGATCAGCGAGCGCCTCGCTGTCGACGCGAACTGGATCGAGAGGCGGACGGGGGTGCGCGAGCGGCGTATCGCTTGGCCCGAGGAGCGCCTCAGCGCCTTCGCGACCGAGGCCGGCGACATCGCGCTCGAGCGGGCCGGCGTGGACGCCCGCGAGCTGGACCTGGTCCTGGTCGCGACCATGTCGGCCGACGACCTGACGCCCAACGCGGCGCCGCTCGTCGCCGGGGAGCTCGGCGCGACGCGAGCGGGAGCCATTGATGTGGGCGCGGCCTGCACCGGCTTCCTCTCGGCGCTGAGCCTCGCCACGGCGCAGATCGAATCTGGGCGCGCCGAGAACGTGCTCGTCATCGGGGCGGACCTGCTGAGCCACCTGACCGATCCCGAGGATCGTTCGACGGCCGGACTGCTGGCGGATGGAGCCGGGGCCGCCCTCGTTCGCGCGGAGGACTCGCCCGGGCGCATCGGGCCCGTCGTCCTGGGGGCCGACGGCGGCCGCTCGGCGCTGATCACGGCGACGCATGCCGAGCGCGTGATCCGGATGAACGGACACGACACCTTCAAGCATGCGGTCGCCCGCATGTCCCGGGCCACCCTTCAGGCCCTGGCGCTGGCCGATCGGGCCCTGGACGAGGTGGATCTCTTCGTCTACCACCAGGCGAACAGCCGCATCATCCGTGCGGTTGGCTTGGAGCTCGGGCTACCCGAGGACCGAACGGCGGACTACCTCGGCGGTTATGGCAACACGTCGGCGGCGACGATCCCGATGGCGCTGACCCTGGCCGAGGAGGAGGGACGGTTGCACGAGGGGTCGGTCGTCCTGCTCGCCGCCTTCGGCGCCGGGCTGGCCTGGGGCGCGACCGTGGTCGAGTGGGGAGGTCCCGATGGCTGAGAGGCCCGAGGGATGCGCCCTGGTGACCGGGAGCGCGCGGGGAATCGGAGCCGCGAGCGCGAGAGCGCTCGCCGAGGCCGGCTGGCCCGTGGCCATCAACTACCGAAGCGACGCCGAGGGTGCGGAGGGTGTCTCCGCCGCGATCCGCGAGGCCGGCGGGGAGGCAGTCGCGATCCGGGCGGACGTATGCGACCCGGAGGAGGTCGGCGAGCTGTTTCGCGCGGTCGAAGAGCGATTCGGCTCCGTGCTGGTGCTGGTCAACAACGCCGGCACGCGAGCGGACGGCCTCGCTCCGCAGCTCGCCGACGACGAGTGGGAGCGGGTCCTCGAGACAAATCTGTCGGCCGCATTCCGCGTCACCCGACGGGCGCTCAAACCGATGATCCGCGCGAGATTCGGCCGGATCGTGAACATCGCCTCCGTCGTCGGCCCGAGGGCGAACGCCGGGCAGGCCAATTACGCGGCGTCCAAAGCCGGCCTGATCGGCTTCACGAAGACCGTCGCCGTGGAGGTGGCGAGGCGCGGGGTCACCGTGAACGCCGTCGCGCCCGGGTTCGTCGAGACCCAGCTCACCGACGGGGTCGGAAACGGATTGCTCGAGGCGATCCCGGCGCGACGCCCCGGAACGCCGGAGGAGATCGCCTCGTGCGTTCGCTTTCTCGCCTCCGACGAGGCGGCCTACGTGACGGGCACGACCCTGACCGTCGACGGGGGCCTGAGCGCCTGAACTAGCCGGAGCAACGAAAGGAGACACCGATGCCAACCCAAGCCACAGCCGAGAGCGCCGAGCAGGTCATCTTCAATGGCCTCGAGGAGGTCGGCGCCGAGGGAGAGATCTCGCGAGACTCGACATTCGAGGAGCTCGACGTCGATTCGCTGGACCTGGTCGAGGTCGCTCAGATCATCGAGGACGAGTTCGGCGTGGAGCTTCAAGGAGAGGACGTCAAGGACCTGCGCACCGTGGGCCAGGTGATCGACCTGGTGGTGGCCCGGGCACAATGACGCCGCGCATCGTCATCACGGGGATGGGCGCCGTCACGCCCCTCGGCGTGGGGGCGGATGCGCTGATTCGGCGCTGGAGCGAGGGCGAGTGCGCGATCGAGGACGGCCTGGCCCGGTGCCGGGAGTTCGAGCCGACCGAGTTTCTCACCCGAAAGGAGGCGCGGCGGACCGACCGCTTCACCCACTTCGCCATGGTCGCGGCCGATGAGGCGCTGTCGACGGCGTGGCCCGACGGGTTGCCGTACGAGCCGGAGCGGATCGGCTGCGTGATCGGCACCGGGATCGGCGGGCTGGGCTCGCTCGAACAGCAGCAGGACGTGCTGCGCGACCGCGGTCCGAGGGCGGTGTCGCCGCTGGCGGTGCCGCTCCTGATGGGAAACGCCGCCGCGGCTGCCGTTGCCATGCGCCACGGTCTCCACGGTTCCTCATTCGGGGTGATGTCGGCCTGTGCTGCGGGCGCGCACGCCATCGGAGCGGCGGTGCGCATGATCGAGGCCGGCGAGGCGGACGCCGTCGTCGCCGGCGGTTCGGAGTCCGCGATCGCCGGGGTGGCCGTGGCCGCATTCGCGGCGATGGGGGCGACGTCGCCCACCGGGATCTCGCGGCCGTTCGATGCCCGCCGCGACGGATTCGTCATGGGGGAGGGGGCGGGCGTCCTGACCCTGGAGAACGCCGAGCGGGCGGCTGAGCGGGGAGCTGAGCCCGTGGGCGAGATCCTGGGGTACGCGGCGAGCTCCGATGCCCACCACCTGACTGCGCCGGAGCCCTCGGGGCGCGACGCCGCGCGAGCGATCGAGCTTGCGCTGGCCGACGCGGGCCTCGGGCCGGAGGACCTCGACTACGTCAACGCGCACGGGACCTCGACCCCGCTCAACGACCGCAGCGAGACCGAGGCGCTCAAGGCCGCACTGGGCTCCGACGCGCACCGGATCCCCGTCTCATCGACCAAGTCGGTCATCGGGCATCTGCTGGGCGCGGCGGGAGCGGTCGAGGCGATCGCCACCGTCGAGTCCCTCAGGCGCGGCCTCGCACCGCCCACGGTGGGCTGGGAGGAGAGGGATCCCGAGCTCGACCTCGACTACGTTCCGGACGAGGCTCGGCCGCTGGAGCATCGAGGAAACGGAAACGGGCAGGGACGGCTCACGGGGATCTCGAACTCGTTCGGGTTCGGCGGCCACAACGCGGTCCTCTGTCTGGCCGCATGACTGCGGTCGCTCTCAGGGAAGCGCCCCGGCTCGAGCGCGCGTCGGGACCACGGGAGCGATTGGAGCTGCTGTGCGACCCGGGTTCGTTCGCGCCGCTTCGCAGCGCGGTCGCCTCACCGCACCTCGGATCGCGAGCGGCTCCCGGCGACGGAGTCGTGGCCGGCGCGGGACGGGTGGCCGGGCGGCCGGTCTTCTGTTACGCACAGGACCAGGCCGTCATGGGCGGCTCGCTCGGGGTCGCCCACGCCGACTCGATCGTGCGGGCGATGGAGCTCGCGTCGCGCGCCGGGGCGCCCGTCGTCGGCTTCATCGAATCGGGCGGCGCCCGGTTGCAGGAGGGTCACGGCGCGCTCGCCGGATACGGGCGCATCTTCAAGGCGAGCGTGGAGCTGTCGTCACGGGCGCCGCAGATCTCGATCGTGAGCGGGGTCTCGGCCGGGGGCGGCGCCTACTCGCCGGCCCTCACGGACTTCGTGGTCATGACCGAGGAGGCGCGGATGTTCCTGACGGGACCCCAGATCGTCCAAGAGGCCCTCGGCGAGCGGGTCTCGATGGAGGAGCTCGGCGGACCGAGAGTCCACTCCCGCAACGGCGTCTGCCAGCTGGTTGTGGCGGACCTGCCGGCCGCGGTGTCGGCGACCCGCGAGCTCCTTGCGCTGCTCCCGGAGCGGTTCGAGGAGGGCCCACCGCCCCTCGCGCCGTCCGCGGCGCCGCCCGGGATCGCTCCGGAGGCGTCGGTTCCCGCCGAGCCCCGCCGCGTCTACGACGTCCGCGAGGTGGCGCGAGCCATCGTCGACGAGGGGTCGATCCTCGAGCTGTCTAGCTCGTGGGCGAAGAACATGGTCACCGCGTTCGCGCGAATCGACGGCAGGCCGGTTGGGATCCTGGCCAATCAGCCGCGCAACCTCGGCGGGGTGATCGACGCCGTCGGCGCCGAGAAGGCCGCCATCTTCGTCGACGCCTGCAACAGGTTCGGCCTCCCCCTCGTCGTGCTCGTGGACACGCCCGGGTTCATGCCCGGAACCCGCCAGGAGGCCGGCGGGGTCATCCGCTACGGCGCCTCGCTCCTGCGCGCGTTCGCGGCGGCGAGCGTCCCCAAGGTGACCGTGATCCTGCGCAAGGCCTACGGCGGGGCGGTGATCACGATGAACTCGAAGGAGCTCGGCGCCGATCTCGTCTTCGCCTGGCCAGGGGCGGAGATCGGGATCATGGCCGCGCGCCAGGCGGTGGGGATCGTCCATCGACGTGACCTCGCGGCGGCCGAGCACCGGGACGCCCTGCGCGCGGAGCTCGCGGCCGGCTACGCGGACGAGCACCTCCAGGCCGATCACGCGGCCGCGGCGGGATTCGTCGACGAGGTGATCCAGCCCTGGGAGACGCGGGAGCGGCTTGCCTGGGCGCTGGCGTCCTTGGAGCGGCGATGAGCGAGGACCCGTTCGTGACGATCGCGCGAGCGCTCGAGGAGCACGGGTTGCCCGAGCCCGCTCGCCGGGTCTCGTGCTACGTGGCGCTGGGCGACAGCTTCACGGCGGGGACCGGATCGCCCCAGGGAGTGGGGTGGGCGGACCGCATCGCGAACGCCCTGCGGCGGCGAAACGCTGCGTTCGTGTACCGGAACCTTGCCGAGGACGGCGCCACCAGCGCGGACGTCGAGAGCCAGCTGCGGCAGGCTCTTCAGCTCGAGCCGGATCTCGTGACCGTGATCTGTGGTGCAAACGACGTGCTGCGCTCGACCCGCCCGGACCCGTCGCGTTACGGCAATCGGCTGAGTGGAATCTTCCAGAGCCTCCACGACGCCGGCCCGCGGATGATTGTCATCACCGCGACCTCGCCCCAGCGGTGGGACTTCGTGCGGCTCGGCCCGCGCACCCGCGACCGCGTGGAGGCCGGCATGCGCCGCTTCAACGACGTGACGCGCAGCGTCGCCGCGGCGCACGGGGTGCCCTGCCTGGACGTCGCGGATCACCCGGGACTGCGCGATCGCAACAACTTCGCAATCGACGGGCTTCACCCGTCGATCCGCGGTCACGCGCGGGCAGCGCGCGCCTTCGCCGGGCTGCTGCGCGACGGATACGGGATTCCAATCGCACATACGGAGGGAGATGACGGATGAGAGCCAGCGCGCTTCTAGACGGCCAGCTCGGGGAGCTCCAGGAGGGCGCCGAGTTCACGACCCGGGGCAGGACGATCACCGAGGGCGACCTGACGTCGTTCTCGGCCCTGACCGGCGACTGGCATCCCCAGCACTCCGACGCCGAGTGGGCGGCCAGGAGCCGCTTCGAGCGACGAGTCGCGCACGGCATGCTGGTGCTCTCCTACGCGGTTGGGCTCCTGCCGTTCGACCCGGAGCGGGTGGTCGCGTTGCGTGGCCTGGAGTCGGCGACGTTCAAGCGCCCGGTGGCGATCGGCGACACGATCCGCGTCCGCTGCCGGGTCGAGTCCACTCGCTCGCTCGACGACGCGACCGAGCTGGTCGGACTCGGGCTCCGCGTCGTGAACCAGGATGGCCGCGCGGTGGCGCTCGCCCGGCTGCAGGCGGTCTGTCGTCGCGCCGGGAACGCGTCCCTGCCGGCGGGCGGCTCTGGCTACTGGCCCGAGGAGTCCGTCCAGCTCTACGGCGGGGAGACGTTCCTGTGATCCTCGACGGCAAGCGCATTCTCGTCACCGGCGTGGTCAACCGACACTCGATCGCCTACGCGATCGCCGAGCGAGCGCAGGATCAGGGCGCGGAGGTCCTGCTGACGAGCTTCGGTCGCATGCGGCGGATGACCGAGCGGGCGGCCGCGCGACTCGATCCATCGCCCGATGTCCTCGAGCTGGACGTCAATCGAGACGACGACCTGGCGACGCTCACCAAGGAGGTACGGCAACGATGGGTCGGCCTCGACGGCGCGGTCCACGCGATTGCCAACGCGCCTCCGGACGCCCTGGGCGGGAACTTCCTCAACGCTCCGCGCGAGAGCGCGAAGGCGGCGTTCGAGACGAGCGCCTATTCGCTCAAGGCGCTCGCTGAGGCCCTTGCCCCGCTGCTGGGCGGGGCCGACTCGCCCACCGGAAACGGCGCGGGCGCTCAGCGAGCCGGAGGCAGCCTGGTCGCGCTGGACTTCGACGCCTCGGTCGCCTGGCCGGCTTACGACTGGATGGGCGTGTCGAAGGCCGCGCTCGAGTCCGTCGGCCGCTACCTCGCCCGCGACCTCGGCGCGCGTGGCGTGCGGGTCAATCTGATCTCGGCCGGGCCGATCTCGACGCCCGCAGCGTCGGGCATCCCGGGCTTCGCCGACCTCGCCGGGATGTGGTCGCGCGGTGCGCCGCTCGGCTGGGACAACACGGACGCGACGGGAGTGGCGGATGCGGCGCTCTTCCTGCTGTCCGACATGTCGCGCGCGATCAGCGGCGAGATCATCCACGTCGACGGCGGCTTCCACTGCGTGGGCGGCGCTCTGGCAGGGGAGAAGCAGCCGGCGCCCGCCGAGAGCTACGCCCCGATCGAATAGGTCCGCAGCAGGTGGCGAGGGCCCCCGCACTTGCCATCGGGCCACCGCGCGTAGAGATGCAGGTAGTACCTCGGCGGGAGGTCGACGGAGAACCCCCACGCGCCAGGCCGTGACGAGTCCCCGGGCGTCGCGGCGAGGTCGGAGAGTGTACGGGAGCTCCTCACGCGGCCCCGTCTCGTAGCCGCGGGAGTCGAGCGGCGTGCCACGCTGTGATCGTGACTTCGGCGGGCTTTTGACGCCTGCACAGGACGATCGTGCCCGGTGGACGCCGCCGCCCAGGTGGGGGGCCTGGGACACGTGCCCGGACCGTCGCCGTCGCTCGCAACGCAGTAACGACCGTCGCCACGGGGCCTACTGGAGCCCCGCGGCCTTGAGGGCATCCTCCTTGGTCTGGTAGAGCGTGAGCGAGGTTTGCTCGCCGTCCTGGATCGTGATCAGCCAGGCGCTTCGAGCCTGAACTTCGATGCCGTCTCGTCCTCGAAGGTATGTGACGACGCGGCCGTCCTCGACCTCAAGTGGATCATCGAGCTCGATCCGAACTTCATCGAATGCCGCGAGGAATCGCTGCATGAACGCCCGGATCTCACCGTGCCCCCGATAGACCCTCGCCTCGATCCCGCGGGAGTTGGACCAGTCCAAAACGGCGTCCGATGCCCAGTTCTCGAGGATCCCGTCGAGGTCACCGCGGTTGTACGCATCGGTAGCCCGGCGCACGAGTTCGATGTTCGCCCAGCCAGGTCGCCTGCTGGAACTCGAGCAGCACGCCGCCTCCCCGTCCCGGCGCCCGCCACGAGCCCAGCACCAGGACCCGGTCGTCGCCGACGTCCACGAAATGCTCCGGTCTCACCTCGAAGGCGGTCCAATTCCGCTTCATCTCCTCGATCCATTGCCGCACCCCGTCGTGGCCGTGATAGCTGGTTCGCATCAGGAGCGCCGACATCGGGACCCACTCGACCTCCGGATCGAGCGTCTCAAAGAGATCAGGAGTCCCTTTCGCGAACGTCCGGTTGTATGCGTCGAAGCCTCGGCGGACCGTCTCAACGGTCTCCTTCGACATCGCCCACGCAGTATCCCGCGCTTCGGAGCGCCCGCACGAGTTCCAGCAAGGTTCACACCGAGAACCGAGGAGCGCTCATCGACCGAGCTCGACCAGCCGCGGCCTTGTCCTTGAACAAGCCAGAAAGGAGACGGCCCGCCAAGCGGGGCGTCTCAGGGGTACAGGGAGGAGAGATTGCACGCTCGCCCGCATGAGCAGTGGCATCCCGCTTGTTCATGGGACAATCATCAACCGCCGAGGACCGCTGAGAGGGGCTGTAGAGAGGGTTCGTTTGGCCCGTAGTTGGCCCTCGGGGTTGGTCCGGAGACCCGGAATCTGTCGCACTGCTGCTTTCACGCGAAAGCGGAACTCGCCTTGCGTCTTTCCTATGCACCCCGCCGGGCGGCGAGATACAGGGCCGGCGAGGTCGGCGCGGTTGCGGGACCTCCGACCCTGGGTTACGGTCGCGTCGGGCGTCGTCCGACGAGAAAAGGAGAGCCTCATGCGTCCAATCCTCCGAAGCAGAACCCGCTTCGCAGTCCTGCTGAGCGCGGCGGCGGCCGCCATCGCGGTTGCCGTGATCGCCAGCACGGGCGCCGCTCAGGGACCGCCGACGACGCTGCATTTCGTCGCCACCGCTCAGAGGAACATCGGCTTCGCTCCCGATCATGCCCCGCCCCCGAGGCAGGGGGACCGGTTCGGAGGCGGAGCCGAGATCACCGGGGACGACACGGGCCTTCAGCGCTCCGTGTGCACCGCCATCGGCAAGAGAGCCCTCTGCAACATCCAGCTGAATCTGTCCCAGGGCAAGCTGAGCGCCCAGGGACTCGTCCCGAATCAGACCGACCACACCCCGATCCCGCTCACCGGCGGAACCGGCGCCTACAACGGTGCCCGCGGCACTGTCGTGGCGACGCAGGTCACCCCGACCAAGGTCCGCTTCACGGTGAGGCTCATGCACTGAGTGATTCCCTGGCCTTCCAAGCGCGTGGACGAACGGCTCGCCGCGAAGAAACGTCGCCGCGTCGAGAAGGACGCCACCGGGGTGCCGAGCGGTGCGCGACTTCCCGGTCGCGCTGCCCTACTTCTGAGCGAATTGGGGGCCTTGAGCGATGCCTGGTGCGCAGCCGTCGCAGACCCTCGAAGCCGCTGGGCTGCGGGAGTAGGGCACACGCTTCTGGTTTGCGCAAAAAGCAGCAGTCCTCGACGGGGTTGTCCGGGGATTGGCCCTGGATTGGCCCGAAGGCCCCGGAATCGGGATGGTGAGTGGGTTTAGCGGGCGGTACAGGTGAGGGGATGTATCCCTCAGTCGTCGAGCAACACCGTCGCGGGTCGGACGGAAAAAACCGCCCCAGGCCGATCAGGGTGCCGGGCCGGTTCGCGCGCGGGCTATCCGGGTTCCAGCTGCACGCCCATCTGGGCGAGTTGAAGTTGATCAGGGTCAACGTCTGGATAGAACACCCTGAAGACATCCCGTAGGTCCTGATATCGCGGGCGCCGCCGGAAGCGCGTCCTGAAGATGCGGTGCCTTCCTCTGCCGACCACGCGTGAGGGAAAGCGGCGCTGATGGTGCTGGCCCAGGTGGGGAGTGATCCGCTTCCGCCACCTGTCGCGAGGCCCGGGTGGTGGCCGACGGCGCGCGCCTGGATTTAGAAGGCGGGAGCGGGTCGGCGTGACCGGGCTACTCCGAAAGCCCGGCGGCTTCGAGGGCCTTCTCTCTGTCACCGAAATCCTTCCAGTGAACAAGGCGGCCGTCGCGATACGTCGCGATCCCCGCCGTAGGCACATCCGTCTCGACACCGCCTTGCCTCGCTCGGATGTGGAGCGTGCCGATCGCGAGCACCCGGTCCCCGAGGTCGCGGATGTCGGAGTGGTGGAACCGAAAAACATCGAAGCTCTCCGCCGTATCGGCGAAGAACTGCTGATACCCCTCACGTCCTCTGTAGGTGCCCGATACGGGCGCTCGCAGAGGCTCGAAAACTACATCCGGATCAACCAGCTCCTCGGCGAGCGCAACATCGAAGTGACCCTGTTCGAGGGACCGTTCGAGGGCGTCGACCCCGCGCCGAAATACTTCTATGTTCTCGCGCGACATCACCTACTCCCGCAGCCTGGCGGTTTCGAGGGCGCGCTCGGCGCGATCACCGCAGCTCTACCCGCTCGTCCACAGGGTTGCCTGGGCTTGGAAGCCGCAGGGCGCACCGTCACTGCTCTGGAATACGAACGCGTGCACGATCGCGATCCTTCTGGGCCCCGGATCGTTGCCCAGCCCCAGGCCAAGCGTGGCGCCAGGGTTGGCATCCGAGTTCGCGACAACTTCACCCTCTGCCGGGGGTCGCACGGCAGCGGACCAGCTTCCGTTGTGCTCCGCCCAGGCATCGATGTTCGAGCTCGTCGTGTTGACCCACTCGATATCAGCGGAGTTGTTAAGGCAATTGGCTTGCAGCCGACCCTGGTGTCCGAGTTGACCATGAGGGGCGCGTGGCCGCTCGCGACGTCGAGGCCGAGCACCGTCGCACCGGCACCGGTGTTGGTGGTCGTCGGCTGAAGCGCCTTGTCGGAGATCGGGGCCGAGAGCGAGGTCTTCGAGCTGGTCGTGTTCGGATTGCCGAGGATGAAGTTTCCGCCCGTCGCGGCGTAGGCGCCCCCGCCGAGCAGGAGAAAGAGGCACAACGTCGAGATCACGTTGGCCTAGCTCAGACGGCTGCGGATACGGGTCATAGGTCCCTCCGTGGATCGGCGGCTCCAAGCGACCCTAGACCCGCAGAGCCGCCGTGTCCAGCTCTACGCAGCCAGGGAGAGCTTGCGTGAGCGCCAGCAAGTTCACGCCCGAGGATCGTCGGGCTCTGCGCTACAGCATCGAACGCCGCGTCCTTCCCGCGCTGGCGGGACCAAAGCGCCTTGTTCCTCTCCAATCGCTGGCCACGAAGAATGTCTCGCGAGCCGCACTGCTGGGCGCAGCGAAGCGGGGCCGGTTGAGGACGATCAAGATGGCCGACGAGCTGTATTCAACGCGCGAGTGGGTTCTGAGGTATTGCCCGAGTCGCCAACAAGGGCGCCGGTTGGCATCGACCGAGCCGGTCGCAGAGCCGCGGCCCGCGAGCGAACCACCATCTTCGGATAGCGCCCGCTCTAACCCGCGCTGGCGAACCGACTGGCGAACAGTCCATTCACGGC
>JBKPFQ010000037.1:0-15533 GCA_046728915.1 Actinomycetota bacterium | reverse complement strand
ACACCGCCTCCGGCGGCCCGGTCGGAGTGGGTACGGCGACGGCGAAGTCGATGGTGCTTAACATCGTGCTTGTGCACATCATCGGGATGATGGGAACCCTGGTGTTCTGGGGCGCCAATCCCCGGGCGCCGATCGGGGGTTGACCCTGCCTAGGTAGGAGGCGAACCGCTGCGATGGCTGACGAGACGCGAGAGACCCGGGAAGAGAACTACGAGCAGGACGCCTACGGGGAGGATGCCCCGCAGGACGTCGAGCAGGCGCCCGAGGACGGCGGCGAGTCGTTCCGCGACGAGCCCGCGCCCCCCGACGACGGCGGCCGCTACGACGAGCCGGCGCCGGAGCTCGGGCAGCTGAACCGCGACTACACGATCCCGGGCGTCACCTCGGAGGAGACGAACCCCTACCGCTGGCACACAGGCGAGAAGCGGGACCACGGCGGCGAGGACGCGGTCGAGATCATCGACCTCGTCAAGCAGTTCGGCCGCACGCGGATCCTGAACGGCCTGAACCTGGGGCTTCCCGACAATCAGATCTCGATGGTCCTCGGGCCGTCGGGCACGGGCAAGAGCGTGCTGATCAAGCACATCGTCGGGCTGCTCTACCCGGACGCCGGGGACGTCCTCGTGCACGGGGAGTCCGTCCCCAACATGACCGACGACGAGCTGTTCGAGATGCGGAAGAAGTTCGGCCTCCTGTTCCAGGACGGCGCCCTCTTCGGGTCGATGAACGTCTTCGACAACACGGCGTTTCCGCTGCGCCAGCACACCGACAAGGGCGAGGACGAGATCGCCGAGATCTGCAACCGGCGGCTTCGCGAGGTCGGCCTCGCCGAGGCCACGCAGAAGATGCCGAACGAGCTCTCCGGCGGCATGCGCAAGCGGGCTGGCTTCGCTCGTGCGCTCGTGCTCGATCCGGCGATCGTCATGTTCGACGAGCCCGACTCCGGCCTCGATCCGGTGCGCACGGCGCTGCTGTGCGAGCTGATCCGCGAGGTCCACGAGGAGAACGGCGGCTGCTACCTGGTGATCAGCCACGACCTCGGCACGGCGCGGCGCATCGCCGACTTCATCGCCGTCCTGTGGAAGGGCCGCATCGTCGAGTCCGGCCCGTCCGATGAGCTGTTCGACTCCGACAACGAGTTCGTCGCCCAGTTCCTCAACGCGGAGACCGAAGGCCCGCTCGCAATGGACTAAGCCCGAACCAGCAACGGCACCAACATGTTTCGGAGCCTGACGGCTCCTCACCTAGACCACCGGCGCGACCGGCTGGTCCCCTCCGTAATCTAGGTCCGTCGTGCGCACTCGCAACTTGCTGGCACGGATTGCCGGGCGGGCGGTTGAGCGGCCCCTGCCGGTCATCGTCGCGGCCGTGCTGCTGGCGCTCATCGGCGCGGTCGCGGCACTTCGGCTGGAGGCTGACCGCAACCCCGACTCGCTCGTCGACAAGGGCTCCTCCACCTTCTCGGAGACGCAGGACTTCTACCGGCAGTTCGGCGACGAGCCGGTCGAGATCCTCGTCAAGGGCGACCTCCGGCAACTGCTGCTGACCAGCAACCTCGGCAAGCTCCTCGCGCTCGAGAGCTGTCTGTCGGGCAAGGCGAAGGGCGGCCGAGTGTTCCAGAGTCAGGCCGCCCCGGCGCCATGCGCGGCGATCGCGAAGCTCAACCCGAGTGCGGTGGTGTTCGGCCCGGCGACCTTCCTCAACCAGTTCGCGATCGAGGCAAGCGACCTGCTCAACCAGGAGTCGCAGGCGACGATCGAGCGCGCGCGCCGGGCCGCGCTCCAGGCGGCGGCGACCGCCGAGCAGAGGGGCTACTCGAAGGCCGAGCAGCAGCAGGCGGCGCTCGCCGCCCGCCAGCAGGTCATCCAGCAGTTCCAGCAGCAGCTGGTGAGCCTGGCGGTCCGCTACGGCCAGACGGGGCTGCCGCGCCTGGACGATCCGCGCTACGTCGAGTCGGTGATCTGCGATCCCAGCTTGCCCGGGTGCCAGCCGAAGGCGCGGCTTGCCGCAATCGTCCCGAGTGCGAACGCGGCGCTGATCTCGGTCCGGCTGCGGCCCGAGCTCAGCGACGCGCAGCGCGCGGAGGCCATCTCGCTGTTCCGCCAGGCGACCCAGGATCCGGCCTTCCACCTCAGGAAGTTCTCGTCGTTCGGCCCCACGGCGCCGAGCTACGTCGTCAGCGGCGTCCCGGTGGTCTTCGAGGGCCTCGCGCACGAGCTCTCGACCCAGATCTTCATCCTGCTGGCGGCGGCGCTCGCGGCGATGGTGATCACCTTGGCACTCGTCTTCCGATCGCCGCTGCGACTGCTTCCGCTGGGGATAGCCCTGGGAGCCGCCGGAATCACGTTCGGCTTTCTCTCGCTCATCGGAGGGTCCCTGACGATGGCCTCGATCGCTGTGCTTCCGGTCCTGATTGGCCTCTCGGTCGACTACGCGATCCAGTTCCAGGCGCGGTTCGCCGAGGCCGTTCGAGAGGGTTCCTCGCCTCCCAGGGCCGCGGTCGAGGCGGCGGCCCGCGGCGGGCCCGTGATCGCGACCGCGGGCCTGGCCACCACCGGCGGCTTCCTGGTGCTGGTGCTGTCGCCGATCCCGATGGTGCGCGGCTTCGCGCTGCTCCTCGTCCTGGGCATCGTGGTCGCGTTTGCGCTCGCCCTGACCGTGGGGCTGGCGTCGCTTTCGCTGCTGAGCCCCGCCGGCGGTGTTGTCGGAGCGCCGCGCCCGACCTGGTTCGGCGCGCTCGGTCGTGCGCGCGAGCGCCTTGGCGCCGCGATCCGTCCCGTGGCCGAGCTCGGCACCGCCATCGGGAGGGGCGCGGGGCGGATCGGCAGGCGCGCGCTGGCCATGTCGATCTCGGCGCCCGGCAGGGTCCTCGGGGTGGCGGCCGTGCTCGCCGCCATCGGCTGGGGCGTGGGTACGCAGACGCCCGTCATCTCCGACATCCGCCAGCTCGTGCCGGGGAACCTGCCCGCCCTCCAAGACGTTGACGAGCTCGAGAACGAGACCGGGATCTCGGGGCTCACCTACGTGACGGTAACCGCGCCCGACCTCACCGACCCGAAGGTCATCTCGTGGATGCACGGCTTCGAGCAGCGGGTCCTCGCGCGGCACGGCTACAGCGGGACGGCGCCGTCGTGCCAGTCGTCCGAGACGGAGATCTGCCCTGAGATCTCCCTCCCGGACTTCCTCTACGGAAACGGCTCCACCGCTCCCAGCCGGTCGCGCATCAGGACGGATCTGCGGTTGCTGCCGCAGTACGTCTCGCAGGCGATGGTGACCGCCGACCCCAAGACCGGCAAGCCGGGCAACACCGGGGTGATCACGTTCGGCATCAAGGTGATGCCGTTCGACCAGCAGAAGGCGCTCATCGACGACATCCGCTCGCAGGTCGACCCGCCGGGGACGTCAGAGGATCCGCCTCCCGGCGTCACCGCCGAGGTGCTCGGGCTGCCGGTGCTCGCCGCCGACGCGAACTCCGCCCTGTCGGGAAGCCGCTACCTCGTGACGGTCGCGGGGCTGCTCGCGGTGGCGCTGGTGCTGGTGGCCGTTTACCGCTCCGCGCGCCGGGCGCTGGTCCCGCTGATCCCGATCGTCTTCGCGACGGGGTGGTCGTCGCTGATCCTGTGGATCACCGGCGTGCCCCTGAACCCCATGTCCGCCACGCTTGGGGCCCTCGTGATCGCGATCGCGACCGAGTTCAGCGTGCTGCTGTCCGCTCGTTACTACGAGGAGCGAGGCGCCGGCGGGTCGTTGGGCGAGGCGCTGCGGCGGGCCTTCGCCAGGACGGGCGCAGCGGTCATGGCCTCCGGGATCACGGCGATCGCGGGGTTCGCGGTGCTCGTGTTCACCAACATCAGGATGCTTCGCGACTTCGGCCTGGTCACGGTCTTCGACCTGGGGGTGGCGCTCCTGGGCGTGCTCCTGGTGTTGCCGGCGGCGCTGGTCTGGGCCGAGGGCGGGTTTCAGCCGGCATCGACGGTCGCGGCCCGCCTGCGACGCCGCAGCCGCCCGGCGCCCGCGGACGTTCGTTAGCCGTGGCCGAGCAGCCCTCGCGAAGCCCCGGGAGGCGCTATTCGACCTTCGTCGGCATCGCCTTCCTGGTCCTGATCGTGATCGCCACTCTGAACACGATCCGCACCCAGAGCGGCGGGACCCTGGGCGTGAGCGAGGATGAGCGGGGCATGCCGCTCTCGGAGTTCGCGGTGCCGAACGCGCTCACGGGACCCCTGGACAAGGACGCGAACATCGCCCAGGACAACTGCTCGACCTCCGAGAACCCGTGTCCGTCGGACGCGCAGAGAACGCCGGCATGCGAGATCCCGCGCAACGGCGCGATCCGGGTCTGCGACCTCTTCGATCGACCGCTGGTGCTCTCGTTCTGGTTCACGCGAGGGGCCGATTGCCTGCCGACGCAGGACGCGCTGGATCGCCTGTCTCGAAGGTATCGCGGCCAGGTCAACTTCCTCTCCATCGACGTCCGCGACGACCCGAGCACCGTGCGGAGCATCGCCGAGGAGCACGGCTGGACGATGCCGGTCGGCTATGACCGCGACGGCGCCGTCAGTGATCTGTACCGGGTCGGCGGCTGCCCGACGGTGGCGTTCGCGTATCCGGGCGGCATCCTCGCCTTCGCGAAGGCCAGCACCGACGAGCTGTCGACTTCCGAGGGCGAGGCCGACATCCAGAGCCTGCAGGCCGGGATCCAGGACGATGTCGAGCGGCTGCTGCGCGAGTCGCGAGCGCGCGCGGGAAAGGACCGCTGATGGCCGGTGACGCGGTTCCCGAGGCAGGCTGGGTCGCGCCCGACCTCCGGGATGAGTTTCCGGGGCTCGGGCTGCGCTACCTCGTGATCGATCAGGGCTCTGGCCGCAGTCCGCGACACCTGAAAAACCGCCTCGCGCAGATGTCCAACCGGTTTTCCGGCCCCCAGGCGATCGCCCTGCGCCACCAGCCGATCCCATGGGCGTACCGCGTCTTCTTCCGCCAGATCGGGTTGGACCCGGACGAGCAGCCAACCCCGGTGGAGGCGGTGGCCCTGGAGCGCATCAAGCGCGGCGGGTTCGTGAGCAAGAGCCTTCTCGACGATGCCCTTACGATCGCCATCATCGAGTCGGGCGTCGCCCTCCGCGCCTTCGACGCCGACCGCGCCGAGGGACGCCTCGGGATCCGCCAGAGCGCCGAGGGGGAGGGCCTGGAGGGTCGCCCGGGCCCGCTTCCGACGGGCACGCTCGTGATCGCCGACGAGGCCCGTCCGCTGGCCCTCCTGTTCGGAGCGACGGCCTCCGGTCGGGGCGTGAACCCCAGGACCGCGCGGATGGTGCTGGCCTCGATTCAGGTCAAGGGCGTCCCCGACATCGCCGTGGAGGAGGCGATCTGGCTGGCGGCATCGGTGGTGCGGGGATAGCGCCCCGCCCACGCCGTTCAAACCCGCGATGGATGGATTCCGGCGCCGATATCGCCGAAATCCATCCATCAGTGCTGGATCACGGGCGGATCCCCGTTTAGACTGTCAGGGTCCATCCAGGGTGGAAGGAGGGGCCTCGTGCCCGAGGAATTGCTTGAGATCGAGCCCACCGGTTCATTCGGTGGGCCGCCCCGGGAAGTCGACGCCGCCTTCATCCCGCAGGTCGCCGACCCGATCGCCGATCGCCGTGCGCGAGATGAGCTGCGTCGGCAGATCGCATCGCTCGAGAAGCGGCTGGGCGAGCTGTTCGCCTCGGCCTTTCCGCGAGCGGGTATCGACTGGAGCGTTCCCGCCGTGGGTGGACCCCGGGTCCTCGACGTCGCCGAGCTTGAGCGGGTCCGGGACGGGCTCGCGGTCAGGCTTCGCGAGGCTCAGGCGGAGCTCGCTCGCCGGGGTGAGATCGAGGAGGAGAACCGCGGCCTACTCGAGTCGATGGTCGCGGCGCCGGAGCGCTACCGGTGGGTGCGAATCGCCGCCGAGGACATCGGCGAGCGCCCGTGCCAACACTGGCACTGCCGTCCGCGGTGGGGCATCCTCGGGATGCTCTTCGGGTGGTGGCGCGTCAAGCATTCCTCGGGTTGTCCGTTAGCCATGGGGCTGGCGGCCCCTCCTAGGTGACCTCCAAGAGGCGGCGAAAGCGCCGCCCGCGTAGGCCGCCGCCGGCCAAGGCGCCGAAGGCACAGGGAAATGAGATCGCGGCGGCGAAGCCGACTGCCGCCGCCGGGCGCCGCCGCCGCGCGGCGAACCTCGACGAGCGCCCGCCGGCGCCGTGGGGGAACGTTCCGCTCGTCGAGCTCGTCGTGCTCGCGGGAATCGTCCTGCTCGTCGCCGGATTCATCGCTGGCGGCTCGCAGGGCACCCTGATGATCGCGACCGGCGTCGTGCTCTGCTCGATCGCCGGTCTCGAGCTGGCGATTCGTGAGCACTTCGGCGGCTACCGGTCGCACACGTTCCTGCTCTCCGGGGCGGTCGCGGTCGCGACTCTGGCGGGACTCGCCTTTCTCGCCCCGTCGGTGTGGCTGCCGATCGCGCTGGCAATCGCAGTTGCCGCGTTCGCCGCGACCGCGGTGATGCTGACCCGGGTCTTTCAGCGGCGCTCCGGCCGCACCTTCAAGCTTCGCTGACGCCGCGCCCCCGCCTCGAGGATGGCATCCGTGCCCGGAGCGCAGTGTCAGTGAGGGTCGTCTCCTAACGCCGGCGGGTGGCTTTGGCCGTGAGCTCGGCGGCGAGGACGTTGCGCTGGCGATCGGTGAGCCTGCCGAGCTCGCGGTTCTCGTTGAGCGCGAGCGAGGAGAGAAACTTCCGGACGCGGGTGCGTCCCCAACGGCGCTGGCTTCGCAGGAGCTCGCCGATGGTCATCGTCTCGACCTCCCAGGGGCACTTCCGCACGACGTCGGTGACATCGATCTGGTTGGCGAGGATGGCGCGCTTGAGCGACGCGCGGGCAAGGCGAACGCGGTTGGCGTGGGCGAGGGCCTGCATGTGCTGTGGCGCGGGAACGGCCGTCGAGGCAGCGGACATTGTCACTCCTCCTCCGAGTGTGTAGAGGCTTGCCGGGGATGGCTCCGGACGCTCCCCCTCCGTTCTTCGGGGCTTCTGGGATTGGACGGAACGGCCAGATTCGCTTCGCTGTCCGGTCCGGCCGGTCCCCGCCCCGGGGTGACGTCCGGCGTGCGTGGGAACCTAGGCGAGCCGCACGCCGAGCGTCAACTGGCGCTCCCCCTCCAGCCCACGAGTCGTTCGCTAAGAGCAAGGTTTTCTTGCTCGGTTAGGGCTTGTCCGAAAGTGGACAAGCCGAAACTACCCATCGCGGGGGAGGTCCGGGAACTCCGAGATGACCCGGGCGAAGATCTCGAGGGCGCGATCGAGATGGTCGCGCTCGTGGGTCGCCATCAGGCTGGTCCGAAGCAGGGCGCCGCCCGGCGGGACCGCGGGATGGAGCGCGACGTTGGTGTAGACGCCGGCGTCGAAGAGGGCCTTCCAGAGGAGCACCGCCTGCCAATCCTCGCCGACCAGCACCGGCACCACGGGGGTCACCGCCTCGGTGCCGTCCGGAAGCGTCCCCGGCTCGATCACCCGCAGCCTGAGGTCGCTGAAGCCCTGGCGGAGATAGCGGCTGTTGTCGAGGAGCTTGCCCATGAGCTCGGGACCCTCCGAGCGAATGACCTCCAAGGCGCCGAGCGCCGCGCCCACTGCCGCCGGGACCCCCGCAGCGCTGAACATGAACGCCCGCGAGGAGATCTTGAGGAACTCGATCACGTCCGCCTGGCCCGCGATGAAGCCACCGCACGAGGCGAGGCTCTTCGAGAAGGTCCCCATCCGCAGATCGACCTCGTCCTCGAGTCCGAAGAGCTCGCACGCACCCGCACCGCGGGCGCCGAGGACACCCACGCCATGAGCCTCGTCGACCATCAGGCGGGCGCCGTACCGTCCGCAGAGCTCGACGATCGACGGCAGGTCGCAGACGTCACCCTCCATGGAGAACACGCCGTCCACCACCACGAGGACCCCGCCTCCGTCCCCGATGGAGCGCTCGAGCATCTTCTCGAGCTTGTCCATCTGGTTGTGCCGGAACGGACGCAGCTTCGCGCCCGAGAGTCGGCAGCCGTCGAGGATCGACGCATGGTCGGCGGAGTCGCAGATCACCGTGTCCCCCGGCTCCAGGATCGTTCCGATGCACCCGATGTTCGCCTGGTAGCCGGTGGTGAAGACCAGCGCGTCCTCGGTTCCCATCCATTCTGCGATCTTCCGCTCGAGCTCAGCGTGGAGAGGCGTGGTCCCGTTCAGAAATCGAGAGCCGGTCAGCCCTGTGCCGTAGCTTTCGAGCGCGTCGCGCGCCGCCTGCTTCACCCGCGGGTCGCCGGTGAGGCCCAGGTAGTTGTTGGATCCGAGCATCACCGTTTCATGCCCTTCGATCTCCATCACGGGTCCAGCCTCGGACTCGATGAGCCGGAAGTAGGGAAGGAGATCCGCCTCCTTGGCCATCTCAAGTTGCTCCTTCCGGCTGTGGGTTCGAGCCTTGGCGAATACGTCTACCGGGGCGCGGGTGACTTCAGCCATGCGGAAAGTCTGTCATGAGCGCCCAACGCCTCGTCGGCATGCTCGACCCATTAGCGTCTCCCGCCATGCCGAGCGTGACGGTGCGGCCCGTGAAGGGGAAGCGCGACCTCCGCGCGTTCATCAAGGTGCCGTTCCGGCTTCACCACGGGACGCCGTGGGTCCCTCCGCTGATCATGGAGCGACGGGCGTTCCTGAACCGCGACAGGAACCCGTTCTTCGAGCACGCCGAGGCCGAGTACTTCATCGCGGAGCGCGAAGGCGAGGCGGTCGGGCGGATCACCGCCCACGTCGACGAGCGCTGGACGCAGTTCCAAGGCGGGAACGACGGCATGTTCGGCTTTTTCGAATCCGAGAACGACCCCGACACGGCAAGAGCGCTCGTAGAGGCCGCAACCGGGTGGCTGAGGACGCGCGGGCGGGAACGGATGCTCGGACCGATGGACTTCACCACCAACGACGAGTGCGGGCTCTTGATCGAGGGGTACGACCGCGATCCGCTCATCCTGCAGCCGTGGCACCCGCCGTACTACCGGCAGCTCCTGGAGGGGCTCGGAATGACGAAGACGATGGATCTCCTGATGTGGAAGATCGGGCTGGGGGAGCTCAAGCAGGGTGACCGCTTCCACGACTTCATCCACGAGGCGGCCGAGAAGTCGCGAACCGAGCACGGCGTGGTCATCCGGCGAATGCGGAAGTCGGACTTGGAGGCCGAGGTGTCGCGGTTCATGGAGGTCTACAACGAGGCCTGGGGAACGAACTGGGGCTTCGTCCCGATCACGGAGGAGGAGGTCCGCTTCCAGGCCAAGAACCTGAAGCCGGTCCTGGACGAGAACTGGGCGATGATCGCCGAGCGCGACGGCGAGCTGGTGGGAGCGGCGCTGACGCTGCCGGACATCAACCAGGTGCTGGCGAAGATGAACGGCCGGCTGCTTCCCTTCGGCTGGTTCCGGTTCCTCACCGGTCGGCGCAAGATCGATCGTGTTCGGGTTTTGGCTCTCGGGGTCAAGCCTCGTTACCAGCACTGGGGCGTGGCCGCGGCCCTCTACGTGCGCCACATCGAGACTGCCGCTCGCGTGCGCCAGCCGTGGGCGGAGACGGGCTGGATCCTCGAGGTCAACGAGCCGATGAACAGGGCGATGGAGGGCATGGGCGGATCGATCGTCAAGCGTTACCGGCTCTTTGAGCTTCCACTTGCCTGATAGCGCTTCCGCAAACTGCGGAAAGCCTTGCGCCCGGGTGTCCACCCAACGGCCCTGCTCCCGCTGGGAGCGCCGTTACACTGGCCCGGCCGGTCGGCGCTGACGAAAGGGGAGTTGGTTTGGCGGCGCGCGAGGACGTAATGGACGTGGAGGAGGTCGTGCTGGAGGCGGAGGCCGTCGAGGAGACGCAGCCGGGCGACCCGCAGGAGCTTCCGCAGCCCAAAAGGCTGCCCGAGCCATCGCGACGGACCGACGTCGAGGCCTGGCGCGGCGAGATGAAGACGGCGGCGATCGCCGCTGCCGGAGGCCTTGTGGCAGGGGCCGCCACGGTCGCCGCGGTGCGCGCCGTCCGGTCGGCGGGCCAGACGAAGCGGCAGCGCGGGCGCCGCATCCTCGGGAGACGCCCCGAGCAGGCGAACATCGTCGCGAGCCGCTCCTTCCTGGTCGACGTCCACATCCTCGGCAACGGCCGGTAGCGGCCATGGCGTCCCGCGGTCCCAGCGCGGCCGCGGCGTGCCTCGACGTCGAGGTCCGGCCGCCCTGGCCGTACCGGCTCCCGGCGGGGGGCGGAGGGGATGCGGTGATGCGGGTCCGACGCGGCGTCGTGACGCGGCTTCTGCACGTGGACGGGCGACCCGCCGTGGTTCGCGCCGCGCAGCGTCGCGACGGCGCCGTCCTGATGCGCGCCGAGGCCGACTCGAGAGAGGATCGCGAGCGCGCGGTCGAGCGCATGCGATTCGCGCTGGGGGTGGACGACGACTATCGCGAGCTGTACGAGCTGTTTCGCGCCGATCGGCTGCTGGGGTCGGCGATCCGCCAGCGGCCCTGGCATCGGCCCAGACGGCGTCCGTGGGCCTGGGAGGCGCTGGTGTGGTCGATCACCAAGCAGCTCATCGAGTCCTCGCGCGCCGCTGCGATCCAGCGCCGGATGGTGTTTCGCTGGGGATCGCGCCGCGCGGACGCCGACGGACTCACGCTGCGTGACGTCCCGACGCCGGAGCTGATCGCGGGCCGATCACCCGCCGAGCTGGCGGCGAAGGACCTGGCTCCCGGCCGGGCGCTCGCGATGATCCGGGCGGCGCGCGAGGTCAGCCGGGGGCGGGTCGATCCGGGCGATCCGGAGGATGACAGCCGCCTGCTGGCCATCCGCGAGATCGGCCCCTGGACGCTCCAGTGCCTGGCCCTGTACGGGCGAGGCGATCCCGATTCGCTTCCGGCCGGCGATCTGGGCTACCTCAAACTGGTCGGCCGCCTCGCGGGCCTGGGCCGGCGGGCGACGATCGAGGAGGTCGAGGAGTTCTTCCGCCCGTACGAGCCGTTTCGCGGCCTCGCCGGCGACTTCATGCTGTTCGCCCACCACAAGACGGTGGCGAAGGGCCCGCCGCTGCGCATGGCCGCTTAGCCGTCGCCGAGACCGGACGAATCCCTAGGGCACCTCGTTCGTCGGCAGCAGGTCGTTCGTCAGCACGTCGTCGGTCGACGGCAGCGCGTTGATCACTCCGTGGTCGGCGAAGAAGTGGGCGAACCTCTCCCACTGGCTCGGGTCCATGTAGCCGTAGGGGTGCCCGGTGTCCTTCGGCATGAGGAGCGGCAGGGTCTTGCGCACCTCGGCGTCGGTGATCTTGGGATCGAGGCCCTTGCCGGCGTCCAGGATCGCCTTCGTCGCGCCGGCGGGATCGGCCACCGCGGCCTTCGTCCCGCGCTCGAGGGCATCGAGGAAGAGCCGGATGTCCTCCGACTTGTCGTCGAGCGTGTCGGAGTTCGCCACCAGGACGAGCTCGTCGTAGGTCGGGATTCCCAGCTTGTCGACCGGGATCACCGTGGGGTCCTCGCCGCGGCGCTCCAGATCGACGCCCTCCACGTTCAGGAAGCCGCCCAGCATCGCCTGGGCACGGCCGCCGATCAGCGCGGGGAGCAGTCCCTGCTGGACGTCGACCGTGTCGACATCGCTGAGGCTCAGGCCGGCTCGCTCCAGGATCGTCGTCAGGTACGCCTCCTGGTACGGGATGCCGGCGGTCGCGACCGTCTTGCCGCGCAGGTCCCTCACGTCCTGGATGCCCGAGTCCTTCAGCCAGATGAGCGAGGTGAGGGGGGTCGGCACGAGCGCGGCGACAGCCTTCACCGGCAGCCCCTGGTCGTGGGCAATGAGGACCTCGGGCTCGTAGGAGACGGCGAGATCCACCCGGCCCGCCGCAACCTCGCGGATCGGGGCGGACGGATCCGACGGCGTCTGGGGCTGGACGTCGAGGCCGGCGTCGCGGAAGTAGTCGTTGTCGAGCGCCTCGAAGATTCCGGCGTGATCGGGATTGACGTAGAAGTCGAGCGCGAGGGTGAACGGCTGGGGGCTCCCCGGAGTGGTCGACTCGGTCTTCTCGCCGCAGCCCACCGCGACGGCCGCCGCGCACACGGCGAGGGCCACGGCGCTCGCTCGAACTGACTTCGCACCTCTTTTGATCACCGAGCCTCCTCTTTCGGCCCCCACCAGGCGACCTTGCGCTCCAGCACGGCCAGGAGACCGAACAGGGCGATTGCGAGCAGGGACAGCACGACGACGGCCGCGAACGTCCGCGCGGTCTGGAGCTGCGCCGATGCCTGCTGGATGAGGTGACCCAATCCGGAGCTGGACCCGGCCCATTCGCCGAACACGGCACCGATCACGGCGACGGCCACCGCGATCTTCGCCCCGCTGAAGAAATAGGGAAGCGCCGTCGGGCCCTCCACGCTGCGAAGCGTCCGCCAGCGCGTGGCGTCGAGCGTCCGCATCATCTTCACCAGGTCGGGATCAACTGATCGCAAGCCGTCGAGCGTATTGACCGTGATCGGGAAGAAGCAGATCAGGGCGATGATCGCGAGCTTGGGCCCGATCCCGAAGCCGAGCCAGACCACGAGGATCGGGGCGACCACGACGATGGGCACCGTCTGCGAGGCGATCAGGAGCGGATAGAAGGCGCGCCGCATGGTCGGCGAGAGGTGCAGCACGACGGCGAACGCGACGCCCGCGACGACCGAGACGGCGAAACCCGCCAGGACCTCCTGGAGGGTGACCCAGCCGTTGTCGACCAGGAGCGAGCGGTCCGACCACAGGGACTGGGCGATGTCGCTGGGCGCCGGTACGAGAAACGGCTCGATGCGAAGCGCGTTCGCGATCACGTCGAGGTTGGCGGCGAGCTGCCAGAGCCCGAGCAGCAGCGCGACGATCGCGATGGGTGGCAGCCAGCGCCTCACCGCCCGCCCTCCGTGAGGGCCTCGAGCGCCTGCTCGCGGGCGTTCGTGAATGCGGGGGCAGTGACGGCGTCGAGCCGCGGGCGAGCCCGCGGGGCGGGCGCCGAGATCTCCGCCACCGCTCGGGCCGGCCTCGGCGACAGCACGAGCACGCGGTCCGACAGGTAGAGCGCCTCCTCGACGTCATGGCTCACGAGGAGCACCGACCGTGACTCGGCCGCGAGCGCGCCGGCGAGCCACTCCTGCATCTCGGCGCGCGTGATGGCGTCGAGCGACGCGAACGGCTCGTCCAGAAGCAGCACCGGCTTGCCGGCCAGCAGCGTCCGCAGGAAGGCGATCCGCTGACGCATTCCTCCCGAGAGCTCCGCCGGGCGGGTGTCCTCGAACCCGGCGAGGCCGAAGCGCTCGAACAGGGGATGCGCGGCGCGTCTGGATGTCGCGCGCGATGCCCCTCGGTTGCGGAGCGCGATCGCGGCGTTGTCGATCGCCGAGAGCCACGGGAGGAGCAGGTCGCGCTGCGGCATGTAGGCGCAGCTCTGCAGGCGCTCGGCCGGGCTTGCCCCGCCGTACACCGAGACCCGCCCGGCGGTCTGCTCCCGCAGACCGCTCACGAGCTCCAAGAGGGTCGACTTCCCGCAGCCCGACGGCCCGACGATGCCCAGCACCTCGCCGGCCTGGAGTCGAATATCCAGGCGCTCGATCACATCGAGCTCGCCGAACGAATGGGAAAGACGGCTGATGTCGACCGCCGCGGACTTCATCCGCGAGGTATCCGCGGTCCCGGCGCTGCCGTTCGCCGCCCTCGCGGCCCGCTTAACCGATTGAGGCTCCGCTATGGGAGCCTCGGAAGTCGTTCGCATGCTCCCTCCGCGCGCATTACCGCACAGGTTCTAAGGGTCGGCGCCGGGTGGGGTCTCCAGAGGCGCTATCTCAGCCCGCTAGCCCGCGAGCACCCCTGTCGTTCAACTACACCAGTCTATCCGTCATCGGCCGCCGCCCCGGCCTCGACACGACCGATGACTGGAAGCTGGTCGAGCGATTCACGCAGCTCCGCCAGCCCCCCGAAGACCTCGACGGCACCCGCCTCGCGCAGCTCCGAGGCGGCGAAGCCGCCGGTGAGCACGGCGACCGCGGGGATGCCGGCTCGCCCCGCGGCGTGGCAATCCCAGATCGTGTCCCCGATCATCAGGCCGGAATCGGCGCCGGCCTTCTCGAGCGCGGCGTGAACCAGGTCCGGCTGCGGCTTGGTGTAATCGACATCGGCCGAGGTCGTCCAATTGGTCGCCAGGTCCCTCGCGCCGAGGAGCTCGAGGTAGTGGTCGACCTCGTGCTCCTTGGCCGAGCTGGCCAGGATCACCGCGTCCGCGCGGGCATGGAGCTCGGCGATCAGCTCGCGAGCGCCCTCGAAGGGCTCGATCTCATCGATCATGCCCATGTAGAGCTCGCCCTCGGCATCGCGGATTCCATCGCCGAGGCGCTCCTCGACGTCGTCGCCGGCGACGGCCCCGACCAGCTGATCCCCGCCCATGCCGATGTGACGGTGGATGCGCCAGATCTCCCGCGTCACGCCGTGCCGACGGAAGGCTCGGTACCAGGCGAGCGCGTGGTGATAGTTGGTGTCGACGAGCGTGCCGTCGACGTCGAGGATCGCAGCAGCGGTCACGGCCTCCGGCTACCCGTCCTCGGGCCGAATTCTCACGAATCGCGCTCTATCCACCCTATGCGTGCGTAAAGCGGCCAGGAATCCGGGCGCTCTAGCCCCGGCCGTAGTGGCGCTTTTCGCGCAAAGGGCAGCGCCGGTGCCGCCGGCTGAGGCCGCGGCGCTGTTGGTGTGTCCCCGCCGCCGTGAGCTACCGGGCCTTTCCGCGATGATTGTTCGATGAGTGAGCGTTCATCTGACGAGGACTTTGCAGACGTCTGTCTACGGCTTGAGGGTCAAGCACGCGTCGAGGCCGGACAAGCGGAGAAATGGGTAAGCGTGAGCCGCGCTGCCGCCGTTGTTCTATTGACCGCCGCCGCAGCGCTTAGCGCCGCCGGCTCGGCAAGCGTATTTGCGCCGCCGGATGTGACGAGGGCGCTCTTAGCCTCGATGTCACTGGGATCGCCGAACTCGTCGTCGACGACTTAACCCGGCCGCGCGCACGGTGCGACGACGTGACACCGGTGTCCTGGGGTCACCGGACTCATCTACAGGACGAGCCCAACTGGTTCCTCCTCGTCGCGCGAAGCGGAGCGACAGCCAGCCGGGATGCTTCTCTACCGTCGTTGCGATGAATGCCGTTGCGGTAGCCCGCGAGGGCGAAGGACCCGAGGTCCTGCTCGTCCATGGCGGCGCGAGCCCGGCAACCACGTGGGGAGCGCTTGCGCCCTTGACGGCGCGCTGGACACTCGCTCGCGTTTACCGCCGCGGCTACCCGCCCAGTCCGCCGCCCCCAGAAGGGCGCCAGGATTTCGAAGTCGACGCGGCGGACGTCGCCTCACTGCTCTGTGCGCGCCCGCACATCGTCGCGCACTCATACGGGGTCTTAGGGACGCTGATCGCGGCCACGCGCGCGCCGGCGCGGGTGCGCTCGCTGACGCTGATCGAGCCG
>JBKPFQ010000036.1:0-4982 GCA_046728915.1 Actinomycetota bacterium | reverse complement strand
CAGCGCAGCGAGCGCACTGTCGAGGGTCTGCACGTTCGCCTGGCTCGGGTCTTTGAGCACCGCGGCCGTTCGTTGCTTCAGCGCGGTCGCCCGGCTCTCGGCGTCGGACAGCCGGCCCTGGAGCTTGGAGAGTCGGTCCTGGAGCGGCGATGGAACCTGACCCTGAATGCCGTGGATCGAGTCCTCGAGGCTCTTGATCGTCGTCTCGAGGTCCGCGGCGCCCTGCTTGAGGTCCCGGAGGTTCTGCTTGAGCGCGGGGGTCAGCTGACGCGACTGGAGCTGGGAGATGGCTGACCGGACGGACCGAATCCGGTCTTGCACTGCGGTCAATCGCGCCCTCAGGTCCTGCGTGTACGTCTGGACGACGTCCTGAAGCTTGGAGATCGTCTCCGGGTCCACCCCCAAGCGGGTGGCCAGGTCGGCGACGACGCTCCCGTAGTTGAGGGTGACGTTCCCACCGGTGGTCGAAACGTATGCGCTCTTGTCCTTGACGAGGCTGACGAACTGCGCCTGCGCCCCGCCGATCGCGCTGGAGACGAGGATCTGAACCTGTGGCGAGGCGAGCGCCCGCTCCGCGGCGTCCGTGGCGAGCTGCCTGGTCGCCGCCGATACCGGAAGAGCCAGCGGCTTTGCCGCGCTCGGCAGCTTGCTCTCGATCTGGCCCTGGACGTCGACGTTGGCGTAGAGCTGATCGACCGTGTAGAACGCCAGCGCCTGCTGCACGTCCTTGTCGCCGAGGATCTGATCGGTCGTGCTCTTGAACTGGTTCGTGTCGAAGACCTCACGCTGCACCCAGTTCGCGATGATCGAGAGGATCAGCACCACCGACGCGAACACGATCAGCGACCACACGGCGACACGGTGACGCCTTTTAGGGCTGTGACTTGCCGAGGCCTTAGGCGGCTGCACCGTGAGTTACTCGGGGGCTGTCCAGACTGTTTCTCACGGCGCCACGAAGAAGACGATCACGAGTGGGGTCTTACTAGCCTCGTCGAGCTCCCGCTAGAGCGCGGACCCAGGCCGAAGTCGGCGATCAGCAAGTTCAAACCTCCTTGTTCGGGGCGCTGAGCGTCTGCATCAGCGCCGGAACCCTACTCGCTCGCACGGCATGACTTCGCGACTACGCGTGTGGGCCTTCTCAGCCAGCGGCCTCGCCCTTCCGTACATGAACGGAGATCATTTACACCTGAGGCCGTCGGCAAACGGCTGGCTGTCGCTTTGCGCGAAAGGCGAAAGCCGCGAGCCCCGTAACCTTTCCCGGTGGCGGACATCACGCATGAACTCGAGCGGCGACGCGAAGCCGCCGCGGGCGCCTGGGACGTACGCGATGCCGTGGTGCTCGTGGCGGGCGGAAACGAGATCGAAGTGCCAGGGCGGGGCGACCGCAGCTACCCGTTCCGCGCGCACTCCGAGTACTTGTACCTCACCGACCGCGAGCGGCCCGGCGGCGTGCTCGCGCTCGATCCGGACGAGGGTTGGGTCGAGTTCGTCGCGCCCGTCAGCGCCGAAGAGTTGCTCTGGTCAGGGCTTGAGGGCGACCGCGAGGGCATCCCGGAGGGGACCCGGCCGCTGGATCAGCTGGAGGCGTGGATTCGCGGACGACCCGTACGCCGGTTGGGCGCCACGGCCGACGCCGACGGCGACCTGCGGAACTCGCTGATCCGCCTGCGGCGCCCGAAAGACGACGTCGAGGTACAGCGGATGCGCGTTGCCGCCGAGGCGACCCGGGCGGGCTTCGCGGAGCTCGTCGGGATGGTCGAGCCCGGCCGGACGGAGCGCGAGCTGCAGGTTGCGCTCGAGGCGGCATTCCTGCGCTCGCGGGGTGACTTCCTTGCCTTTGAGACGATCGTCGCCGCTGGCGATCACAGCGCGGTCCTACACTTCTCGCCGACGGGGCGCGAGCTGCGGGCCGGGGAGCTGCTCCTCGTCGACTCGGGCGCCGAGCATCGCGGCTATGCCAGCGACGTCACGCGTACGTACCCGGTCGGCGGCGAGCTTGAGGCGCAGCAGCGGCTCGTCTGGGAGGCGGTGCGCCAAGCCGGTGAGACGGCCATTGCTACGTGTCGGCCCGACGTCGAGTGGCGGGACGTGCACCGGGCGGCGGCGCTTGTCGTCGCCGATGGGCTCGTCGAGCTCGGTGTTCTGCGCGGCGCACCGGAGTCGCTCGTCGAGAGCGGCGCAGCCACGCTCTTCTTTCCGCACGGCGTCGGGCACTTGGTCGGTCTCGGGGTGCGCGACGCCGGCGCCGCGTCCGATGAAGGGCGCGAGCCAGCGGCGGGGCTGCCGCGACTGCGCATCGACATCTCACTCGAACCGCGGCAGGCCTGGACGGTCGAGCCGGGGATTTACTTCGTCGCGCCGCTGCTCGGGCGCCACCGTGGCCGCCGGGATGTCGACTGGAGCCGTGTGGATGATCTGCTCGGCTTCGGCGGCGTTCGCATCGAGCAGAACGTGCTCATCACAGACGACGGCTGCGAATTGCTGACGGGGGCGATCCCGCTCTAGAGTCGCCTCCGCTTTGCGCGAGAAGCGGAAGCGGCCCCACCCTCCATCCAGAAACGCTGGTTTGGGAGACACGCCTGCGCCAGCGCTCAGACCAGCAGGGCCGTCGTGCCTAGCGACGTCTCTCAACCGCACTGAAAATCAGGAGGGTCGTTGCCCCGAGACCGAGGAGCGAGAGGAAGAGCACGGCTGGCGCGGCATGCCTGAGCGCTCTCGTCGCCTAGCCCTGACCGGTGGCGATGCCGCGCTCGACTGCCTCGAGTTTCGCTCGAAGCCTTCTGTTACGAGGAGCCCGCACTCGCCCGCCGCTTCGGCAAGTAGTACAACAGATACAGACGCGCAGTTCCCGTGGGCGGTGGTCCCGGGTGCGGCTCTGGCGGCGGGACGCATAAGGTGCGACTCATAATCGTCGGCGGCGTAGCGATCCGACGGCGACCGCCAACGAGAACCGGATCGGCGCCGGGCTGGCGAAACTCTCGTGACCCAGCCGCAGCTGCTAGCCCAACCAGTCGTCAGGAAAGACACGCACGGCTAGCTGCGAGAAGTCGCCCGAGTCCCGGATCGCCTCCGCTGCCGAAACCATCGCCGCCACCGCCACCCAGGCGAGGCGCGAGCCGACACTGACGCGATGCGCTCCCGCCTGCGCCATCTCGCTCATCGAGAGGCTCGAACGGGCGAGCACGTTGAGCGGCTTGCTGGTCGCGTTGGAGATCGCGCGGATCTGGTCCGTGCTTTCTAGCCCGGGGGCGTAGAGGACGTCGGCGCCGGCCTCCTCGTAGGCCTGGAGACGGGCGATGGTGTCGTCGAGGTCGGGGGTGTCATGGAGGAAGTTCTCGGCGCGGGCGGTGAGGGTGAACGGAAAGCCGAGCGCGTCCGCGGCCTCACGCGCCGCCGCGATCCGCTCCGCCGCATGGCTCCGCTCGTAGATTTTTCCCTCCCGGTCCCAGTCCTCGATCGAACCGCCGACCGCACCCGCCTCCGCCGCCCGCGTGATCGCTCGGGCCACGTCCTCGGGAGTGTGGCCGTGGCCGTTCTCGAGATCAACCGAAACCGGCAGCTCGCTCGCCTCGGCGATCGCGCGGGTGTGCTCGATCACCTGATCGAGGGGGACGTTCCCGTCGAGCTGGCCAAGGGTGTAGGCCATGCCGCCGCTGGTGGTCGCCAGCGCCTCGAAACCGAGGTACTGGAGCACTTTGGCCGAGCCCGCGTCCCACGGGTTCGGGATCACGAACGGATCGCCCGCGTGCAGGGCACGGAACGTCTCGGCTCGCTCCGACTGGGCCATCGGACGAGCCTATCGAGGAGGTCTAGGCGGGCGGCGCTGTCGCTCCCTCCGCGCTGCGGAGCGGCAGAGCGCCTTCGCCCTCGAAGTTGTCCCGAGGACTACGCCACGGCCCGACGAGTGCTGGTCGGCGCGAAAACGAGCAGCATGCCGGCTTGACGACGCATTATTTGTTTGGCGGGATTCCCCTCGGGAGTGCCGAGTAGCTTCGCCTGCGCGCTCTCGCTTTCACGCGCAACCCAGTATGCGACGAGCGCACCACTGGGAAGAGTGCTCCCTTGCGCGAGAAGCGGGAGCGCTTGTTCTGGTTCTTCTCGCGTTAGACAGGGCGAGTAGACGCGCCTCGCGTCGGCGCCGGAGCTCATCGACTCGATCGCGCGGCGCTTGATCGCCTCGCAGGGTGGCTATCACGCCGATCGCGTTTCGTCGCAGGACACCGCCCCAGTCACGGATCCCTCTGCCCTGCGATTTTCGATGGTCCTGGTCGCATCGGTGGGCCGATGTCGATGAAGTTGAGCGACACCGACGTCGCGACTATGCGCAATCTCGCCGCCAAGGGCACTTCTAGGGGCGACCTGGCGGCCCAATTCGGTGTCACTCGCCGCCATGTGGGGCGCATCTTGAGGGGTGAGCAGCGGCAGCAACTCGGGGGTCTCGATCAGGACCTGGCGCGAGGCTCCCTTGTCCAGGCGACCGAGCGTTTCCTATCGGGACTCGGCGATCGGCTGTGTGCAGACGAAGTGCTCGCCGAGGCTGCTCTTGCACTAGCTGCCAAGCTCGACCAAGCGCGCGCCTCAGACGCCTCTGCTGCCTCCGCCGTCGCCCCGGCGATCGCTCGCGAGTTGGCTGCGATTCCCGATGTTCCCCGGTGTGCAGCGCTTCGCTCCCCAGCCACGAGCCCTGAGGAGCGCGGTTCGGCGGCGAACGGGCGCTGGGGGTGTGGGAAACTCGGCATTGGCGGTGCCTGAAATTCCCAGCTCGTGTGTGTGTGTGAGCTCCCACCCGGGCCGTCCTAGCGTGCCACGGCCCTTCGCGTCTACCTTCACCCCGACTTCGAGATCCGCATCCCCGAGAGCTATCCCGAGGGAGGCGAGGTGTTCCGCGGCCGGGAGGGAGTCGAGGGATGGCTGGCGATGATCGACGACGTGTGGTCGGAATGGCGGTATCAGGATCATCGCTACCTCGACGCAGGCGACAC